>NZ_JBEXIL010000009.1:0-175148 GCF_040608555.1 Micromonospora sp. NPDC005172
CCCACCAAAAGCAGGCTGCCAGTCCGGGGTATAAATCATAATTGGCACTGGCTTTACAAGCACCCTGTTGAGTTCTCAAAGAACAACCACACACCGATCAGAAGCTCCACATCCGTGGAACCCCGTTTCGGGGCAACCGCTCAAACCTACTTGGTTGAACTTTCGTTGTCAACCTCGTATTTGAGGCGATCAACTTGGTTCGTCCGGACCCACGACGACGCACGCCGTATCCGGCGGTCGTTACTGTCGTGGGAAGCCGCAGACCGGCCGATCGCCGCTTCGCGGCTCTCCGCCCGGCTCCTGCCGGCCTCAGAACTCTACCCGGTCGGCTTCGCGTCCGCAACCCCGTCTCCGAGGTGTTTCGCACCGCCCGATCCCGGCCTCGCTCGGCGTTGCCGCCACGAGCCCGGAGCCCGTTCTCAGCCGGTTTGTCCGGCCTCCCCCGTGCAGAGAGAAAGTTACGCGGACGGCCGGGAGAAGGCAAATCAGGGTTCATCACTGGTTTGACCGAGCCGATCGGCGCGGTCTCCATCGTGGTCGGCGACGCGGCGCGCGTCGGCGTGCCAGAGTGTCAGTCATGGATGAGTCCGGGCTGGATACCGCGGTGTTCGCCGAGGAAGCACTGCTCGGCGTTCTCCTGCCGTTCTGGCAGCTGGTGATCGGCGCGGTCGTACTGGTGGTCCTGGTCTTCTCGGTGGGACGGCTGGCCCGCCGCGGCAGGTCCCGGATGACCACCGCCCTGCTGGTCACCGCCGCAGTCATCGCCGGCCTTGCCACGATCGGCGTGCTCCTGGAGGGCTGAGCTCAGAGGCGACGGTTGGCGAGGCTCGGCAGCTCGGCCCGGACGACGGCGAGCCGGTCGAGGTCCAGGTCGGCCACAGCCACCCCCGGTCCGTCGGGCAGTTGGGTCAGGACCGTGCCCCACGGGTCGACCACCATGCTGCGCCCGAAGCAGGTGCGGCCCGGCTCGTGGTCACCGGTCTGACCGGCCGCCGCCACGAAGCACTGGTTCTCGATGGCCCGGGCCCGCAGGAGAACCTCCCAGTGGTCCCGCCCGGTGTGCATCATGAACGCCGCCGGCACCACCAGGAGTTGGGCGCCGCCCTCGGTGGCGAGGCGACGGTACAACTCGGGAAAGCGCAGGTCGTAGCAGATCGACAACCCGACCCGGAGACCCTCCACGCTCACCACGACGGGTTGGACACCGGGCGCGACCGTCTCGGACTCCCGGTAGGACACGCGGCCGGGGATCTCCACGTCGTACAGGTGGATCTTGCGATAGCTCGCGGCCAGGTTGCCGGAGCGGTCGAAGACCAGCGACGTGTTCCAGGTGTGCGCCGGGTCCGGGCCGGCCTCGTGGAACGACCCCGCCAGCACCCACATGCCCAGCCGCTGTGCGACGCCCGCGAAGAAGCTGCCCACCTCGCCGTCGACCGGCTCCGGGTCGGGCAGACCGTCCGCAGGGCCGAGATAGTCGACGTACTCGGGAAGGATGGCAAGGTCCGCGCCGCCGTCGGCGGCGCGTTCCAGCAGCACCTCCGCGGCGGCCAGGTTGGCCTTGCGGTCGTCTCGGGCGTTCAGCTGGCAGACGGCGACGCGCATGAGCCCAGAGTACGACCGGACGGGCCGGTGTGGACAGCGTCAGATGCTGGCCAGTACGAGAGCACCCGCCGCGAACCCGAGGCCGGCGACCTGGACCGGGCGCAGTCGTTCCCGGTCGACGGCCAGGGCGAGCAGTACCGTGCTGGCGGGGTAGAGCGCGGCGATCGCCGCGACGATGCTGAGGTGGCCCCGGGCAGCGGCGGCCATGAAGAGGGCGTTGGCGGTGCTGTCGAGCAGCCCGGCGGCGGCCGCCCAGCCCAGCACCCGCCGTCCGAGCCGCAGTCGCACACCGGTGCGGGCGGCGAGGAGCAGGCCGAAGGCGATCGAGCTGGTCCGTACCGCCGCCACGGGCCACATGCCCGCGCCCTCGCTGGCCTGACCGAGCAGTGTGAAGAACACGCCGAAGAGCGCGCCGGCCGCGAGAGCGAGCCCCACCGTCCGCGCGGGAACCGTGGGTCGGCCGCCCCCCTCGCCGAGGCTGACCAGAGCGATCGCGACCACCGCGAGACCGGCGCCGGTGAGCGCCAGAGCGCCGGGGAACGTGGAGGTGAACAGGCCCGCGACGATCGGAACCACCGCTGCGGTGATCGCGGTGACCGGTGCCACCACTGCCATCATCCCGCCGGCGAGCGCCCGGTAGAGCAGGACGATCCCGCCCGCTCCCGCCACCCCCGCGAGCAACCCCCAGGCGATGTCGGTACCCGTCGGTGACCCGGGCACCACCAGCACGAGTACGACCAGCAGCGGGACGCTCAACAGTTGGGAGACCACGGTCACCGCGATCGGGTCGGCGCGCCGGGACGCCTTGCCGCCGGAGAAGTCGGCCGTGCCGAACGCGACTGCGGAGAGCGCTGCCAGGAGAATGGAGAACATCCAACTGTCGTATCACAATAGTGACCGTGAAGGATAGTCTGATGACCGACGCAGGTGGCCGGGTGGGCGCGGTGACGGCCGCAGTGGCCCGGCAGGTACGCGAGCTACGCGCCGCCCGGGGCTGGTCCTTCGAGGAGTTGGCCGGTCGCTCCGGGGTGAGCAAGGGCATGCTCGTGCAGATCGAGGGCGCACGCACCAACCCCAGCGTCGGCACACTGTGCCGGGTCGCCGACGCGTTCGGTGTCAACATCGCCCGGCTGGTCGAGCCCGACGAGGAGCAGACGGTCAGGATCAGCCCCACGGCCGAGGCGCCCGTGCTGTGGCAGGGCGAGCACGGCGGCCGTGCCCGCCTACTCAGCGGGCTGGGCGAACCCGACCTCGTCGAGCTGTGGGACTGGCGGATGGAACCCGGAGACGGACACCGCTCCTCCGACCACCCCCGCGGCACCCGCGAGGTCCTGCACGTCCTCAGCGGGACCGTGATCGTCCGGGTCGACGGGCAGGACCACACCGTAAGGGCCGGTGACACGATCGAGTTCCACGCCGACCGGGAACACGGCTACCGCAACGACGCCGAGGAACCAGCTCGACTGATGATGATGACGGTCACCCCGTCGGGCGAGTGGGACCGCCGAACACGGTCACGCCGGCCGCGTCAGTGACGAACGGCCGGCGTGACGCGGGGAGGATCAGGCCGACTTCTCCTCGCGGTCCCGCCGGGCCCGACGCCCGGTGAACTCGCGCGGAACGATTGTCGGGTTGACGTTCTCCAGGACGACCTCGCGGGTGATCAGCACCCGAGCGGCGTCGGGGTTGCTCGGCACCTCGTACATCGCGGAGAGCAGGACCTCCTCGATGATGGCGCGCAGGCCTCGGGCACCCGTGCCCCGCAGCATCGCCTGGTCGGCGATGGCCTCCAGTGCCGGCTCGTCGAACTCCAGCTCGACACCGTCCAACTCGAACAGACGCTGGTACTGCCGGACCAGGGCGTTGCGCGGCTCGGTGAGGATGCGCACCAGGGCGCTGCGGTCCAGGCTGCGCACGTTGGTGATGACCGGCAGCCGGCCGACGAACTCGGGGATGAGCCCGAACTTGAGCATGTCCTCCGGCATGACCTGACTGAAGATGTCGTCGGTCGACCGCTCGGAGACCGACCGCAGCCGGGCGCCGAAGCCCGTGCCGCCCTGCCCGGTGCGGGACTCGATGATCTGGTCGAGGCCGGCGAACGCGCCACCGCAGATGAACAGCACGTTCGTGGTGTCGATCTGGATGAACTCCTGGTGCGGGTGCTTGCGACCGCCCTGGGGCGGCACGTTGGCGACCGTGCCCTCGAGCATCTTGAGCAGAGCCTGCTGCACACCCTCGCCGGAGACGTCGCGGGTGATCGACGGGTTCTCCGACTTACGGGCGATCTTGTCGACCTCGTCGATGTAGATGATGCCGGTCTCGGCGCGCTTGATGTCGTAGTCGGCGGCCTGGATCAGCTTGAGGAGGATGTTCTCCACGTCCTCGCCCACGTAGCCCGCCTCGGTCAGCGCCGTGGCGTCGGCGATGGCGAACGGGACGTTCAACATCCGGGCGAGCGTCTGCGCCAGGTGGGTCTTGCCGCACCCTGTCGGGCCGAGCAGCAGGATGTTGGACTTCGCCAGCTCGACGGCATCACTGCCGGAGCCGGGCGCGTTGGCCGCTTCGGCCTGGATCCGCTTGTAGTGGTTGTAGACCGCTACGGCGAGCGCCTTCTTGGCCTGATCCTGGCCGACGACGTAGTTGTCGAGGAACTGGCAGATCTCCATCGGCTTGGGAAGCTCTTCCCACTTCACCTCGCCGGACTCGGCCAACTCCTCTTCGATGATCTCGTTACAGAGATCGATGCACTCGTCGCAGATGTAGACCCCAGGGCCCGCGATGAGCTTCTTCACCTGCTTCTGCGACTTACCGCAGAAGGAGCATTTCAGTAGGTCGCCGCCGTCACCGATCCGTGCCACCTACGTTCTCCCTGCACTCGTCGGCCGGAGACCCGGCCCTGACCTGCGGACGCTGCGCGCCGCCCGGTTTGGTTCGCCCCACCGGCCCGACCGGCGAAGCGGTACGGACCCGACGTTACCCGCTGGCGGGGCATTCTCCGACCCCCAAAACGGGTGTGTCAGAGGTCGGCCGGGAACCAAGGCCCCGGCCAACCTCTGACCCGGTACTGACTCAGCTGGCCGCGTTGGCAGCCAGCAGACCCTTCTTGCGGCTGGTCAGAATGGTGTCCACCAGCCCGTACTCCTTGGACTCCGCGGCCGTCATGATCTTGTCGCGGTCGATGTCCTTGCGAACCTGATCGATCGGGCGGTTGCAGTGGCGGGACAGCATGTCCTCCAACTGCGTACGCATCCGCAGGATCTCCCGGGCCTGGATCTCGATGTCCGAGCCCTGCCCGTAGCCGCCCTCGGTGGCCGGCTGGTGGATGATGATCCGCGAGTTCGGCAGGGCCATCCGCTTACCCGGAGTACCCGCCGACAGCAGCACCGCCGCCGCGCTGGCGGCCTGCCCGAGGCAGACCGTCGAGATGTCCGGACGGACGTACTGCATCGTGTCGTAGATCGCCGTCATGGCCGTGAACGAGCCACCAGGCGAGTTGATGTACATGATGATGTCGCGGTCCGGGTCGGTGCCCTCCAGCGTGAGCAGCTGGGCCATCACGTCGTTGGCCGACGCGTCGTCCACCTGCACACCGAGGAAGATGATCCGGTCCTCGAAGAGCTTGTTGTACGGGTTCGACTCCTTGACCCCGTACGACGTGCGCTCGACGAACGACGGCAGAACGTAGCGGTTGTGCACGGCCGCGAACTGGGGCGGCAGGCTCAGATCGGTCATCGTCAGCTCCTCAGCTCAGGGTCCCGGCGCCATCCGGAACCTGAGCGGCCCCGATGATCACCTTGTCGATGAAGCCGTAGTCCATGGCCTCCTGGGCGGTGAACCAACGGTCCCGGTCCGAGTCGGCCTCGATCTGCGACTGGCTCTGGCCGGTGTGGTGCGCGACCCGCTCCTGGAACATCCGCTTCGTGTAGAGCATCTGCTCCGCCTGGATGGCGATGTCGGACGCCGTGCCGCCCAGACCACCGGACGGCTGGTGCATCATGATCCGGGCGTGCGGCAGCGCGTAACGCTTGCCCTTCGTGCCCGCGCAGAGCAGCAGCTGACCCATCGAGGCAGCCATGCCCATCGCCACGGTCGACACGTCGTTGTCGATGAACTGCATGGTGTCGTAGATCGCCATGCCCGAGTAGACCGAGCCACCCGGCGAGTTGATCCACAGGTTGATGTCGCGGTCCGGGTCCTCCGCGGCGAGCAGCAGCAGCTGCGCGCAGATGCGGTTGGCGACCTGGTCGGTCACCTCACTGCCCAGGAAGATGATGCGTTCCTTGAGCAACCGGTTGTAGACCGAGTCGTCGAGGTTGCCAATGGAGTCGCCACCGCGCGCGTCAATCGCCCGGAGCGACTTCTTGGGGATGTGCATGTCGGTCATGGCAGCCCTTCGCTCTCCGTACCGTCTTTCCCGACACTAACCGCTGTGCGGGGCGGCAGAGTCCCGGTCGGGGCACTGTTCGCTCTCAGCGCAGTCGCGTCGGGCGCACCCGCGGCGCGGGCTTCCGGGCGTACCCGGGAACGGGTGTGGCCGCCGTGCACCGCGCAGCGGCGGACGGCGGCCGCACCCGACGATCAGTGCTCGTGGTTGTGCTCGGCCTCGTTGGCGGCGCGCAACGCGTCCAGGGTGACCGGGTTACCGGCCGCGTCCTTGATCGAGATGCGCTCCATGACTGCCGCGAGCGCCTTACCGCGCCGCACGTCACCGAAGACCGCGGCGGCGGCGCCGGAGCGCACCAGCTGGTCGTAGTACTGCTGCGGGGCCATCCCGGCGCGCTGCGCCCGGTGCACGATCTCGTGCCCGAACTCGTCGTCGGAGACCTGCACGTCCTCCGCGTCGGCCAGCGTGTCGAGCAGGAGCTGGACCTTGACGCCCTCGGTGGCCGCCTCGGTCAGCTCGGCGTCGATCTGCTCCTCGGTCTTCTCCTCGGCCGCGAGGTATTCCTCCAGGGAGGCGCCGATCCGCTCGAGCTGGTCGACCATGGCCTGCTTGCGGCTGGCGACCTCCTCGCGCACGACACCCTCCGGCGCGGGCACCTCGGCGGTCTCGACCAGCTGCGCGAGCGCCTTGTCCCGGGCGGCGTAGATCTGCTCGACCTGCTTGCCCTGGGTGACCCGGCCGCGCAGGTCGTCGCGCAGCTCGTCGATCGTGTCGAACTCGCTGGCCATCTGGGCGAACTCGTCGTTCAGCTCCGGCAGCTCCTTCTCCTTGACCGTGCGCACGGTCACCGCCACCTCGGCGTCCTGGCCGGCGAAGTCGCCGCCCACGAGCTGGGTGGTGAAGGTGGTGCTGTCGCCGGCGGCGAGACCGACGACGGCCTCGTCCAGACCCGGCAGGAGCTGCTTGCTGCCCACCTCGTGGGAGATGTTGCTCGCCTGGCCGCCCGGCACGTCCACGCCGTCGACGGTGGCGTTGAGGTCGATCTGCACGTAGTCGCCCTCGGCGGCGGCGCGCTCGACGGTCTTGAGGGTGGCGAACCGCTCGCGCAGGTTCTTGACCTGCTCGTCGATCTCGCTCTCGTCGATCTGCAGCTCGTCGACGGTCACCTCGATGGTGCTGGCGTCGGGCAGCGTGATCTCCGGGCGGACGTCGACCTCGGCGGTGAAGTTCAGCGAGTCACCGTCGTTGAACTCGGTGATCTCGACCTCGGGACGCCCCAGCGTCTTCAGGTCGTGCTCGCGTACCGCGGCCATGATGTTCTCCGGGATGGCCTCCTGGACCGCCTCGTTGAGGACGGTGCCCCGGCCCACCCGCTGGTCGATCACCGCGGTCGGCACCTTGCCCCGGCGGAAGCCCGGGACCTGGACCTGCGAACCGATCTCCCGGTACGCCTTCTTGAGGCTCGGCTCGAGCTCGACGAACGGCACCTCGATGGCGAGCCGCACGCGCGTCGGGCTCAGAGTCTCGACGGTGCTCTTCACAGGCGTACTCCTTGACGGATCTGGGTTTTGATTCTGGGCCTTCGATTGGCCCATCGAGTGTAGGCGAGCCGGCGGGTCCGGCTCGCAGCGCCCGGGGCGACCCGGACGCGAACGACAGTCGGGGTGGCGGGATTTGAACCCACGGCCCCTCGCTCCCAAAGCGAGTGCGCTACCAAGCTGCGCCACACCCCGTGGCGACGTGCAGTCTATGCCGTCGCCGCGCCTCAGGCAGTGCCGGGGCGTCCCCCACCCGGACAGATTTCCCCAAAGCACCCATCTCCCCCACCTTTCGCGGCCCGCCGCCCGCTGGCCTTTGACCTTGGCCGTTGGCCGTTGGCCGCAAGATCCGCGCAACATCGGGGAAATTGCGGCTTCCCGGCGCGCGGATGCCACAACTTCGGTGTTGTTGTGCGGATCTTGAGGGTGCCGCGCGGCGACACGACGCCGCGGGGGCGGTGGCGCGGTCGCGCGCCCACCACCGCCATTGGGTACGCTGTCGGCGCGCCCCGTTTCGGCGGGGCCGAGCGCGGGCGTAGCTCAATGGCAGAGCTTCAGTCTTCCAAACTGACGGTGCGGGTTCGATTCCCGTCGCCCGCTCCACCCACCAAGGCCCAGGTCGGCCGCATGATCGCGGCACCTGGGCCATTCCAACTATCCCGCGTGCCATACGGCTCGGCCGTGACTCTGCCCGGCGATCGGGCTGGTAGATCAGGGTCTCCGGATGGTCCCGTGCTCCCCCGGGTGCTGGTGCTGGAGGGCGCGGCGAGGATGTTGCCGGTGTTGCACGGGTCGCGCCCCGAACCCCGGCCCGCAAAGATCCGCTTCGGCGCTCAGCCCTGGTTACAGCTCCGCATCTCCGCCCGGAAGCTTGTCGAGCCATCCTTCGGCCAGGCGCAGGCGCCAGAGGTGGGTGGACAGGTCGTCGGGATAGCGAGGGCCGAACCTCCGCCAGAAGTCGACAAAGACCCAGGGGGAATCCAGCTCGAACTCATCGTCAGGGAATGCCCGGCCCATCTCAGGCTCCCCGACGTAGTGGCCCTCCTCGTCCTCGCCGTCTTCCACGTCGACTTGAACCAGGTAAGGCGCGACGTCATCGACTGGACAGCCGACTGCCTCTGCGATCAGGGCCGGCTGGCCGCCGTACTTGGCGGTGAGGCGAGCGATGTCCGTGGGGTCATCGGTGAAGTAGTCCGGCATCGTCGCGAAACGGTCCAGCGTGACACCGTCGCGCAGCAGCGAATGGCTCCAGTAGTCCCCGTCGTGGATGCGGACAGTGCTGCACAGGACAGTGAGGTCGCGAGACATGAACTCCGCGGCGGCGAGTTCGGTGAAGTGGCTCGGCCAGTTGACGACGGTCCAGCCGTTCACTGGCGGGAACCCCAGCACGTCGTTGTCAGTCACCGGTTCCACGTCCCGGCCGGGCTCCGCCAGCCAGGCGTTGACCGTGAAGAACCGCCTGGCGGCGGCCAGCACACTGCCTGCGTCCTCGGTCCGAAAGGCGGACACCGCGATGAACTCACCCACGCGGGGGACCTTAGACGTTGGCTGATCGCGGCTTCGATGCGCAGCCCGATCCCAATGGCGACGAGGAAGGCCACGACGTGCGGCTCGGCCGATGCGGCCTCACTCCCTGGCGTGATGACGAGGCGATGGCTGCCGCGCCCCTGCGCGGCTGGCCACCTGTCAGGGGGCTGGGGGCAGACTGGCGGCAGCCGCCTCGCGGACTGCGCGCTCGTACTGGTCCCTCTGGAACACGAACGGACCGAAGTCCCCATAGTCGCGCTCGGGCCGGCAGGGCTGTATGAAGCCCCGCCACATCACCGATTCCCCGGTAGTGATCACCTGGGCTTCCAGCGGCCAGCAGCCGACCTCGCCGCAGTCGCAACCGAGTAGAGGGCTCGCCGTTCAGTCGTCGACGCGTTCCAGGACGACCACGGGAATCTCCCGGGTGATCCGCTGCTGGTAGGCGGCGTACTCCGAGCTGGCCGACACCATCAGACGCCACAGGCGCGGACGTTCCTGCACCGTGGCGGTGCGCGCCCGGGCGGTGAAGGTCTCCGTACCGACCTGCACGGTGACGTACGGGTCGGCGAGCAGGTTGAGATACCACGCGGGGTGGTGCTCCGCGCCGCGGTTCGAGGCGGCCAGCACGTAGCGGTCGCCATCGCGTTCGTACACGAGCGCGGTGCGGCGCAGTTCGCCGGTTCTTCGGCCCCGGGTCGTGAGGAGCAGATCGTGCACGCCTGGCCGTGGTCTGCCTCCGGTCTCCTCGAAACGGCGGATGTGCGCGGCGACCCAGGTGTTCGGGCTGTCGTGGACCTCGGGCATCACACCTCCCGAACGCTCAGGGCGGACCGGTGGTGGCGGGGCGCCTGGATTTCGTCGACCAGCGCGATCGCGAAGTCCGCGTAGCTGATCCGGCTGGTCGGGTCGGCGTGCTCGGCGAGCCGGTAGTGGCCGGTCCGCGTGCCGTCGTGGTCGAAGTCGCCGGCTGGGGCCACGTACGCCCAGTCGAGATCGCAGGTCCGAAGCTCGTCGAGGCCCGCTGCGTGGCCCAGGTAGAAGGAGCGGTACCCGTCGGGGTAGCCGGGCTCGTCCATCAGGGCCCTGCCGGACGCTCCGGGCATGATCGACGCGAGGCCCACCACCACCAGGCGACGTACGCCCGCCTCGGCCAGGCCGGCGGCCAGGGCGCGGGACGACGTCGTGAAGAAGTCGCGTGGTGGCTGGGACAGGTCCACGGCGGCGCTGAGTGCGGCGTCCTGCCCGGCGGCGGCGCGCGCGACGCTCGCGGCGTCCGTCACGTCGCCCGCTGTCACGTGCGCGTCGCCCAGGTCGTCGTGGGCCGCCGGGTCACGCACCACGGCGGTGACCCGATGGCCGCGTCGACGCGCCTCGGCGGCGGCCTGCCGCCCGGCACGGCCACCCGCACCGAAGATCACGATGTTCATGGCGGACGCCTCTCACCAGGGGCCGGAGCCGGTGCGCCCGGCCGGTTCGCCGACGCTATCGCCGGGCCCGGTTACCGCTGGGATACCAGCTATCGTCAGGCCATGAGGCAACCCCTGCCCGCCGACATGTTCGACGAGCTGTGCCCCTCCTCGCTCAATCCGATCCGGTTCGGTGACAAGTGGGCGGCGCTCGTCATCCGCTGCCTGGAAGACGGGCCTCGCCGGTTCTCCGAGCTGCGCGTGCCGCTGCGCCGGGTCACACCCAAGGTCCTCACCCAGTCGCTGCGCTCCCTCGAACGGGACGGGCTGGTCGCCCGCACCGTCCACGCCGGAGCGAGCGCGCACGTCGAGTACGAGCTGACGCCGGTGGGCCGCAGCATGCTCGAACCGATCGCGGTCGCCTGCGCCTGGGTGGCGCAGCACTGGGACGAGCTGCTCGACGCCCGCGAGTCGTACGACAACGGGACAGCGACGCGGTGACCGGCGCCCGTCCCGCACGGGCACGACAGGCGCCGGTCGCCCCTGTCGCGGGTCAGCTCGTCGGCACCAGCAGGTAGGCCCGACGGGCCCGGTCGCCGCCTTCGGCACAGTCGATCGGGCAGGCGAGGCCCACGATGACGCCGTCGTCGTTGACGTCCTCGGCGGAGCGCAGCGTCACCGTCGGTGGCAGGTTCCGGACCCGCGTGTTCAGGTCGACCATCCGGCCGCCCTGCCAGAGGAACGCCCGCTCGTTGTAGAAGTCGGGGCTGCTGGTCCGGGCGATGCCGACCACCTGGCCGGCCTCGTTCACGGCGCGCGCCTCGGAGTAGTTGCCGCCGAGGGACCCGAGGTCGCGGATGGTGCCGTTGCGCCAGAGCGTCGCGTGCATCTGGCCGGCGGTGTTCTGCGAGACACCGACGACGTGGCCCCGGTCGTTGATGTCCCGGGCGTACGTGGACTCCGTGACGCCGCCCAGCGTGCCGAGATCCCTCAGCGCGCCACCGCTGTGGACGAAGGCGTGCAGGCCGCCACTCGGCACGGCGGCGCCGCCGACAACCTGCCCGGACGAGTTCACGCCGTAGGCGATGCCGTCGGTGCCCCAGGGACCCGCCTGTCCGCCGAGCGTGCCCAGGTCGACGACCCTGCCGTCCCGCCAGACGACCGCCCGGGTCGGCGCGCCCTGCTTCTCGAACCGGCTGCCGACCACCACGCCGTCGGAGTTGACGTCGTTCGCCGCGCTTCCGCTGCCCGCGCCGTACCCGGTGCCGAGGTCGGTCATGACGCCGCCGTCGTACCGGACGGCGTGCGGAGGGTCGGTGGCGTTGACGTGGGTGGCCCCGACGACGACCCCTCGCTCGTTGATGCCCGCCGCGGAACTCGCGCTGTACGTGTCGACGTAGAGGGTGCCCAGGTCGCTCATCGTCCCGTTCGTCCAGGCGAACCCGTGGAAGTTGTAGATGCCGTCGATCGTGGAGACGCCCACCACGGTACGGGCGTTGTTCAGGGCGTAACCGTCGCTGCTGGGCGGCTCACCCGTACTCGGCACGCCGAGCGTGCCGAGGTCGACGAAGGTGTACGTGGGCAGCGCCGCGGCTGCCGTGGCGACACCCGGCGCGGTCGTCAGACCGGTGGTCAGCACGATCAGGAAGGCAAGACTTCTCCGTAGTCGACTCATCGACGGTCCCCTCGTTGGCTACGCGATGGGGGAATGATGTCGGTCGACGTCGCCAGACGACCTTACGCCGCCCTTACCGATCAGTTTCCTTGACACACGTCGATCCGTGCACTGGTGTAAGGACCACACGCATCGACGTCCGTCACAGGAGGGCACATGATCGTCCGACGACGGTGGACGGCAGCCGCCACCACAGCGATCCTGATCAGCGCGGCGCTGTCCCATCCCGGCCCCGTCACGGCGGCACCCGCCGCGGTGGCCACACCGATCACCCTGGCCGCCACCGAGACCGCTCTGGTCCGCGTGCAGTTGCGCGATCAGGCCCAGCTCGACAGGTTGGTCGCCGTCGGCGCCGACCTGGCCAACCGCCCCCGGGCGCGGGACGGTCGGCTCCTCGCCGACATGGTGCTGACCGGCGCGCAGCTCGCCGACCTCACCGCTCAGGGCGCCACCGCCACCCAGATCGTGCAGCGGGCCGGCGATGGCAGCCGGCACTTCGCCGACAGCGTCCGCGCGGCGCGGGCGCGCACCGCCGCCGGACTGGCCGCCCCGGCCACCGGGCACCGGACCAGCGCGGCAGCGGCCGTCGACACCCTCCAGGTGCAGCAGGCGTACTGGTGGACCACCGGGGGCCAGACGTTCCTGCAGGCGCAGGTGGCCACCACCGCCACCGACGACCCGGACGTGGAGATCACGGTCAGCTGGCGGACCGCGGACGGCGCGACAGGATCGTTCCCGCTCTACCGGTTCGAGGACTCGGGCGAGTATCAGTACCACTACGCGCTCCCCCAGCCGGTGCCGAGCCGGCCGGTGCAGCTGACCGCCACCTCCAGCCTCGGCGGGGTCAGCCGGGCGATCACGCCGGCGCTCTGGCCCAACGCCGCCCCGCCGCCGCTGCCGGCCGGCTACCAGAAGGACTTCATCGACGCGTACCTGACGCCTGTCGACATCCAGGCGCGGATCAAGCGGCTCGCCCGCCAGTACCGGGACCTGGTCGACGTCATCGACCTGCCGAACAGGACCCAGGGGTACCGCCGGAACGCCGTCGCCTACCTGGGTGACCCGGCGGTCTCCGCCGTGGTGGTGGAGTCGGTCCGCTTCGGCGACCAGGGCATGAACGGCGTGCAGGTGCGCACGGTCGACCCGGGCCGGGCCAACCGACCGCTGACCGTCGGCTACCGCGACCGCGTCCTCACGGTCACGCTCGCCACCGACGCCGCCGGCACGACGGTGAGCACCACCGACGAGGTCGCGGCGGCCATCAACGCCCGGCAGGCGAACCGGTTCCGGGCCACCGTCGAGGACGGCTCGACGGGTCTGCCGATGCCGGTCGCCGGACCGTCCCGCCTCGACGACGGGCTTCAGGGCACCGAGGTGCCGGCCAAGCCGTGGACGGTGCAGGCGCTGCGCCTCGGCGTGCACCGCGACGGCTCCCGGGTCGGCGTGCTGGCGTACTCCCAGGAACACGCCCGGGAGTGGGCAACGCCGCTGGTGACGCTGGAGTTCGCCGAGCGGATGCTGGCGAATGCCCGCACCGACCCGGCCACCCGTGAGCTGCTGGAACAGGTCGACGTGTTCGTCATCCCGACGGTCAACCCGGACGGGGCGAACTACTCGTTCAACGACTACAACTTCCAGCGCAAGAACCTGGTCAACCACTGCGCCGGGCCGGCCCGGGACCCGAAGTACCGCACCTCGTGGGGCGTCGACGTCAACCGCAACTACACCGTCGGGTCGTACTTCGACGGCTATGTCGGGGCCAGCGCGAACTGCCTCTCGGGCAACTACGCGGGTACGGCCGAGCTGTCCGAGTCCGAGAGTGGCAACGTCATCGCACTGGCCAAGGCCCACCCGAACATCAGGTTCGCGATGAACGTGCACTCCTACGGCGGGTACTTCATGTGGCCGCCGGGGGCGTACCGGGCCGACGGGCGGATCACGCTGCCTCGGCCGTCGATCGACGAGTCGACGATGTTCCTCGACAGCGCCCGGCGGATCGTCGGCGCCATCGCCCAGGAGCGCGGCACGGTCACCTGGCCGTCGCAGACCGGCCCGGTCGCCGACGTGCTCTACTCCGCGGCCGGCAACTCGGCCGACCAGCTCTACTACGAGCTGGGCATCTTCGCCTGGGACTTCGAGGTCGGCAACGACCGCTGGAACCCGACCACCGGCGAGTGGGAGGGCGTCGGCTTCCAGCCGCCGTTCGACGAGGCGCACGGCGAGGCCCAGGAGTACGCGGGCGGGCTTGTGGAACTGGTACGGGTGGCCCGGGACCACGCCGCCGCCGAGGCGGCCACCGGCTGACCCACCCAAGACCACCAAGCAGCATGACGACGGTGGCCCGCTCTACAACTACGACGGGATGGTCGCCCCGGACGGCGGCGAGCCCGGCGTCGAGGACCCGGCGGCCCGCGTCGCCTCTCCCCGGGCCGACGCCGAGGGGCCACGGCGGCAGCCACTGACACCCCGGAACCTTCCGGTACGCACCCGCAACGGCCGGCGACGGATGAACCGTGGCCGGCCGGGTAAGCAGCGACACTGCCTGGTGGGGAGACGACCGGGTGCACGGGCGGGCGGCGTCAGGCCGACCCGCCCGTGCACGCCTTCAGGACACGTTCGAGGTGATCCAGTTCCAGGCCGAGACGACCCACTCGGTCTGCTGGAGCCAGGCCACGCCGAGACCGACGAGGAAGACCGCGGTGGCCAGGTGGGCGCCCCGCGCGCCGCGCCGGACGCGCCCGAGCTGCCGCTCCAGCACCAGGCGGCCGACTGCCCGGGCCAGCGCGAACAGGCCGACCGCCACCAGCAGGCTCAACACGAGCACCAGCAACGGGCCGGACAGGTTGCCACCCCCGGAGAGCGCCCAGATCCCCCAGCACACGAAGGCGAACAGGCCGGCTGCCGCACTCCACTCGCCGCCGCGACGCAACTGCGCCAGGCGCCAGCTCAGCGGACGGCGCGGCGCGGGCTCGCCCGGCCAACCCGTACCGGTCGGCTCCTCGATCACGGGAAACGGTTCGGTCCGCGGAGTACGCGGTTGACCCACCGGCGCCACACCGCGGCGGAAGCCGTCCCGCTGCGCCGGCACATCGACGCCTGCCTGCGGTGGGACCTCCACGGTGCGCTCCGCCCACGGCTGCGTCTGGTCTGCCATCTCGTCCTCCCCCTGACGGGCGGCGCCACCACCGCCCGGGTCCGAGGGTAGCCAGCCGGCACATCGTCGGTCCGCCTGCGGTCGGGCGGTCAAGATCCGCACAACTACCCAGATATTGCTGCCTCCGACGCTCGGGAGGCAGCAGCATCCCTGATCTTGCGCGGATCTTGATGGTGTGGGGAGGTACGGTCGGCGGATGGGCGACCCGGACCGACGCAGGCGACGGCTGCGCCACCACTCCGACTCCGACGCGACGGCGCGAAGTGCCGACGGCTCGGCGGTCAGCACCGCCGACGTCCACGACGGCGGGGATTCGCCGCCGCCGCCGCCGCGACGTCGAGGGGCCGGCGGCGACGACCGCGACGGCGAGCGAGGCCTACGCGGACTGGTCGGCTCCGGCTCGTCCCAGGTGGGGCTGAGCGCGGCGCTGCGGGCCCGTGACGCCGCCCGGCCGAGCGACGACGACCTCGCCGAGGCCGAGGCAAGGGTGGTGGTCGTCCGTCGCAACTGGGTACCCCGCGAGGACCTGCCCCGCCCGCCGCGCTGACGGCGAGCGGACCAAGGATGAGCGGACCAGCAGCGAGCGGGCCGCCGGCACGGTCAGGGCAGGTCGGGCAGCTCCCGGGTCAGCTCGTACTCGGCGACCTGGATGATCCGGCGGGCATGCCGCTCGTTTCCGGAGAACGGCGTGTTCAGGAACGCCTCGACGATGCCCGTGGCTTCGTCCAACGTGTGCTGACGGGCGCCCACCGCCACGACGTTCGCGTCGTTGTGCTGGCGGGCGAGCTGAGCCGTCTCGACGCTCCAGGCCAGAGCGGCACGGACCCCGGCGACCTTGTTCGCGGCGATCTGCTCGCCGTTGCCGGACCCGCCGATGACCACCCCGAGCGAGGTCTCGTCGGCGACCACCCGGTCACCGGTGTGCAGGCAGAACGTCGGGTAGTCGTCGTCCGGGTCGTAGCTGTGCGGGCCGACGTCGACCACGTCGTACCCCTGCTTGGCCAGGTGGTTGGCCAGGTGCACCTTCAACTCGAAACCGGCGTGGTCGGATCCCAGGTAGACGCGCATACCGCGCAGTCTGTCAGGCCGCGCTCTCCGATGCCGCAGGGGCGGCATCGGAGAGGCGGGTTCGTCACACGGTCGGGCGGGTGCGCGGTCAGCGCGGCAGCTCGGCGACCACCAGGCCGCCGCGCGCCTTCGGGGTGAACCAGGTGCTCTTGCGGGGCATCTTCTCCCGTGCCAGGTTCACCGCGACGAAGTCCGCCACGGTCACCGGCGCGATGAGGATGGCCAGCTCGGCACGCCCGGCGTCGACCTCGGCGGTCAGCCAGCTCGCCGGGTAGTCCCCACCCACGTACGTGATCCGCTTGTCGCCCGGGTCCAGACCCAGGGCGTCGCGCAACAGCAGCCGCTCGACCAGGGCGTGGTCCAGGTTCTCCAGGCGGGCGTCGGCGGTGGCGGGCAGGCGCACCGCGTACCCCTGGTCGGCCAACCGCAGGTGGACGGTGCCGCCGGCCGTCGGGACCTCGACCGGGCCGTCGATCGGCTCGACCTCGGCCCCCGCCGCGCGCAACCGGTCGAGCAGCTCGGCCGGCGTGGTGGTCAGCTCGCTGACCAGCCGGTTGTACGGCTGGATGGCCACCGACGCGGGGGTCGTCACCACGGCCAGGAAGCGCGACAACCCGCCGGTCTGGGCGGCCAGGCTGCGGTGGTTGCCGTCGGCGACGACCAGCTCGCCGCCACCCGCCAGCGCGGTCAGCGCGTCCTGCTCGGCGCCCGGACCGAGCAGCCAGATGGCGTGGGTGCGGCCCGCCTGGTCGGTGTCGGTCGCGGCGGGCGCCCCGGCCGCGTCGGTCGCCGCCGCGAGCGCGGCGTGCAGCTCGTCGCCACTTCCGGTCTGCAACAGGAGTACGGGGGAGAGCAGGTGGCCCAGCGCCTCGGCCAGTGCGACGCGCTCACGCACCTTGGCGATGAACACGTCCTCGTTGCGGATGACGAGGCCCGGCTCGTCGGCGCTGGTGGAGATCTGGTCGGTGTCCACCAGCGCGAACAGTCCGTACGCCGTCTCCTCGCCCGGGGCGCTGATCCGGTACAGCACGACCACCTGCTCGGCGGGGGTGTAGCTGCCGTCGGCCTTGGCCTCGGCGAGTCGGGCCACCGAGGCCGGCAGCGCGTCGAGGAACGACGTCCCCAGGCTGTCCGGTGCACGATGCGGCATCTCGATGCCGAGGGCACTGTGCGGGTTCGCCTCGATGATCGCGGTGATCTCCGCGTCGTCGGCGAACTCGTCGTAGTTCTGCGCGCCGGTGCCGCCAGTGGTGATCCAGGCCCGGGCGATCGGATGTACGACCGTCATGCCCAGTGACGCTACCGGCGGCGACGTCACGGACGACGGGGACCCGCGCGGCGTCCACCAGATGAAAGTGCCGGGACGTCGACGTGTGGTCAGCCGGCGCGGCCGGACGCGCCGTTGTGCCGGCGGTGTCGACCGGCGACGACCGGTCCGGCGTTGCCGCGCCGGCCGTTCCCGACGGGACCGGCGATCGTGTTGCGGCGGGGTGTGGCGGGCGGCCCCGGCACGGGACGCTCCGGCGGCGGCGCCGGGACGGGCCGCGGGTTCAGCGGCGGGGTCGGCACGGGACGCGGCGCGGTCGGCGCCGGCGGGGGCGGGGCGGGCTCGGCCGGCGCGGCGGCCGACACCCCGACCAGCTCCGGAGCCGCCGCGACAGGAGCGGGCGTCACCGGCGCGGGTGCGGGTGTCACCGGCGTGACCCGCGCGGGTGTCAGGCGCGAGGTCACCGGCACCCGGGCCACGCCGACCACGATGGGCGGCGCGAGCAGATCCGCCACGTCGGCCGGAAGGTCGGGTCGGATTGTCGGCCAGCGGGAGCCGTCGACCGACCAGTACGCCGCGCCGGGAGTCTCGATCACCCCCTGTCGGGTCAACTGATCGTCACCGGACGCACGGTGCTTGGCCATCGGGACTGCCTCCACGAGCTGCGGTGTGCGGCCCTGCGGGTCGCTGCGGCGGACACCGAGGGAAACGACGCCGCCCGCCCACCGGTGACGCCACGACCGCGAGGCGTACCCGCCACCGGCGCGCCGCGCCCCCGCCCGGTCCCACGAACGAGTGGCCGGACGGGGGCGCGTGTGCCGGGACTCAGTCGAAGATCGGGTCCTGCTCACGGGTGCGCTTGAGCTCGTAGAACCCGGGGATGCCGGCGACCAGCAGCACCCCGTCCCACAGGCGGCCGGCCGCCTCGCCCTTGGGTGCGGGCGTGATCACCGGGCCGAAGAAGGCGACAGGCGCGCCGTCCGGACCGGGCGCGTGGATCACCGGAGTGCCCACGTCCTGGCCGACCGGCCGCATGCCGGCCTCGTGGCTGGCGCGCAGCGCCTCGTCGTACTCGGTGCTGTCGGCGGCGGCGGCCAGCGCCGGGTCGAGACCGGCCTCGGTCAACGCGGCCACGTACAGCTCCGGGCCACGCTCCTGCTTGGCGAGGTGGATCCGGGTGCCGAGCGCCGTGTAGAGCTTGCGCAGGACCTCGTTGCCGTACCGCTGTTCGGCGGCGATGCAGATCCGCACCGGGCCCCAGGCGGTGCTCAGGAATTTCTTGTAGTCCTCGGACAGGTGGTCCCGGCCGTCGTTGAGCACGGCCAGGCTCATCACGTGGAAGCGGATGTCCACGTCCCGGATCTGCTCGACCTCGAGCAGCCAACGGGACGTGATCCACGCCCACGGGCAGGCCGGGTCGAACCACATGTCTGCGGTGACACGTTCGGACACGGTGCGGTCCCTTCGCGACAGGAGCGGCGCCGGCGATCCGGCGTCTCACGAGAATCCTCTCTCCGTGCCTCGCCGACCGGCACCCGAAGGAGAGCGTGACCTCGACCACCGATGGCTGGCCTTACGTGGAAGACTCGGACCGGGCCGGACGTCACGAGCGGTCGGCAGACGGGCGCCGCCGGGCGTACGGCGAGACGTGGGATGGAGACGAACAGTGCCGGGAGTGCGTAACCTGACGCAGGTCGAGGCGACGGAGCGGGCACGCCTGCTCGAGGTGACCGGGTACGACATCAGTCTGGATCTGTCGACCGCCGTGCTGGCGGCCGACGGCCGCACCTTCCGGTCGACGACCGAGGTCCGGTTCCGCTGCGGCGAAGCGGGGGCGAGCACGTTCATCGAGGTGGCCGCCGAGTCGGTGCGGTCCGCCACGTTGAACGGCGACCCGGTGGACCTGTCCGACTGGTCGGCCGAGAAGGGCCTGACCCTGTCCGGGCTGGCCAGCGAGAACACCCTGGTCGTCGACGCGGACTTCGCCTTCTCCAACAGCGGGCAGGGTTTGCACCGCACTGTCGACCCGGTCGACGGCGAGACGTACCTCTACAGCCAGTTCGAGACGGCCGACGCGCAGCGGGTGTTCGCCTGCTTCGACCAGCCCGACCTCAAGAGCGTCTACACCTGGCACGCGACGGTGCCCGCGCACTGGCGGGTCGTGTCCAACATGCCGGTGGAGCGCGAGGAGCCGGCCGGCGAGGACCTCAAGACGATCCACTTCACCGAGTCGCCCCGGATGAGCACGTACATCACCGCGCTGTGCGCCGGCCCGTACCACGAGGTGCGCGACACCCACGACGGCATCGACCTGGGCGTGTTCTGCCGGGCGTCCATGTCGCGCTACCTGGACTCCGACGACCTGTTCCTGATCACCAAGCAGGGCTTCGACTTCTTCCACGAGAAGTTCGGGGTGCGGTACCCGCTGCCGAAGTACGACCAGCTCTGGGTGCCCGACTTCAACGCCGGCGCGATGGAGAACTTCGGCTGCGTGACGCACGCCGAGTCGCACTACCTGTACCGCTCGCAGGTCACCGACTACGAGTACGAGCAGCGGGCCAACACGATCCTGCACGAGCTGGCGCACATGTGGTTCGGTGACCTGGTCACCATGCGCTGGTGGAACGACCTGTGGCTGAACGAGTCGTTCGCCGAGTGGGCCAGCCACTGGTGCAACACCAACGCCACCCGGTTCACCGAGGCGTGGACGACGTTCCTGTCGATCCGCAAGAACTGGGGCTACCGGCAGGACCAGCTCTCCTCCACCCACCCGGTCTACACCGAGATGCCGGACATGGAGGCCGTCGAGGTCAACTTCGACGGCATCACCTACGCCAAGGGCGCGAGCGTGCTCAAGCAGCTCGTCGCGTACGTGGGTGAGGAGCCGTTCGTGGCCGGGCTGCGGGCGTACTTCGGCAAGCACGCGTGGGGCAACGCCACCTTCGACGACCTGCTCACCGAGCTGGAGGCCGCTTCGGGCCGGGAGCTGCGCAAGTTCGCGGCACAGTGGCTGGAGACCGCGCAGGTCAACACGCTGCGTCCGGAGGTGACGATCGCCGCCGACGGCACGTACGAGCAGGTGATCGTCCGGCAGGAGGCGCCGACGGCGTACCCGACGCTGCGCACGCACCGGATCGGCGTGGGCCTGTACGACCTGGCCGACGGCCAGTTGGTCCGCCGCGAGCGGTACGAGGTGGACGTGACCGGCGAGCGGACCGACCTCGCCGAGCTGCGTGGCGTCCGGGCGGCGGACGTGTTGCTGCTCAACGACGACGACCTGAGCTACACCAAGCTGCGCCTCGACGACCGTTCGATGGCGACCGTGGTGCAGCACATCGGCGGCTTCGACTCGTCGCTGGCCCGCGCGCTGTGCTGGACGGCCGCGTGGGACATGACCCGCGACGCCGAGCTGGCGACGCGCGACTACGTGGCGCTGGTGCTGGCCGGGCTGCCCGCCGAGACCGACATCAACCTGGTCACCGCCACCCTGCGCCAGGCCACCACCGCGCTCACTCTCTACGCCGACCCGGCGTGGGCGGCCACCGGCTGGGCGGGGCTGGCCCGTGCGGCGAAGGACGCGCTCGCCGCCGCCGAGCCGGGCAGCGGCTTCCAGCTCGCCTGGGCCCGGGCGTTCACCTCGGCCGCCCGTTCCGACGAGGACCTGGCCACGTTGCGCGGCTGGCTGGACGGCACCGGCGCTCCGGAGGGGCTGACCGTGGACACCGAGCTGCGCTGGACGGTGCTCGGCGCGCTGGTGGCCAACGGCGCGGCCGGCGCGGCAGAGGTCGAGGCGGAGCTGGCCGGCGACCGGACGGCCAGCGGCGAGCGGGAGGCCGCGTACGCGCACGCGCTGGTGCCGACGGCGGAGAACAAGGCCGCCGTGTGGGCGCTGCTGACCGGACCGGACGCGCTGCCGAACTGGCGGCACCGGGCGCTGTTGCAGGGCCTGGCCCACCCGGCGCAGGTGGAGCTGGTCGCCCCGTACCGGGAGCGGTACTTCGCGGCGGTCGGCCAGGTGTGGGCCACCCGGGACAGCGAGCCGGCGCAGGAGTTCGCCCAGCTGGCGTACCCGACGTACCTGGTGGACGACGACACGGTGGCGGCCACCGACGCGTGGCTTGCCGAGGACGGCAACCCGAGTCCGCTGCGTCGCCTGGTCGCCGAGGGCCGCGACGGCGTGGCGCGGGCGATCAAGGCCCGCGCCAAGGACGCCCAGCAGAGCTGACACCAGGAGTACGCGGCCCGGGCCGGCGTGGGTGGGAACCGACGCTGGCCGCGCTGAGACAGACAGGCCCTGACACGTCGAAGCCCGACCTGCCGTGCGGCGGGTCGGGCTTCTTCGACGTACGAGGAGGGGCTCAGCCCTTGCCGGCGTGGCTGGCGAGCTGGTCGAGGCCGTTGATGATGCCGCCGGCCAGGTCGCCACCGCTGAACGCGCCGACCATGGAGAGCGCGGCCAGCTTGGCGTACGTGTCGGGGATGCGCTTGCGGGCGTGCCGCCCGGTGACGATCTCCAACTGGCGCTGGTTGGGCGACACGGCGATCAGCACCGACTTGTCCGGGTCGGCGAGCTGACGGTGCAGCCGCTGGGCGTGCTCACGGATCGGCTCGTCGAGGCCGCCGACGAACACCGAGAAGACCAGGCCGGTGCCCTGGTCGGCCAGGCGCAGGGCCTCGTCGATGCGCAGCAGTTGGCGGGTCGAGAACGGCCCGTCCAGCACCTCGGGCGGATTTTCCGTCTCGGCCTGCTTCTCACCAACGGTCACTTGCGCCTCCGGTTCCACCGGCCGGCGCCTCGACGCTGGCCTGCTCTAGCTTGTGGCTGGTCAGCGCGGGCGCCTGAGCGCCCGCCGTCAGCGCGGTGCCGGCCGAGTCGGCCAGCTGCTCCGGGCGGCCCAGGAACCAGACCGGAGTGAACTCGAAGGGTCGGCCCGGCCGGTAGCGCTTGGCGCCACCACCACCGCCGTTGGCACCCCCACGGCTGCCGGCGTACGTCAGGCCGGCGATCACCAGCACTGCCGCCAACGGGATGCCGACGAAGACCAGCACCGTCTCGGTAACAGACAATCCCAACGCCCCCAGGCGGAAGAAGGACCTCGAACAAGCGGGTCGGATGGACGATCATGATGGCGACCGGCCAACTCCGTCGCCATTCACGTTAGCGGAGTCGACGGCTCGCCAGATTGCGGGGTGCCGATCCCATCCGTCACTGGCGTGCTCCAGTTGCGCAGCGGTAGCGATGAGCCGCGCGTCGTCGCCGTACCGGGCGCTGAGCAGCACCCCGACGGGCAGCCCGTCGGTGGTCGTGGTGGCCAGCGGCAGGGAGACCGAGGGATCGCCCGTGACGTTGAAGATGGCGCTGTAGGGCGAGAAGCGGCGCTGCCGGTCGAAATCGGCCGCCGGGTCGCCGTCGGCGGTGAACCAGCCGACGGGCGCCTGTGGCGCGGCCAGGGTGGGGCAGAGCAGGAGATCGCAGCCGGCGGTGCGGGCCGCGCCGAGACGTACCTGCGCCTGAAGCTCGCCGAGGGTCGCGGACAGCGCCCCGGCGGACACCTCGGCGCCCCGGGCGCGCAGCAGTCGGGTCAGCGGCAACAGCTCCGGCTCGCGGTGCGCCGGCACCGGGGCGAGCGCCAGGACGTACCAGATGATCTCGAACAGCGGCCACGCCGCCGGCGTGAGTGGCGGCGGTACCTCGACCACCTCGTGGCCGAGGGCGGTGAGCAGTGCGGCGGCGGTGTCGACGGCGGCCACACAGTCGGGGTGCACCGGCTCGTCGGCGAGCATCGGCGTGGTGAACCGGCCGATCCGCACGCGGCCCGGATCGGCCCGGCGCGCGGCGGCCAGGTATCCCCCGGGCGGCGCGGGCGGGGGCAGGTAGGGCTCGCCGGGCACCGGGACGGCCATGACGTCGAGCAGCGCGGCGACGTCAGCCATCGTCCGCCCGAGCGGCCCGCTGGTGGGCAGGCCGAACGCACCGGAGCCGAGCGGCCCGCCGGAGACCAGGCCGCGACTGGGCTTGTAGCCGATCAGGCCGCAGAGCGACGCCGGGATGCGCAGCGAGCCGCCGCCGTCGGACCCCTGGGCGACCGGGACCAGGCCGGCCGCGACCGCAGCCGCCGCGCCGCCGCTGGAACCACCGGCGGTGTACGCCAACTGCCACGGATTGCGGGCCGGCGGCGCGACGCGGCCCTCCGAGTAGAGCGAGCAGCCCAGCTCCGAGGTGGTCGTCTTGCCGAGGCTGACGAGGCCGGCGGCCTTGATGAACCGGACCACGTCGGCGTCGACGGGCGGGACGAAGTCGGCGAAGGCGGCCGAGCCGAGAGTGGTGCGTACCCCGGCGGTGAGGGTGAGGTCCTTGATGGCGGTCGGTACGCCGTGCAGCGGGCCGCGCCCCTGCGCCGGCGCGGCGTCGGCGGCGCGGGCGGCGGCATGGGCCAACTCGGGTGTGACGGTGACGAACGCGCCCACGGTGTCGCCGAGCGCCGCGACCCGGCGCAGGTGATGCTCGACCAGCTCGACGCTGGACACCTCGCCGCGGGCGATCGCGGCGGCCTGCTCCAACGCGGTCAGGTCGTGCGGCTCGGCCATGTCCTCATCCTGCCCGCTGGGAGCGGCCGTCAGCGGGCCGACACGGCGTGGGCCTCGGCGGCAGCTCCGGAATCCGATCGACATCCCGCCCGGTCCGCCCGCTGGGTCGGGCCCGCCGGGTCGGGCTGCGCCGCCGACCGCCGCACCCTTCCTGTCGGTCCTTTGCTCTGCTTCAACAGAGGCAACAGCAGATGTCCGATTACCGGACACGCGGTGTTGCGTGGGGTGAAGCAGAGCAAAGGAAGCAGAACAGGTGCACGCCGCGCCGCCGACCGAACGCAGGGACGCCGCCCCGGCGACCGCCCGCAGGGACAGGCCCGAGTCGCGTCAGCGCCGCCCGTGCAGGAAGCGCAGGGCGTTGGTGGATCGCAGCTTGACGCGCTGGGCGTCGGTGAGGAAGTCGGCCGCGTCGACCACCGCGCCGACGGGCCGCTCCCCCAGCGGGTACGGGTAGTCGCTGCCGACCAGCACCCGGTCCTCCCCAAGCGTGTCGACAAGGAGCCGCAGCGCCGGCGGCGTGAAGACCACGGAGTCGACGCTGAACCGGTCGACGTAACTGCTGGGCGGCGCGACGGACGCCCCACGGACCAGGTCACCCCGGCGGTGCCAGGCGTTGTCGGCGCGACCGAGCCAGAACGGAAAGCTGCCCCCGCCGTGCGCGAAGCAGATCCGCAGCGTGTCGGGCACGCGGTCGAACACCCCGCCCAGGATCATCGCCAGCACCGACAGGTGCGTCTCGGCGGGCATGCCGGTGAGCCAGCGGGCCATCCAGCGGTCCAGGCGTGGGCCGCCCGGCATGTCCCACGGGTGGACGAAGACAGCTGCGCCCACCTCGGCACAGTGCTGGAGGAAGGTCACCACGCCGGCGTCGTCCAGGTCCCGGTCGCCGACGTGGTTGCCGATCTCCACGCCCACGTGCCCGGCGGCGAGACTGCGATCCAGTTCGGCGCAAGCGGCGTCCGGGTCCTGCAGGGGCACCTGACAGAACGGCACCAGCCGGTCGCCACCGGCCGCGGTGACCTCCAGGGTCAGGTCGTTGAAGATCCGGGCGACCTTGACCGCCTGCTCGGCCGGGCGGTCGTAGCTGAAGAAGACCGGCGTCGGCGACACCACCTGCACGGCCACGCCGTCGGCGTCCATGTCGGCCAGGCGGCGGGACGCGTCCCAACACTCCGCGCCGACCGGGCGGAACTCCGTCTCCCCCACCATGATCATGGCGGCGCGCTCGGAGTCCACCCGCAACCACGGCCAACCGGACCCACCGCACGCCGCGCCGAGGTCCGGCCACCCCTTCGGTACGACGTGTGTGTGCACGTCGACCACACCAGCGGGCATCAGCCCTTGCCCGGGTGCAGGGTGCCGCAGTTGGCGCAGGTACGGGCCGACTCGTCGGCGTAGAACGCCTGGAACACCGGTGGCAGGTCGGCCGCGATGTCGCGGACCTGCAACTCCACCTCGTGCACCTTGTGGCCGCACTCCGGGCAGTACCACTGGAACGTCTCCAGCGTGCCCTCCTCGCGGACCCGCTCGACGACCACACCGATCGAGCCGGCCTCGGGCCGCTGCGGCGAGTGCGGGGTGTTGCGCGGCAGCATCCACATCTGACCCTCGCGCACGTGCACCGTACGCGGCCCGGCCGGGGTCATCAGGTTGATGTGCATGTTGCCCTTGACCTGGTAGAAGAACTCCTCGTACGGGTCCACGTGGAAGTCGGTGCGCTGGTTGGGGCCACCCACCACCATGACGATGAAGTCGTCCCCGCCCGGGAACATCTCCTTGTTGCCCACCGGTGGCTTCAGCAGGTGCTGGTTGTCGGCGATCCAGCCCGGGAAGCTGAACGGCTCGGCGATCTCACTCACGACTGACCTCCCGAGGGAAGAAGGGCCACGGCCTGAATCTCGATGAGCAGGTGCGGGTGCGGCAACTGGTGCACCGCCACCGTCGTGCGGGTCGGCCCGGAGGCGTCGAAGAACTCCGCCCACACCTCGTTGTAACCGCCGAAGTCGTTCATGTTGACCAGGTACGACGTCACCTGGACGAGGTCGGTGAGGTCCGCGCCGACCGAGCGCAGCAGATCCCGCACGTTCTGGATGACCGCCCGCGTCTGCGCCCGGATGTCCAGGTTGGTGGTGCCGAACTCGTCGACCTCGACACCGGCGAAGCTGTTGTCCGGCCGCCGGGACGACGTACCGGAGACGAAGACGAACCCGCCCGTCACCTTGACGTGCGGGAAGGCCCCGCGCGGCGTGGCCTTGCCGGCGACCACCCGGGCGGTCACGACGAGGCCCGCAGCGACGCCGTGCCGAGCTTCTCGACGACCGCGCGGACATGCGCGCCGGGGCGCAGCGGGACGGCAGCGGTGGCCGCGCCGGCCAGGAACACCCAACCGGACTCCAGGCGCACTCCGTGCCGGCCGGCCAGCCGGATGCCCTCGTCGAGCGCGCGGCGCGGATCACCGAGGATCGCCGCCGTCGAGCCGACCTGCGCCACCCGACCGTCGACCTCCAGCAGCACGCCCAGGTTGTCGAGCCCCGCGGGCACCGGCGACCACGGGCCGATCACGAACGCGGCGGCCGAGGTGTTGTCGGCGATCACGTCCGGCAGTGAGAAGCGGAAGTCCGCGTACCGGGAGTCGATCAACTCGATGGCCGGTGCGACCGCACGGACCGCCGTGGCGAAGTCGCCGACCGGTTCGCCCGGCTCGGGCAGCCGTTCCAGCAGGAACGCCACTTCCGGTTCGACCCGGGGATGGATGTACGCGGACCTGTCGACCACGCCACCGTCGGGCACCCGCATCGCGTCGGTGAGCCGCCCCCAGATCACCTCGTCCACACCGACCTGGGCCATCTTCGCCTTGCTGGTCAGCCCCATCTTCAGCCCGACCAGCCGCGCACCGGCGTCGACCCGGCGCTGCACCAGCGCCGCCTGGACGGCGTACGCGGCGTCCACGTCGAGACCGGTCTCGGCGGCGAGCTGCGGGATCGGGGTGGCCGTGTCGGCCGCCGCGCCCAGCTTCTCGGCGATCCCGGCGACGTCCGGTCCGATCATGACTGCTCCTTCTGCCCGGCGAGGTCGAGTGCCACGTCCACGATCATGTCCTCCTGACCGCCGACCATCCGGCGGCGGCCCAGCTCGACGAGGATCGACCGGACGTCCACCCCGTACTTCGCCGAGGCCCGCTCGGCGTGCCGCAGGAAGCTGGAGTAGACCCCGGCGTACCCCAGCGAGAGCGTCTCCCGGTCGACCTGGACCGGCCGGTCCTGCAACGGGCGGACGAGGTCGTCGGCGGCGTCCATCAGCGCGAACACGTCGCAGCCGTGCTTCCAACCGTGCAGTTCGGCGACCGCCACGAAGACCTCCAGCGGCGCGTTTCCGGCGCCCGCGCCCATGCCGGCGAGGGAGGCGTCGACGCGGACGGTCCGGCCCGACGGCGACCCGACCGGACCGTCACCGAGGACCCGGCCGTGCTCGACGGCGAGCACACTGTTGGCCACCCCGAGCGACAGGTTGTGGTGCGCGTGGATGCCGATCTGCGTCTGGGGTTCGAGGACCTGCCGGTACGCGTCGACCCGCTGCGCCACGTCGGACATCAGCAGCCGGCCACCGGAGTCGGTGACGTAGACGCAGTGCGCCCCGTACGACTCCATGAGCTTGGCCTGAGCGGCGAGCCCGGCCGGATCGTTCATGTGCGACATCATCAGGAACCCGGCCACGTCCATGCCGTTCTCCCGGGCCCAGGAGATGTGCTGGGCGGAGATGTCCGCCTCGGTGCAGTGGGTGGCGATGCGGACGCTCGTCACGCCGAGCGCCTTCGCCGCCTTCAGGTCGGCGATGGTGCCGATGCCGGGCAACAGCAGGGTGGTCAGCTTCGCGTTCGTCAGCACCTCGGCGGCGGCGGAGATCCACTCGGCGTCGCTGGCCGCGCCGTGGCCGTAGTTGACGCTGGAACCGGCGAGCCCGTCGCCGTGCGCGACCTCGATGGCGGCCACTCCGGCGGCGTCCAGCGCGGCGGCGATCGTCCGCACCTGGTCGACGGTGTACCGGTGGGCGATGGCGTGCATGCCGTCGCGCAGCGTCACGTCCTGGATGTACAGGTCGGTCATGCCACCGCTCCCGTCGCGCGCAGGGCCACCAGCCGCTCGGCGGTGCGCAGCGCGGCCGACGTCATGATGTCCAGGTTGCCGGCGTACGCCGGGAGGTAGTGGCCGGCGCCGGAGACCTCCAGGAAGACCGACACCTGGAGGGCGGTGAGCTGACGCCCGAGCGATGGCAGGTACGCCTGCACCCGGTCGAACTGCACGTCCTGCTTGAGCCGGTAGCCGGGCACGTACTCCTGGACCCTCGCCACCATGTCGCCGATCGAGGCGGCGATGGCGGCGGTGTCGGCGTCGGCGTCCGGGCAGAGGCAGTAGACGGTGTCGCGCATGAGCAGCGGCGGGTCCGCCGGGTTCAGCACGATGATCGCCTTGCCCCGTTCGGCCCCACCGACCACCTCGATGGCCCGGGCCGTGGTCTCGGTGAACTCGTCGATGTTGGCACGGGTGCCCGGACCGGCCGACTTCGACGCGATCGAGGCCACGATCTCGCCGTACGCCACCGGGGTGACCCGACCGACCGCGGCGACGATCGGCACGGTGGCCTGTCCGCCGCAGGTCACCATGTTGACGTTCGGTTCGTGCAGGTGCTCGTCGAGGTTGACCGGCGGCACCACGTACGGGCCGATCGCGGCCGGGGTCAGGTCGACCACGGTGCGGCCGTGCGCCCGCAGCACCTCGTGGTGTCGGCGGTGCGCGCCGGCCGAGGTGGCGTCGAAGACCAGCTCGACGTCGGCGAACTCGGGCAGCGCGACGAGGCCGTCCACGCCGTCGGCGGTGGTGACGACGCCCAGGCGGCGAGCCCGCGCCAGGCCGTCCGAGGCCGGGTCGATACCGGCCATCGCCACCATCCGCAGGCTGTCACTCAGCCGGAGAACCTTGATCATCAGGTCGGTGCCGATGTTTCCCGATCCCAGCACCGCCACGCCGACGCTCATGCCGAACCCTCCTTGCCGAAACAGGTCCGCACCGAGCCGAGCCCGGAGATCCGCGCCTCGTACGCAGCCCCGGGGGTGACCGGCACCATCGGGCCGAGTGCCCCGGAGAGCACCACGTCCCCGGCGCGCAGCGGATCACCGGCGCGGGCGAGGGTACTGGCCAACCAGTGCAGGGCGTGCAGTGGGTTGCCCAGGCAGGCGGCGCCCGCGCCCACCGAGACCGGCTCGCCGGCGTGCTCCAGCACCATCCCGCACAGCCGCAGGTCGACGTCGGCGAGCCGACGCGGCGTGGTGCCCAGCACGAAAAGCCCACTGGACGCGTTGTCGGCGACCGTGTCCACGATGGAGATGTCCCAGCCGGCGACCCGCGAATCGACGATCTCGATGGCGGGCAGCACGTGGTCGACCGCGCGGATCAGGTCGACGGTGGTCATCCGCTCCTCGGTGAGGTCGCCGCCCAGCACGAACGCGATCTCCGCCTCGACCCGAGGCTGGAGCAGCCGGTCGATCGGCACCTCGACCCCGTCGCCGACGGCCATCTCGTCGGTCAGCATCCCGAAGTCCGGTTGGAAGACCCCGAAGGTTTCCTGCACCGCCCGGGACGTCAGGCCGATCTTCGCGCCGACGCGGCGTTCGCCCCGGCCCTGCCAGGCCCGCGTCTGCAACTGCTGCACGCGGTACGCGGACTCGACGTCCCCCTTCGGCAGCAGCCGACCACGCAGTGGCGGGCACGGCTTGCCGGTGCTGCGGGCCTCGGCCAGCTCCCGGTTGGCGGCCTCGATGTCGGCTTCCATGCCCGCTCCCTCGCTTCGGCTCACGACAGGTCCACGCAGACGTTTGTGAGTTCGGAGTAGAAGTCCAGCGAGTGCACGCCGCCCTCGCGGCCGATGCCGGACGCCTTCACCCCACCGAACGGGGTCCGCAGGTCACGCAGGAACCAGGTGTTGACCCAGACGATGCCCGCGTCCAGCCGCATCCCGGCCCGGTGCGCGACACCCACGTCCCGGGTCCACACCGTCGCCGCGAGGCCGTACTCGGTGCCGTTGGCCAGGGCGTACGCCTCGTCCTCGGTGTCGAACGGCGCGACGTGCACGACCGGGCCGAAGATCTCCTCCCGGTTGGTGCGGGCGTCCGCGCCGAGGCCGGCGAGCACCGTCGGCTGCACGTACGAGCCGCCGTCGCGGGCGTCGCCGAAGGTGGGCGTACCGCCGCCGGTCAGCACCTCGGCGCCCTCGGCGCGGGCCAGCTCGTACGCGCCGAGCACCTTCGACCGGTGCTGCGGCGAGATCAGCGGCATGGTGGCGGTGGCCTCGTCGGTGGGCCAGCCGTACGCCAGCTCGCCGGCCCGCTTCGCCAGCCGGGCGGTGAACTCCTCGAAGACCGGGCGCTGCACGTAGATGCGCTCGGTGCACAGGCACACCTGACCGCCGTTGGTGAAGCTGGACCGCACCGAACCGGCGACCGCGGTGTCCAGGTCGGCGTCGGCGAAGACCAGTCCGGCGTTCTTGCCGCCCAGCTCGAAGCTGACCGCCTTCACCCCGTCGGCGGCGGCCCGCATGATCGCGCCGCCGGTGGCCGACTCGCCCGTGAAGGTGATCGCGTCCACGCCCGGGTGGCGGGTCAGGAACTCGCCCGCCGAATCCGGACCGAAGCCGTGCACGAGGTTGAAGACACCCTCGGGTACGCCGGCCGCCGCCATCACCTCGGCGAGCAGCGTCGCCGACGCGGGAGTCTCCTCGCTGGGCTTGACCACCACGGCGTTGCCGCAGGCCAGGGCCGGGGCGACCTTCCAGGTGAGCAGCAGCAGCGGAAGGTTCCACGGCACGATGACCGCGACCACGCCGACCGGTTTGCGGACCGCGTAGTTGAGGGCACGGCCGCCGGTCGGGGTGACCGTGGTGAACGACTCGGTGGGCGCGGTCGCCGCGATCTCGGCGAACGCCCGGAAGTTCGCCGCGCCGCGCGGGATGTCCAGCGTGCGGGCCTGGGCGATGGACTTGCCCGTGTCGGCGACCTCGGCGGTCACCAGGTCGTCGAAGCGGCGTTCCAGCTCGTCGGCCACCCGACGCAGCACCTCGGCGCGCTCACGCTCCCCCATCCGGCCCCACGGCCCGCGCAGCGCCGCGCGGGCGGCGGCCACCGCGTCGTCCACGGTGGACCGCGACGCCTCGACCACCTCGAAGACCGGCTCGCCGGTCACCGGGCTGACCTTGGTGAACGTCGGGCCGCCGTCGACGAACTCGCCGCCCACGAAGTTACGCAGGCGTGGCGGCCCGGCCGGCGCGTGACCGGTCATCAGTGTGGGGTCCCAGAGTGTCGTCACGCGCGCCTCCCTCGGCTGAGCGCCGCCGCGAGCACGCCGGCCAGCAGCAGCGCCGCCCCACCGACGACCGCGCCGAGCACGCGGTGCTGCCGGCGGACCCGGCGGCGCACCTCGGCGTACGGGGTGGTGGAGAAGGACACCAGCTCGTATTGCGAAACGTACCGGCCGGGCAGGGCCCGTTCCAGTGCGTGCTCCACCCGCCTGCGGGTCTGGAAGACCGGCGAGGCGACCCTGTCGCGCATCTCCACGAAGTTCGTCAACGCCATCTGGGCGATGGCCTCGGCGTTCTCCTGCCGGCGACGTTGGAACAGCGGCAGCGCCGCGGACCACTCGTCGGCGCACTCGTCCAGGCAGCGGTCCAACTCGACGACGTCCTCGAAGGCGCAGTTCGCGCCCTGACCGTAGAACGGCACGATGGCGTGGGCGGCGTCGCCGAGCAGGCCGACGGTGCCGTTGACCTGCCAGGGCGTACTGCGGACCGTGCCGAGCACCCCCACCGGGTTGTGCTGGTAGTCGTCGACGAGGGTCGGAGCCAGCGGGATCACGTCCGGGTACTGCTCGGCGAAGTACGTCCTGATGGCGGCTGGGTTGTCCAGGGCGGCGAAGCTGCCGACGCCCTCGTTGGGCCAGAAGAGCGTGCAGGTGAAGGAGCGGTCCGGGTTCGGCAACGCGATCATCATCGAGGTGCCGCGCGGCCAGATGTGCAGCGCGTCCTCTTCGAGCGCGAAGTCCCCGCCCAGCGGCGGGATCGTCAGCTCCTTGTAGCCGTAGTCGAGGAAGTCCACGCTCTCACGCAGCAACCCGTACGCCAGGAGTTGCCCACGCACGGCGGAGCCCGCGCCGTCGGCGCCCAGCACGACCGACGCCTTGGCGGCGACCGTGCCGTGCGGGGTGTCGAAGCTGAGCGAGCCGTCGGTCGCGTCGAGGCCGACCAGGCGGTGGTCGAAGACGACACGTACCCCGGGCAGCGCGGCTGCGGCGTCGAGCAGGGCATTGTTCAACGCGCCCCGGCTGATCGAGTTGATGGCCCGGTCGCCGGCCGCGCTGTACGACTGGAACTGCGGCTCGCCCTCCACCGGGTGGATCATCCGGCCGCGCATCGGCAGCGCGTCGGTCATCACCTGCTCGGCGAGGTCGATCCGCCGCAACGCGTCCAGCCCGCGCTCGGAGAGCGCCAGGTTGATCGAACGTCCCCGCTCGGCCGTGCCGGTACGCGGGTCCGACCTCCGCTCGTAGAGGGCCACCGGGTAGCCCCGCCGGGCCAGGAAGCAGGCGGCGAGGCAACCGGCCAGCCCGGCGCCGATGATCGCGACCTCGTCGCGCCGGGCCGTCACGGGTTGACCCGTCCCACCGTGGCCTCCAGCGCGGCGGCGGCACGCCAACAGTCGAGGTACGTCGAGTACAGCGGCACCGGGGCGAAGCGGACGACATCCGGCTCCCGGGCATCGGCGATGACGCCGTGTTCGTACCGTAGGCGTTTGGTCAGCTCGGCGGCGTTGCCGGCGCCGACGCGGACCGAGAGCTGGCAGCCCCGGCGGGCCTCCTCGCGCGGGGTGACCACCCGCAGTGACCGGTCGGCGGTGACCTCGTCGAGCAGCGACTCCAGCCAGCCGGTGAGGCGCAGGCTGCGGGCGCGCAACGACTCCATGCCGACCGCGTCGAACAGTTCCAGCGAGGTACGCACCGGACCCATCGCGAAGATCGGCGGGTTGGAGATCTGCCACGCCTCCACGGTGGCCGGTGGCCGGGACACCGGCGTCATCTCGAACCGGGTGGCCGCCTCGGTGCTCCACCAGCCCTCGAAGCGCGGCAGGTCGGGATCGCCGAGGTGCCGCTCGTGCACGAAGACGCCGGCCAGGGCGCCCGGCCCCGAGTTCAGGTACTTGTAGGAGCACCAGGCCGCGAAGTCGACATCCCAGTCGTGCAGGGACAGCGGCACGTTGCCGACCGCGTGGGCGAGGTCCCAGCCGACCACCGCGCCGGCCGCCCGACCGGCGGCCGTGATCGCCGGGATGTCCAGCAGCTCGCCGGTGAGGTAGTTGACGCCGCCGAGCAGCACCAGCGCCACCCGGTCGCCCTCGGCGGCCAGGTAGTCGGTGACGTCCTCGGTGCGCAGCGCGTCCTCGCCGGGGCGGGGGCGCAACCGGACCACCGTGTCGTCCGGGTCCAGGCCGTGGAACCGGGCCTGGCTGCGTACCGCGTAGCTGTCCGAGGGGAAGGCCGCGTCCTCGATGACGATGCGGGTGCGGGCGCCGGCCGGGCGGTAGAAGCTGACCATCAGCAGGTGCAGGTTGACGGTGAGGGAGTTCATCACCACGGCCTCCGCGGGCCGGGCGCCGACCAGTCGGGCGGCCGGCCCGGTCAACAGCTCGTGGTACGGCAGCCAGGCGCGCTCGGCCTCCAGGTGCCCCTCGACGCCGAGGCGCCCCCAGGCGTCCAGGTCGGCGAGGAGCTCGTCGCGGGTAGCCCGGGGTTGCAGGCCGAGCGAGTTGCCGGCGAGGTACGCCGACTCGGCGTGGTCGCCGCCGTCGGCGGGCGGCACGTGGAAGAGGTGCCGGTGACCCGGGTCGGCCTCGTCCCGCCGACGTGCTTCGTTTTCAGGGGTGTCCACAGGGGTGTCTCGCTCTCCGGTCACATCGCGGTGCGGGCCGACCACAGCTCCGGGAAGACCACCCGGGCCATGCTGCGCTGCAACCACGCCAGCCCGGCGGAGCCGCCACTGCCGACCTTGGCGCCCATTGTGCGCTGGACCGCCTTGACGTGGTTCCACCGCCAGTCGCCGAACTCCTCCGCGACGCCGCTGAGCGCCTCGGCGAGCAGCAGCAGGTGGTTGTCCGGGCCGCCGTCGGCGTAGACCCGCACCCAGGCGGCCTCGACCTCCGGCTGCGGTTCGTGCTCGACCGCCACATCCCGGTTCAGCAGGTCGGCGGGAATGTCGAAGCCACGGCGAGCCAGCAGCGCGACCACGTCGTCCCAGAGGCTCGGGACGGCCAGCGCGGCGCTGAGGGCGGCGTGCACCTCGGTCTGCCGGCGGAACGGGCGGATCAGCGCCGGGTCGCGCAGCCCGAGCAGGAACTCGAGATGCCGGTACATGGCCGACTGGAAACCACTTCCCTCACCGAGCAGGTTGCGGAACCGGTTGAAGTCGGCCGGGGTCATCCAGCGCAGGCCCTGCCAGGCGGCGTTCAGCCCTTCCAGGTGCAGCTTCGCGCGGCGCAACGGGGCCAGCGCGTCCCAGATCCGGTCGGCGCGCAGGAGGCGCTGGGTCTCGCGCAGTTCGTGGCAGGTCAGCCCGAAGTACAGCTCCATGATCTGGCTGACCATGAGGAACGACATCTCGCCCGGATCGTCGCTCAGCGGTTGCTGCAACTGGTGCAGGGCGCTGGCCCGCACGTACGCGTCGTACGGCACCAGGTCGGCGAACTCCAGGGTCGGCTCACCACCGTTGCGGGCGGCGCGGGCCGCCCGTTGTCGCGGGGTCACCGGTCGTACCGTGGCGACACGGTTCGACGCCCGCCGCTCCGTCGATTCCACCAGTCGTCTCCCTCTGCCCGAAGCTACCGACGTCATGATCTCGCGGTGGGATCGGCCTGCGGAATGCCGGATCAACGGGACTTGCTGGTCTGACCTGACGAACAAAAGGCAGCTAGGCGAATTCGGTTCACGAAAGTAAGGTTCGAGCGTGGACGACATGGACTGGGCGCTGCTGCGCGAGTTGCAGGCCGACGCCCGGCTCTCCTTCAGCGAGTTGTCCCGCCGCGTACACCTGTCCCCACCGGCGGTCGCCGAGCGGGTCCGCCGGCTCGAGGAGACCGGAGTGATCACCGGCTACCACGCCCACGTCGACCTGACCCGGGCCGGTCGCACGGTGGTCGCCCTGATCCGGATGTCCTGTTACGGGGCGCGCTGCATCCTGCACGACCCCGAGGTGTCCGGCTGGCCCGAGATCCTGGAGATCCACCGGATCACCGGTGACGCGTGCAGCATGCTCAAGGTGGCCGCCGGCTCGATCGGAGACTTCGAGGCGGTCATCGACCGTCTCGCCCCGTACGGCCAGCCCTCGAGCACGATGGTCCTGTCCTCCCCCCTGGCCTGGCACCCCATAACCCCCCACCCCTAGCCCCCCGCCCTGCGCCCCCGCCCCCACCCCTCCCCCACACCCCCGCGCCCCGCCCCCTCCTGCGCCGATCTTGCACTTTCTGTTGCCGAAAAGCCCCTTACGCCCTTGTTTGTCGCCGCAGAAAGTGCAAGATCGCGGGAGCCCGGGCTGGGCGGGGGTGGGGCGCGGGGGCGGGGGTTTGCCGTTGGGGTGGGGGGAAAGCAGCGCGCGTGCCCAGGGGAGGGTTCCGGCGGTCGTCGCCGGTTGGGGGGAAATCATGCAGGGTCTTCGCACGATCAACCGCGCGCTCTCGTCCGTTCTGACACTGGTGGGGCTCATCGGGGCGTTCGTCCTGCTGTCGGTCGCGCCAGCCCGGGCCGGTGAGAACACCTTCGTCGAGGTGACACCGAACAGCGTCCCGGCCGGCAGCCGGGTCACGATCCGCGCGAGCTGCGACAACAACAACAATCGGCAGGCCAACGTGCGCTCCGACGCGTTCGGGCACGTCATGCTCAGGCCGGACAACGGCTTCCTCAAGGGGGAGGTCACCGTTCCGGGCAACAAGGAACCCGGTGACTACCAGGTCGACCTGCGCTGCCAGAACAACCAGACGGCCCAGACGATGCTGACCGTGCTCAACATGGCCTCGCCCAGCAAGGGACCGGCGACCGGAGGCGGCGGCACCGCGGGCGGTCGGGGTACCGGCTCGGTCCTCGTCCTCGGCGGCGTGGCCCTGGTGGCAGCCGTGATCGCGCTCGGCATGGCGGGCGGTCGGCGTCGGCCCGGAGCCGGCGCCTGACCCGGACCTGCCATGACTCGCAGATCCGCGCGTACGCGGCTGGACCGCCCTGCCCGCTCCGCGTGGCTGGACCGACCTGCCCGCTCCGCGTGGCTGGACCGTCGTGCCCGCTCCGCGCGGCCGGATCGTCCTGCCCGCGTCCCGGCCGGGGCCGCTCTGCGCGCCTCCGGACGGCTGGTGGCCCGTGTCTCGGGCCGGCTCGGACGGGTCGCCGGGCAGGCGGTGTCCGCCAGCGTGGCCACCACCGACCCGGACGCCCGCCCGCTGCCGCCGCGCCGTCCCGGCGGGCCACCCCTGGCCCGGCGTCGGCTCGGTGACCGGCCGGGGCTGCCGGTCCTGATCATCGCCACGCTGATGGTGCTGATCGTGGCGATGCTCGGCGTCGAACAGGTGACCGGGGTGAGCCTGCTGCCGGAGCGGATCAGCGCGGGCCTGCGGCCGCCGCCGAAGAAGTTCCCGGTACTGCCGGCCAGCCGCCCGACCGCCCTCGCCATCGACACGATCGACCTGCGGGCTCCGCTGCACGACGTGGGCATCGCCCCGGACGGGACCATCGCCGTGCCCGACGTGGGCCGCGCCCAGGAGGCCGGCTGGTACGACCAGGGCCCCACCCCGGGGCAGTACGGACCGGCGGTGATCGTGGGACACGTGGACACCACCACCGGGCCGGCCGTCTTCCACCGACTACGGGAACTGCGCTCCGGTGACCAGGTCGACATCACCCGCGCCGACGGCCAGGTGGCGGTCTTCGAGGTGGACTCGGTGCAGAAGTTCGACAAGGAACGGCTGCCGGTGGACGAGGTGTACGGCGACTTCAGCCGCCCCAGCCTGCGGCTGATCACCTGCGGCGGCCGGTGGGTGGGTGGTGAGACCGGCTACTCGGACAACCTGGTGGTCTTCGCCTCGCTGGTCAAGGCCCGGGGCGGTTGACCTCCCCCGTCGGCGTCGAGGTACTCGGCGAGCCGGGCCGCCCCGGTGAGCATGGCCCGGCCGCGCTCGGTGAGCCGCACGCGCCACTGGGCGAGCGACGCGGCGAGCGGCTCGGCGCCGCCGGCGTCCCGTACCCGACGCAGCACGTCGGCGATGTGGCTCAGCCGGTATCCGCCCCGGCGCAGCAGGTGGGCGAGTTGGGCGTCCCGGACGTCGTCGGGTGAGTAGACGCGGTGACGGGTGACCCGGTCGCGCTCCGGCCGCAGGATCCCGGCCGACTCCCACTTGCGCAGGGTCGCGGGTCGTACGCCGAGCCGGTGCGCGAGCACGCTGATCGGCACGGCCCGCCGACTCTGCGGCGCGGGTCTTTCGGTGGTGAGCGTGGTGACCGCCGCCTCGACGGCGTCCAGCGTCTCCCGGTCGCGTCGCAGCAGGTCATGACCGTGGTCGATCGCCCGCAGCGCCGTGTCGACCTCGCCGCGGTTGACGGCGCGCATGATGTCGCCGCTGGCCGCGTGACCGTGGCCCGCGATGAGCGCGAGGTAGGCGCTCAACGCCCGAGCGTGCACCTCGGTGAACCGGCGGTACCCGGTCGCGGCGCGCTCGGCCGGTGGCAGCACGCCGTCGCGTTCGTAGTTGCGGACGGCCTGCGCCGACAGCCCGTGCCGCCGCGCGAGGTCGATCGGTCGGCGTACCCCTGGGTTTGAAGGTTTTGTGGTTGCCACCGCGCTCCGTTGCCCCGAAGTCTCAATCGCCGATTCAACGATACGGTCGATGCAATGACCACTCTTCTCGACCTGCTCGCCGGCTCGCCGGACCTGCTCGCGCTCGGCGAGCCGACGCATGGTGAGTCCGCCTTCCTCCAGGTCCGCAACGACACCCTTCTGACGCTCGCCGAGCACGGCTACCGCTCCGTCGCCCTGGAGAGCGACCGGGCCGCCGGACTGCTCGCCGACGAGTTCGTGCAGGGCGCGGCCGTGCCGCTCGACCGCGCGCTCGCCGAGGGGTTCAGTCACGACTTCGGCAGCGCGCCGGCCAACCGCGACCTGTTGCTGCGCATGCGCGAGTGGAACGCCGGACGCCCCGCCGACCAACGACTGCGGTTCCACGGTTTCGACGCGCCGCTGGAGATCGAGGGGGCACCGAGCCCGCGCCGGCACCTGACGCGGGTGTGTGACTTCCTCGACCTCGACCGGTCGGCCGAGATCGACGAACTGGTCGGGGACGAGGCCCGGTGGAGCGACTCCGCCGCCGTCTGGGAGCCGGGCCGCTCGGTCGGACGCTCGGCGGACGCCCAGCGGCTGCGGGTCCTCGCCGACGACCTGCTGACCGAGCTGTACCTCCAGGCGCACCGGCGGCCCGCGGGCTGGCAGGCGGCACACGTCCACGCCACGTCGGCGGTCGCCCTGCTGCGCTACCACGCCGCGGCCGCGGCTCCGCTGGAAGACCAGGAACGGTTCGGGCGCCTGGCCGGCGTCCGGGATGCGCTGATGGCCGAGAACCTGCTCGCGATCCGGGCGGTCGAGGCACACCGTGGACCGACGCTGGTCTTCGCGCACAACACGCACCTCCAGCGGCATCCAAGCACCATGACGATGGGCACGACGACGGTGTCGTGGGCGGGCGCCGGCGCGATCGTCGGGGCGCTGCTGGGCGAGCGGTACGCGGTGGTCGCCGGCAGCCTCGGCGTGAGCCCGGCGCTCGGCATCGGCGTGCCCGCCCCGTCGACGTACGAGGGCCGGCTCCAGCGCAAGGGCGACCTCCCCGGGTACGTCCCGGCGGCCGACGTCGCACCGGCCGAGCGCCGGACGCATGACTACCGCTACTTCCCGCTGGACCAGGCCACCATCGACAACGCCGACGCGGTGCTGCACATCCCCAGCGGCGTCGACGCGACAGTGCTCGCCGACCGGATCGCCGCGCTGCCCGACGTCGAGCAGGTGGTGGCGAGCGCGGAGGACGGATCACCCGAGGGCGCGTGGGGTGACCGCTTCTTCTACGTCGGCGCGGACCGCCGCCAACCGTTCGCCACCATCGTCGAGCACGACGTGCCGGGCTTCGACGAGGCCGGGCAGCTCGACCGCCCCGGCGTCTTCCGCCTCAACCTGGACCTGGGCCGGGCCGAGTTCGAGAAGGTGTTCGGCTTCGCGCCGAAGGCGTTCGAGAAGCACCGGGACGCCTTCGACTTCGCGCGGCTGGACACGCTCACACCGCACCCGGGCTACGCGCTGTACGGCTTCGCCAGCATCGTGATGCCGGGTCCACAGCTGCTGCCCGAGGTCGATCGGCTGCTCGGGGTCGCGCACGGACGGGCGGTCGACCGCCACGAGCGCGCGACGCGTCGGGCGTCCGACGAGCGGAGCTGAACCCGGGCGGCCCTGCGGCGGGCCGGGCTCGCGCAGGTCGTGGGGACCGGTCCGGCGCGGGCCCGGGTCAGGCGACAGCTTCGGGCTCGCGCAGGTCGAGCCAGTCGGCCCAGCGCGGGTCCGGAGCGCGGTGCCCGAGGACCCGCCACGCGGTGCCCTTCGGCGCGGTCGGCAGGGCGTGCAGCCGCCAGCCCAGCTCGGCAGGGGTCTTGTCACCCTTGGTGTGGTTGCACCGTGCGCACGCGGCGACCACGTTCTCCCAGGCGTGCCGGCCACCCCGGCTGCGCGGGAAGACGTGGTCGATGGTCTCGGCCGGCCCCCGGCAGTAGGCGCACCGCCAGCCGTCCCGGGCGAAGATCGCGCGGCGGGACAGCCCGACGTGGGTGCGGTAGGGCACCCGGACGAAGCGGGTCAGCCGCACGACCGACGGCACCGGCAGGGCGTCCCTGGCGCTGTGCAGGATGCCGTCGCCGTCGGCGACACAGACAGCCTTGGCGGAGAGGACGAGGATCGCGGCGCGACGCACGGACACGACGCACAGGGGCTCGTAGGTGGCGTTGAGAACCAGCGCGCCGGAGCCCACCGTGGGTCGTATGTCAGGCATCGCGTCACCCTCCCGGTTCAGCGGCTGCTGCGAACCTGCCGCCGACCGGAGTTGGGCACGAGGGCCCGCACCGTCGACGCCCGTTCGATCACCGACGTCCGTTGCGCCAATAGTCCCTGATCGGACCCCGGATTGCACGTACTAATCCGGGGTCGGATATGAAGCTCTTTCCCGCACCTGTCACGATGGCCGGTTCGCCCCGGTCCGACCCGGCGCTCGGACGCATCTCACCCGGCTGGTGGGTCGGCGGCGGCCGGTCCGAGGTCTTGCGGTACGAAGGCAGGGTGAGTGCCGCCAGCGTGACGCCCCTTGCCCTGTCCGACGCCGTATCGGTGAACTGTCAGGGCAGTACCTCCTGCGAGTTCCTCTACCGCATGACCAGGTCCGAATGGTTCGCCGAGGGCAGCTACTGGATCCTGCTCAAGCCACTGCGGGTGCTGCTGATCCTGGCGCTGGCGATGGTGGCCCGCTGGGCGCTGCACCGGACGATCGACCGGCTGGTCCGGACGACCACCGACGGCGCGGTGCCGACGATGCTGCGACCGCTGCGCGAGCGGGTGCCCACCTCCGCGGTCAACCCGGCCGAGTTCGTGCCGGAGCGGCGACGACAGCGGGCCGAGGCGATCGGTTCGGTGCTGCGCAGCCTGACCACGGCGTTCGTCTTCGGCATCGCGCTGTTGATGATCCTGCGCGAGTTCAGCTTCGACCTGGCACCGCTGCTGGCCAGCGCCGGCATCGCCGGTGTCGCGTTGGGCTTCGGCGCGCAGAGTCTGGTCAAGGACCTGATCGCCGGGCTCTTCATGCTCATCGAGGACCAGTACGGCGTGGGCGACAACGTCGACCTGGGCGAGGCGACGGGCGTCGTGGAGTCGGTCGGACTCCGGGTCACCACGGTCCGGGACGGACGCGGCGTGCTCTGGTACATCCGCAACGGCGAGATCATCCGGGTGGGCAACAAGAGCCAGGGTTGGGCCCTGGTGGTGGTGGACCTGCCGATCGGCTTCAGCGGTACGGAGGAGGCCAACGCGGTGCTGCGGACGGCCGCCGCGTCGGTGGCGGTGGACCCGGAACTGTCGCCGGAGATCGTGGAGGCGCCGGAGGTGCTGGGAGTCGAGCAGATGACGGTGGACGGCGCCGTGATCCGCACGGTGGTCAAGACGACCGCCGACGGCCAGTTCGCGGTGGGCCGGGAACTGCGTCGCAGGCTGGCGGAGGCGCTGGAGAACTCGGGCATCACCGCGCAGATCGCCGCTGCCCGCATCTATCCCGGTGTCCCGAGCCGGCCCCTGCCCGACGGCGAGACCGGTCAGGGTGGAGCCACCTGACCTGGCACCCTGGCCGGCAGGACACGGGTCACGGCCCGCGCGGCCCCTGGAGTATCGTCCGTTCGTTCGGTCGGGGATGCGACGAACGATCCGTTCGCCCTAGCCAGTTGTCCGACGATCGGGCAGAATCCCGAAGCACGCGTTCCCGCTGGAGCGCGGTCACATCCTCGCTGATCCGCAGATCTGACGAGCGTTCCCGGCCCGGCGGCCACAAGCAGCCGCACCCGGGGGCCGATGGAGGCGACGGTGCCCGACGAGCGACCTTCCACGGAAGGTCCGGCCACTTTTCGCGAAGTACTTGCCCAACGTGAATTTCGGGCTGTCTTCACGGCCGGGTCCTTGTCCTGGGTCGGTGACTACGTCGCCAAGGCCGCCGTGACGCTCCTCGTCTACCAGCAGACCAGGTCCGTCGCGCTCTCCGCCGCCGCGTTCGCGGTGAGCTACCTGCCGTGGCTGCTCGGTGGTCCGCTGCTCGCCACGCTTGCCGAGCGGTACCCGTTCCGGCGGGTGATGGTGGCGTGTGACGTCATCCGGATGGCGCTGATGGTGCTCATCGCCCTCCCGGGGCTGCCGATCCCGGTGGTGCTGGTGCTCCTCTTCACCACCACGCTTGCCAACCCGCCGAGCCAGGCGGCGAAGTCCGCGCTGATGCCGCAGATCCTCGCCGGAGACCGGCTGGTGGTCGGCCTGTCGTTGAACAGCAGTATCGCGCAGGCCGCGCAGGTCCTCGGCTACCTGTTCGGCGCCGCCGTCGCCTCGATCGACCCGACCGTCGCGCTGCTGTTCAACGCCGCGACCTTCGGCTTCTCGGCGCTGCTGCTGCGCTTCGGCGTCCGGGATCACGCGGTCGCGATGACCACCGCCCACCGCAGCCACCTGCTGCGGGAGACCGCCCAGGGCTTCGGCGTCGTCTTCCGTACGCCGGTGCTGCGGGCCATCGCGGTGCTGGTGTTCAGCGCGATGCTCTTCTCGATCGTCCCGGAAGGGCTGGCCGCCGCCTGGGCCAACGAGGGTGCCCAGAGCCACATGGCCGCCGGTACGGCACAGGCGGTGATCATGATGGCCAGTCCGGTGGGCTTCATCCTCGGCGGACTGCTGGTGAGCCGGCTGTGCGGCCCGGCCCGCCGGCTGTCCCTGATGCGACCGCTCGCGGTGTGCGCCCCGCTGGTGCTGGTGCCGGCGGTGCTCGATCCGCCCCCAGCGGTGGTGGCGCTCCTGGCCGCCCTGTGCGGGTTCGCGGTCGCCGGCATGCTCCCGATGGCCAACGGGCTGTTCGTCCAGGCATTGCCGAACGGGTTCCGGGCTCGTGGGTTCGGCGTGATGGCCACCGGGGTGCAGGTCATCCAGGGGCTCGCGGTGCTGATCACCGGACTGCTCGCCGAACGGTTTCCCCTTCCGCTGGTGGTCGGCCTCTGGAGCGCGGCCGGAGTGCTGCTGATGACCGTCGCCGCCCTGCGTTGGCCGGACAATCAGACGGTGGACGCGGCGGTAGCGGCCGCCTCGGCGGCCAACCTCGCGCCGACCCGTGCGGCGGGTGGCATCGCCGTCAGCGACAAGGGCGCCGAGCCGCGACCCGCCGAGGGCCGCCGCCGGCACGCGGTGACCTGATCCGCGGCGTGAGCCGGCGCACGGCCTCCGGGTCGGGTCGACGGCCGACGCGCCTGGCAGGATGGAACGGTGAACCCCGCAGGTGAATCCGGCCGTGCCGATGCGTCGATGACCCTCTTCGAAGCGGTCGGCGGCGAACCCACCTTCCGCAGGCTGGTGGACGAGTTCTACGTCGGCGTCGCCAGCGATCCCCTGTTGCGACCGATGTATCCGGAGGAAGACCTGGGACCGGCGGCCGACCGGTTGACCCTGTTCCTCATGCAGTACTGGGGTGGGCCCAACACGTACTCCGCGCAGCGCGGGCACCCGCGGCTGCGGATGAGGCACGCCCCGTTCCGGATCGGCGGGGCCGAGCGCGACGCCTGGCTGCGGCACATGCGCCAGGCGGTGGACCGGCTCGACCTGGAACCGCAGCTCGCCGTCGCCCTCTGGGACTACCTGGAGCGGGCCGCGTACTTCATGGTCAACGCCATGGAGGACCCGGCCGAGCGCGCCTGACCGCGCGCGCCCGACGCTTCGGCCGTGGCCTCAGAGCAGCGCGCCCTCGTCGTGCAGCCAGTCCACGAAGCTGGTGGCCACCGCCGCGCCGCAGTCGAGCATCTCGACCAACAGAGCGTCGTGGGTGCCGGCACCCAGGGGCACCTGCAACTCGGCGTAGATCGGCAGCTGCCCGCGTTCGGTCGGGTCGCCGATGTACGCCTTGCAGAAGCGGCGGGTGTGGTTCCACTCGTTGACCACCCGGTAGGCCCGGTCGGCCCAGTCCGGCGGGACGGTGGCGTGCGGGCGGGCCCGCATCACCAGGATCTCGTCCTCCGGACCCTCGAGGGTCACCAGCACGGCGTGCCGCTCCCACATGGCCAGCAGGTTGCCGTCGCCGTCGGCCAGGTAACGCACGTCGAGCAGGTCGAGTGCGTCACAGACCCGGCGCAGGCTCACCGGCTCGATGGTGGCCGCCATCTCGGTCAATGTAGGTCTGTCGCTGCCCGGGCAGTCGTCTCCCGGCTGGCGAGGACTCGGCGGCCCGACCCGGACCGCGCTCTCCACTGTGATCCCGCTTCGGGTTTCCGGATCACCGCCGTCGGCGGGACCGGGGCGCCATGACCACCACGGCATCGCTCGTCGCACCTCACTCCCCAGCGGATCCAGCCGCCTACGGTGCGTTGGATCCGAGGATGGACGGTACCCGGACAGCCGGGTTGAAGCACCCCCCCAACGGGCCCACCGGCCCAGAAGAATGAGTGGGGGTCATCCGTTCGGACGAGTAGTGAGGGGAGTCACGGCGAGGTCCGTGGCCTTCTGCAACCAGGCCGCTCCGTATGGTCCCACCAGGCCCACCCAGCGACCGGCGACACGTACCCGCACTCCCGCATGCCCAGAAGGGCCGGCTGGGTCGTCGACGGCGCCGAGGAAGCCCATCCGGACCAGACCCTGCACCAGCCGCTGCGGCACCTCGACCGCCGGGCCCGGCGGATCGTCCGGTGTGACGACAACGGCCACGTGGTCGAGAAGCGCGTCGCGCAGGGCCCGCTGACCCACCGCGCGGCCCGCCACCCCCTGGGCGCTCGCCGTGCGCAGGGTGCCGGCCGCCGCGTCGGCGATCCGGCGCACCTCGACGCTGGGCAGCACCTCGACGGGCTGGCTGCGCGACGGCGGCAGCGGCCAACGCCACTGCGCGTCCCGGCGCTCCGGCAGCGCCGCACCGCCGCGTCCCAGCTCGGCCAGCAGGTCGGCCGCGCCCACGGTGACGTCTCCGGCGGCGTCGCCGGCCACCGTCGAGGCGACCAGCACCTGCCACGGCAGCCGGGCCCACAGGACGACCCGGCCGGGGGCGCCGGCCGGCCGCAGCCGTACCGGCGCCCCCGCGTCCAGCCGCACCAACCGGGCCAGGAAGGCGCCCGCGTCGGCCACGCCGGTCAGACCGTGGCCGGACGGCGACGCCGCCACCCGGTCCGCGCCCGGCCGCGTCACGCCCCACCACCCTCCGGCGCGTACGTGAGCAGGAAGTCCCGCTCCTCGACGGTGATCCGCCGGGGCACCTGACGGGTCAGGTCGAACGGCACCAGCACCGAGCGGGCGCGACTGGCCAGCACATCACCGTCGTACAGCTCGTAGGCGACGGTGAACCGGGACGCCTTGATCTCCTCCACCCACAGCTCGATGCGGACCGTGGGAGCGGCCTCCGCGGTGGCCCGGCCCAGCGCGTAGTCGACCGGGCGCAGGTAGTCGACCTCGTGTCGGCGGATCACCACCCCGTCGGCGAACGAGCCCACTCCCCAGGCCCGGCCGCCGGCGAACATCAACGCCACCCGCGCCTCCTCGTACAGCGTGAGGAAGCGCGAGTTGTTGACGTGGCCGTACGCGTCCAGGTCGGACCAGCGCAGCGTGCAGTGGTAGATGAAGCGGTCAGTCACGGGTCAGCTTGCGGTAGGTCACCCGGTGCGGTCGGGCGGCCTCCGCGCCGAGGCGGTCGATCTTGTTCTTCTCGTACGCCTCGAAGTTGCCCTCGAACCAGAACCACTTGGACGGGTCCTGGTCGTCGCCCTCCCAGGCCAGGATGTGCGTGGCGACCCGGTCCAGGAACATCCGGTCGTGGGAGATCACCACGGCGCAGCCGGGGAACTCCAGCAGCGCGTTCTCCAGGCTGGACAGGGTCTCGACGTCCAGGTCGTTCGTCGGCTCGTCGAGCAGGATGACGTTGCCGCCGATCTTCAGGGTCAGCGCCAGGTTGAGCCGGTTGCGCTCGCCGCCGGAGAGCACCTTGGTCGGCTTCTGCTGGTCCGGGCCCTTGAAGCCGAACGCGGCGATGTACGCCCGCGACGGCATCTCGACCTTGCCCACCATCAGGTAGTCCAGCCCGTCGGAGACGACCTCCCAGACGGTCTTGTCGCCGTTGAGGCCCTCGCGGTTCTGGTCGACGTACGACAGCGAGACCGTCTCGCCGACCCGGACCGACCCACTGGTCGGCTCCTCCAGCCCGACGATGGTCTTGAACAGCGTGGTCTTGCCGACGCCGTTGGGGCCGATGATGCCGACGATGCCGTTACGCGGCAGCGAGAACGACAGGTCGTCGATGAGCACCCGGTCGCCGAAGCCCTTGGTGAGGTGGTTGGCCTCGATCACCGTGCTGCCCAGGCGGGGGCCCGGCGGGATCTGGATCTCCTCGAAGTCCAGCTTGCGGGTCTTCTCCGCCTCGGTGGCCATCTCGTCGTACCGGTCGAGGCGTGCCTTCGACTTGGTCTGCCGGGCCTTGGCGTTGGAGCGGACCCACTCCAGTTCCTCGGTGAGGCGCTTCTTCATCTTGGCGTCGCGGCGGCCCTCGACGGCCAGCCGGGCGGCCTTCTTCTCCAGGTAGGTGGAGTAGTTGCCCTCGTACGGGTACGTCCGGCCACGGTCCAGCTCGAGGATCCAGTTGGCCACGTTGTCGAGGAAGTACCGGTCGTGGGTGATCGCCATGACGGTGCCGGCGTACTTGGCCAGGTGCTGCTCCAACCAGGAGACGCTCTCCGCGTCCAAGTGGTTGGTGGGCTCGTCGAGCAGCAGCAGGTCGGGTGCCTCCAGGAGCAGCTTGCAGAGCGCGACCCGGCGACGCTCACCACCGGAGAGCTGGGTCACGTCGGCGTCCGGCGGCGGGCAGCGCAGCGCGTCCATGGCCAGTTCGAGCTTGGAGTCGACGTCCCAGGCGTCGAGATGGTCGAGCTCCTCCTGGAGCTTGCCCATCTCCTCCATCAGCTCGTCGGAGTAGTCGGTGGCCATCTGCTCGGCGATCTTGTTGAACCGCTCCAGCTTGGCCTTGGTCTCGGCGACCGCCTCCTCGACGTTGCCGAGCACGGTCTTGGCCTCGTTGAGCGGGGGCTCCTGGGCGAGCATGCCGACGGTGTAGCCGGGCATGAGCCGGGCCTCGCCGTTGCTCGGCTTGTCCAGCCCTGCCATGATCTTGAGAAGGCTGGACTTACCGGCGCCGTTCGGGCCGAGCACACCGATCTTGGCCCCCGGCAGGAAGCTCAACGTGACGTTGTCGAGCACGACCTTGTCGCCGTGCGCCTTGCGCGCCTTTTCCAGAACGTAGATGTACTGGGCCACGGTGCGGGCTACCTCCGTCGGTTTGCTGTCGCCTGAGTGGGCGGCGCGGCGCGGGCTGAGACCTCCGCCCGCCGCCGCCGGCGGGGAGCCGGCCACGCGCACGCCATCGTCAATCCTGACAGGTACGGCGCGCTTCGCCCACATCACCCCGCCCGAGGAGTACGCGGCGAGCCGCCCACCCCTCCGACCGTCGGGCTGTCGACAAGATCACCCTGAGGATTCGCCGACTGCGGGGCGGGTAGGAGACTCCGGCACGGGGGCCCAGACACCGCAGCTACGCTCAGTACGCTCATCGCGGTGGACCCGTCAGTACCCGGAGGTGCCCGATCGTGACCGTCCGTAGCTCCTTTGTCGTAGTGGCGAACCGTCTGCCGGTCGACGAGGTGAGCACACCCGAGGGACGGCAGTGGCGACGCAGCCCCGGCGGGCTCGTCACCGCGCTGCATCCCGTACTCGCCGAGCACCAGGGCACCTGGGTCGGCTGGGCCGGTGGCACCGGCGCGGCGCCCGAGCCGTTCGACCTGGAGGGCATCCGGCTGCACCCGGTCCCACTGAGCGCCGAGGAGTTGGAGCGCTACTACGAGGGCCAGTCCAACGCGACGATCTGGCCCCTCTACCACGACGCGGTGGAGACACCTGCGTACAAGCGTCGCTGGCGCGAGGCGTACCGCCTGGTCAACGCCCGGTTCGCGGAGGCCGCGGCCGACGTGGCGGCCGAGGGCGCGACGGTCTGGGTGCAGGACTACCAGCTCCAGTTGGTACCGGCGATGCTCCGCGAGCTGCGCCCGGACCTGCGGATCGGGTTCTTCCTGCACATCCCGTTCCCGCCGATCGAGCTGTTCATGCAGATGCCGTTCCGCACCGAGTTGCTGCGCGGCCTGCTCGGGGCGGACCTGGTGGGCTTCCAGCAGCGGCTGGCGGCGCAGAACTTCGTCCGGCTGGCCCGGCACCTGCTCGGGCTGCGCTACGAGGGTCAGATGATCCAGGTCGACGGTCGGCAGGTGAAGGCGGGCGCCTTCCCCATCTCCATCGACACGCAGGAGATGGAGCGGATGGCCGCCGACCCGGCGATCCAGGCCCGGGCCAAGCAGATCCGCGCCGAACTGGGCGACCCGAAGACGATCATCCTGGGCGTGGACCGGCTCGACTACACCAAGGGCATCGAATTGCGCCTGAAGGCGTTCCGCGAGTTGCTCGCTGACGGAAAGTTGACAGTTCCGGACGCCGTTATGGTGCAGGTGGCCACGCCGAGCCGCGAGCGCGTCGAGCACTACCAGGCACTTCGCGTCAAGGTCGAGCGCGAGGTTGGTCGGATTAATGGCGAATTCGGCCGAGTCGGCGTGCCTGCCGTGCATTACCTCCATCAGTCGTACAGTCGCAGTGAACTGGCCGCGATGTACGTTGCTGCGGACGTGATGATGGTGACCCCGCTGCGAGACGGCATGAATCTCGTGGCCAAGGAGTACGTCGCATCCCGTGCCGACCAGGGCGGTGCGCTCGTGCTGAGCGAGTTCGCTGGCGCCGCAACGGAGCTGCGCCAGGCATTCCTGTGTAACCCGCACGACCCGGACGCGGTCAAGGACGCCCTGCTCCGGGCCGTGCACGTGGAAAAAAGCGAGGCGCGCCGCCGGATGCGGACAATGCAACGTCACCTACGTACCCACGACGTGGGGCACTGGGCCAAGTCTTTCCTCTCCGAACTGGGAGTTTCCGAGGCGGAGGCCGCGTGAACACGTCCGTCAACGACGGAACGGCGATCGCCACCGGGGTCATGGACCCGGAGCTGCGATCCGCCATCGGCCGGATCGCCCGGGTGCCACAGCTCCTGATCGCCTGCGACTACGACGGCACACTCGCGCCGATCGTGGAGGACCCCAGCACCGCCGTACCGCTGCCCGAGTCGGTGGCCGCGATCCGCGCGCTCGCCGCCCTACCGCAGACGAGCGTGGCCGTGGTCTCCGGTCGCGCTCTGCGGGACCTGGCCGCGCTCTCGCGGCTGCCCAGCGAGGTACACCTCGTCGGCAGCCACGGCTCCGAGTTCGACATCGGCTTCGTCGAGCGCCTCTCCCCCGAGCTGGTCGCCGTACGCACCCAGGTGCGCAACGCGCTGCGCGAGATCGCCGCCGAGCACCCGGGCATCCGGCTCGAACGCAAGCCGGCCAGCGTCGCGGTACACACCCGGGGCGTCGACCCGCAGGTCGCCGCCTCGGCCATCGAGGCCGTCCGTAACGGCCCGGCCAGCTTCGACGGCGTGACGGTGACCCAGGGCAAGGAGGTCATCGAGCTGTCCGTGGTGGCCACCCACAAGGGCACGGCCGTCGACCAGCTACGGACCCAGCTCTCGGCCAGCGCGGTGCTCTTCATCGGCGACGACGTCACCGACGAGAACGCCTTCGGCAACCTGCACGGGCCGGACCTCGGCATCAAGATCGGCCCCGGCGAGACCCAGGCCAGCTTCCGGGTGGCCGAGCCCATCGAGGCCGCCCGCGCGCTCGGGCTGCTGCTGGAAACCCGCCGGCACTGGCTGTTCGGCGAGCGGGCGGTGCCCATCGAGCGGCACTCCATGCTGGCCAACGGTCGTACCGTCGCGCTTCTCACTCCCGACGCGAAGGTCAGCTGGCTCTGCCACCCCAAGCCGGACTCGGCGGCGATCTTCGCCGACCTGGTCGGCGGCAGCCCGGCCGGGCACTTCAGCATCACCCCGGAGCGGGGGGGCATTCCGCTGGGCCAGCGCTACCGCTCCGGCACCATGACCGTCGAGACCCGGTGGTCCGGGCTCACCGTCACCGACTGGCTGGACAAGCCGGCGCGCGAGACGACGCCGGACGGCCCGGCGGTGGTGACCGGCGACTCGACCCTGGTCCGGGTACTCAGCGGCAACGGCCGGGTCCGGGTGGAGTTCGCTCCGCGCCCCGAGTTCGGCCAGGTGGCCGTGCAGTTGCAGCCGGTCGGCGACGGCCTGCTGGTGCTCGGCTCCAACGAACCGATCGCTCTCTACTCCCCCGGGGTGGAGTGGCAGGTCAACAACGACGGCGGGTACGAGACCGCCAAGGCGGTTGTCGACCTCTCCGCCGCGGGTGGGCAGGTCGTGCTGGAGCTGCGCTTCGGTACGCACAGCCTGGAGCACCACCGGGTGCCGATCCACGAGCGGCAGGCCGCGGCCGAGCAGCCGTGGAAGGACTGGGTGGCCTCGCTGCGGCTGCCGTCCACATCCCGTGAGCTGGTCGCGCGCAGCGCCCTCACCCTGCGCGGGCTCTGCCACGAGACCACCGGCTCGATCCTCGCCGCGGCCACCACCTCCCTCCCGGAGGAGCTGGGCGGCGTCCGCAACTGGGACTACCGCTACTGCTGGCTGCGCGACGCGGCGCTGACCGCCCGCTCGCTCGTCGACCTCGGGTCCATCGAGGAGGCCGAGGCGTTCCTACGCTGGGTGGACGGCTGCATCGAGCGCACCGGTGGCCACCCGGAGCGGCTGCACCCGCTCTACACCATCGACGGGTACGAGCTGGGCGCCGAGGCGGTCATCGACACGCTGCCCGGGTACGCCGGCTCCCGGCCGGTCCGGGTCGGCAACCTGGCCAACCACCAGCTCCAGCTCGACGTGTTCGGCCCCATCGCGGATCTGATCGCGGCGGTCGCCGACGCGCGCGGCTCGGTCCGCGACGACGAGTGGCGGGTCCTGGAGAACATGGTCGAGGCGGTCCGCCGCCGTTGGCACGAGCCCGACCACGGCATCTGGGAGGCGCGGCTGCCTCCCCGGCACCACGTCTTCTCCAAGGTGATGTGCTGGATGACCGTCGACCGGGCGCTGCACGTGGTGCGTCAGCACGATGGCGAGGACCGGCCCGAGTGGAAGGACCTGCGCGACCGCATCGGCGCCAACGTGCTGGAGCACGGCTGGCACGACGACGTCGAGGCGTACAGCGTCGCGTACGGGGACGAGGACATGGACGCCTCGTCGCTCTGGATCGGCCTCTCCGGCCTGCTCCCGGGTGACGACCCGCGCTTCCTGTCGACGGTCCTGAAGATCGAGGCGGACCTGCGCAGCGGCCCGGTCGTCTACCGGTACCACTGGGACGACGGCCTGCCGGGCCGCGAGGGCGGTTTCCACATCTGCACGGCGTGGCTGATCGAGGCGTACCTGCGCACCGGTCGCCGCACCGACGCCGAGGAGCTGTTCGCGCAGATGGTGCTGACCGCCGGCCCGACCGGGCTGCTCCCGGAGCAGTACGACCCGCTGGCCGAGCGCGGCCTGGGCAACCACCCGCAGGCGTACAGCCACCTCGGTCTGATCCGCTGTGCCCTGCTGCTGGACAACATGCTCAAGCAGTAGGTCGACTCGCACGACGATCGGGGCCGGAGGCGCGTACGCCTGCGGCCCCGATTCCGTTGTGGTTGCCCGGCCTCAGGTCGCTCAGCGTGACACCGGCCGGGTGGGTGACAGGGGTGTGGTGGTGGTCCTTTGCTCTGCTTCAACCCAGGAAACACGCGCCGTCCGATATCCGGACACCGGGTGTTGCCTCCGTTGAAGCAGAGCAAAGGGCGGACACGCAGTCATCGGGCCCCGGACCGATGAGGGGAATTGTCGCAATCCGGCCCAGCGCGCACCGCAGCGCCGCGCACCCGCACCGCACCGCACCGCACCGAAGCGCACCGCGATGCAGCGCCGCGCCACGGCAGCCAGGCTGTCGTCACCCGTCGAGCGCGCCCACCACGTCACCCAGCACGACTACGGCGGGCGGGCGCAGGTCGGCGGCGAGCACCTCCGCGGCCACCGCGTCGAGCGTGGACCGCAGCGTCCGTTGGGCGCCCGTGGTGCCCTCCTGAACGACTGCGGCCGGCGTCTGCGGCGGTCGACCGTGCGCGATCAGGGTGGCCGTGATGGCGGCGAGGTTCTTGAGCCCCATCAGGATCACCAGGGTGCCACGCAGGCCCGCCAGGGCGTCCCAGCGCACCAGCGAGGCCGGCGAGTCGGGCGCCACGTGCCCCGAAACCACGGTGAACTCGTGCGCCACCCCCCGGTGCGTCACCGGGATGCCAGCCGCCGCGGGCGCGGCGATCGAGCTGGTCACCCCGGGCACGACGGTCACCGGCACACCGGCTGCCGCGCACGCCAGCAACTCCTCGCCACCCCGCCCGAAGACATACGGGTCGCCGCCCTTGAGCCGCACGACGCGAGCTCCGGCCAGCGCTCGGTCGACAAGGATCTGGTTGATCTCCTCCTGTGCCCGGGACGGGCCGTAGGGGATCTTCGAGGCGTCCACCAGCTCGACGTCGGGGCGCAGCTCGTCCAGGAGCAGACCGGGTACCAGCCGGTCGGCGACCACCACGTCCGCCTCGGTGAGCAGTCGCCAACCTCGCACGGTGATCAGCTCCGGGTCGCCCGGTCCCGCCCCGACGAGAGCCACCCGCCCGCCGGTCGCCCCGGTGTCGGGGTGCGCCTCGGTCGGCCCGGCGTCGCGCACGGCGAGCAGGTCGCGGATGGCGTCGCGGACGGTCATCGCCCGGCGGGGGTCACCGCCGCCCAGCACCGCCACGGTGACCGGGCCCTGCCGGGTCACCGCCGGCGTCCAGGCCGTGGCAACGGTCCGGTCGTCGGCCCGGACGCAGAAGATCCGCCGTTCGGCGGCGACGGCGCTCACCGACGCCGCCGCGATCGGGTCGTCGATCGCCACCTGGACCAGCCACGCCCCGTCCAGGTCCTCGGGCAGGAACCGACGCGCCACCCACCGCAGCCGACCCGCGTCGACCCGGGCCTGCAACGCCGGGGTCAGCTCCGGTGCCACCAGCAGGACGTCCGCGCCGGCGTCCAGCAGCGCCGGCACCCGCCGGGTGGCGACCGCTCCGCCGCCCACCACGACCACGCGCCGTCCGTCGAGCCGCAGACCGAGGGGGTACGGGCTGGCGCTCACCCTGCACCACCGGACCGTTCGCCAGGCGCGGTCACTTCTCGGCCACGCCTGCGGAGTCGAAGGTGGCCACCTCGTGCAGCACCCGGACGGCGCCGGTGACCACGGGCAGCGCCAGCAGGGCGCCGGTGCCCTCGCCGAGGCGCAACCCCAGGTCGATCAGCGGGTCGAGGCCGAGGTGTCGCAGCGCCACCGTCGCGCCGGGCTCGGCCGAGCGGTGCCCGGCGATCATGGCAGCGACCGCGTCCGGCGCGAACGCGGCGGCGGCGAGCGCGGCGGACACGGCGATCACGCCGTCCAGCAGGACCGGCGTACGACGGGCGGCGGCACCGAGGATCAGGCCGGCCAGCGCGGCGTGCTCCAGGCCACCGACGGCGGCGAGGACACCCAGCGGGTCGGCCGGGTCGGGCGTGTGCCGGGCGAGCGCGGCCCGCACCACGGCCACCTTGTGGGCGTACGTCGCATCGTCCACCCCGGTGCCCCGGCCGGTGCTGTCGAGCGGGTCGACGCCGGTGAACGCGGCGATCAGCGCCGCCGCCGGAGTGGTGTTGCCGATGCCCATGTCCCCGGTGAGCAGGATGCCGGCCCCGGCGTCGATCAGCTCGTCGGCGATCCGGATGCCGGTCCGCACTGCCGCCAGCGCCTCGTCCCGGGTGAGCGCGGCGGTCACCGCGAGGTCCCGGGTGCCCCGGCGCACGGAGGCGTTGACCAGCCGGGGCGCGGACGGGTCGCTCGGGGCGGCGGGCTCGGGGACGGGCAGCGGGTGGGCCACCCCGACGTCGACGACGGTGACCGACGCGCCGGCCTGCCGGGCGAACGCGTTGACGACCGCGCCGCCGGCCAGGAAGTTGCCGATCATCTGCGCGGTGACCTCCTGCGGCCACGGGGTGACCCGCTGGGCGTGCACACCGTGGTCGCCCGCGAAGATCGCCACGGCGGCGGGCTCGGGCACCGGCGGCGGGCAGACCCCGGCCAGCCCGGCGAGGCGTACCGACAGGTCCTCCAGCAGGCCCAGCGAGCCGGCCGGCTTGGTCAGTCGGCCGTGCAGCTCGCGGGCAGCGGCCATCGCCGCCTCGTCCGGTGGCCGGATCGCGGACGTCGTGGTCTCCAGCATCATGCCTCCATGATCTCGCGTAGCACCGCGATGAACGCATCGGTGGTGTTTCGGTCGCGTACCGCCACCCGCAGCCAGTCCGGGCCGAGCCCGGGGAAGGTGTCGCACCGGCGGACGGCCCAGCCCCGGTCACGCAGGGCCTGCCGCACCCGCGTCGCGTCGGGCAGACACAGCAGGACGAACGCGCTGGCGGGACGGCCCGCGACGCGTACACCGGGCAGTTCGGCGAGGCGGGCGACCAGGTGGTCGCGGTCGGCGGCGAGTTCGGCGGCGATCGCGCGTTCGGCCTCGACCGCGACTCCGGTGGCGCAGGCCGCGGCGGCGGCCAGCGCGGGCGTGGAGACCGCCCAGAGCGGTTGGACGGCGGCCAGGCGGGACAGCAGGGCCTCAGCACCGAGAAGGTAGCCGATCCGCAGCCCGGCAAGGCCCCAGGTCTTGGTGAGGCTGCGCAGGACGAGCAGGCCGGGCAGATCCCGCCGTTCGGCGAGCGACTCGGGTTCGCCGGTGTACGCGCCGCCGGTGGTGTCGGCGAACGCCTCGTCGACCACCAGCACCCGGCCGGGACGGGCGAGCGCGGCGATGGTCCGGGCGGGGTGCAGCACCGACGTGGGGTTCGTCGGGTTGCCGATCATCACGAGGTCCGCGTCGGCGGGCACCAGGGACCCGTCGAGGCGGAAGCCGTCGGCCGGGTCGAGCAGCACCCGCTCGACCGTGTGCCCGGCGGCCCGCAACGCCGCCTCCGGCTCGGTGAACTGCGGGTGCACCACCACGGGCCGGTGGATGCCGCGCAGCGCCTGGGCGATGAGCACGAATCCCTCGGCGGCGCCGGCGGTGAGCAGTACCTCGTCCGGGTGACGCCGGTGCCGGGCGGCGACGGCGGCGCGGGCCCGCGTCGGGTCCGGATAGCGGGCCAGATCGGTGAGCGTGGCGGCGATCGGATCGGCCAGCCAGGCCGGCAGTGGTGCCCGGCGGACGTTGACGGCGAGGTCGACCAACCCCGTGCCGACCTCGGCGTCGCCGTGGTGTGCCAGGTCCGGCTCCGCCCCGGCGTACGACGGCACCCCGCACGGCTGATCACGCATGTCCGCGATCCTGCCGGGAAGGTGGCCGGCGGGACAGTCGATGTCGGCGTAAGCCATGTCACCACCTCGCGGGTTTATGAGTTCTTCTCATGTACGAATCGGAAATGTCATAACTTGGCGACGTGAGCAACCGACCCCTTGCTGCCGCTGGTCGACTCGTCCCTCTTCTCCGCGCCGGGCTCATCGCCGGCATCGTGATCGCCGCCGCCGCGTACCCGCTGGTCGCCTTCACCGGGCTCGGCGCGAAGGCGACCGCCCACGCCACGGAGCAGAAGACCAGGCTGCTGACCAAAGCCCTGCCCGCCGAGACCTCCTACCTGTACGCCCCGGACGGCAAGACCGTGCTGACCATGTTCTACGAGGAGTACCGGCAGTACACGAAGCTGTCGGACATGTCGCCGAACATCCAGCAGGCGATCGTCGCCGCCGAGGACAACCGCTTCTACCAGCACCACGGCGTCGACCCGAAGGGCGTGGCCCGCGCCTTCGTGTCCAACGCCCGCTCTGGCGGCTCCCAGGGTGCCTCGACGTTGACCATGCAGTACGTCCGGATGGCCCTGCGGGACAGCGCCACCACCCCCAAGGAGGTCCAGGAGGCCACCCAGCAGACCAGCCTGCGCAAGGTCAAGGAGATGCGCATGGCGCTGGACCTGGAGAAGGAGATGAGCAAGGAAGACATCATGGAGCGCTACCTGAACTCGGCGTACTTCGGTCACCGGGCGTACGGCATCTACGCCGCCAGCGAGATCTTCTTCTCCAAGACCCCGAAGGACCTCACCCCGGTCGAGGCGGCCACCCTCGCCGGGCTGGTCAAGTCCCCCTCCGAGTACGACCCGGCCGACACCGACCAGAAGGACGCCACCGGGCGGCGCAACTACGTGCTGGACCGGATGAGTCAGCTCGGCTACCTCTCCCCCGACTCGGCCGCCGCCGCCAAGACCGAGCCGATCCGGCTGAAGCTCACCACCCCGCCGAGCGACTGCGCCTCGCTCATCGAGAAGTACCGGAGCTGGGGCTTCGCCTGCGACTACCTGAAGAACTGGTGGAGTTCGCAGCCCGCGTTCGGGGCCAACCGGCTGGAGCGGATGGACAAGCTGCGTCGGGGCGGCTACCGCATCGTGCTCAGCCTCGACCCCAAGATCCAGGAGGCGGCGGAGAAGAACGTCGGCGCCAAGGAGGGCACCGGCAGCCCGTTCGCCAACGGGATCGTGGTCTCCGAGCCGGGCACCGGGCGCGTGAAGGCGATGGCGGTGAACCGGAACTACTCCCTGGACCTGGCCGACAACCCACCCAGCTCCAATCCCGAGGCCGGGCCGAAGGTGAAGGCCAACTATCCGAACACGGTGGCGCCGCTGCTCGGCGGCGGCGACCTGCCGGGCTACCAGGCCGGATCGACGTTCAAGATGTTCCCGATGCTGGCCGCCCTGGACTCCGGGATGACGCTGTCCACCTCGTTCAACGCCCCGTACCGCTACAAGTCGTCCGTCTACGACGGCTGGGCGCCCTCCAACGCCAGCGGCGCGATGACCGGCCAGCAGACCATGTGGTCCGGCTTCGGCAAGTCCGTCAACACGTACTTCGTGTGGCTGGAGGAGAAGGTGGGCGCGGAACGGGCGGTCCGGCTCGCCGAACAGCTCGGCCTGCGCTGGCGCACCGACGTCGACCGGGAGCAGGCGTCGCCCGGCAAGGCCAACAAGTGGGGCGCGTTCACGCTCGGCGTCTCCGACGCGACCCCGCTGGAGATGGCGAACGCCTACGCGGCCATCGCGGCCGACGGACGCTACTGCGAGGCCATCCCCGTGCAGGCGATCATGAACCGGGACGGCACCCCGGCCACGTACACCACCCCCGGCGGCATCCAGCGCGAGGTGGCGAAGCCACGCTGCCGCCAGGTGGTCAGCGCCGACGCCGCCCGCGCGGCGACCGACGCCGCCCGCTGCCCGACCGGGGACACCCCGGCACGCGGGGGCTGCGGCGGCTGGTCGACCGCCGACAGCGTCCGGGGTACGGTCGGCCGCCCGGTCGCCGGCAAGACGGGCACCACCGACAGCACCCGGTCGGCATGGTTCGTCGGGTACACACCGGAACTGGCCGCGGCGAGCTTCATCTCCGACCCGGACAATCCGTTCAACGCGGTCGGCGACGGGCAGTCCCAGATCCCCATCGCGGCGGTGGCGCAGACACTGCGCGACGGCCTGAAGGGCACGCCGACCCGCCAGTTCACGCCACCGTCGGACACCATCGTCGGGTGACGGCGACAGCAGCGCAGGGCCGTCCGGCGGCGTGGATCAGCGCAGGTCCGCCGCCACGAACGACCACACTTCGAGGTCGACCCGGCCGCCGCCGACATAGCCGGCGTTGCGGAGCAGCCCCTCGTAGGTGAAGCCGGCCTTCTCGGCGACCCGCCGGGACGCCAGGTTGCCGGGCGCGACACGCAGCTCGACCCGCTGGAAGCCGTGCTCCAGGATCAGCGCGATGGCCACCGCGTCCACCGCCTCGGCGGCCAGGCCGAAGCCCCGGGCGTGGGGAGCCATCGCGTAGGAGACCTCGGTGAGGCGGGCGCCCCAGTCGGTACGCCGGGTCCAGAGGGAGCCGACCACCTCGTGGTCCTCCCGGCGGACCACCGCGTAGTGGTCGCCCTCGCCGCTGTCGCGTCGCTGCCGGGCCAGGTCGGTGCACCAGGCGTGCCCGTCGATCGGGCCGGAGTCGCCGGGCAGCGGCAGCCAGCGCCGGGTCAGCTTGTCGGCGAAGATCTCACCGGCCGCCGACGCGTCGGCCGCGGTGAGCCGGCGCACCTCCGTACGCGGAGTGGAGACGGTCAACGCCGGAAACCGGCGGACCGCCACCTGACCGATCACGCGGGCACCACCGGCGGTGACACCACCTCGGCTGCCGGCTCACTCACGGCCGCGGCCACCACCCGGGCGGCCGTCGCCGGATGCCCGGCCCAGTGCAGGGCGAGCTGCGAGGCGTGCACGTTGCGCCAGACGAAGCCCTCCGGGGTGCCGCCGTCCCAGCTCCACGCCGGCCGCTGACCGGCGCGCGGGGTGAGCACCGCCCGGTGCTCCTTGTGCCCGACGATCACCGTGCCGTCCGCGGCGACCACGCTGTCGGTCTGGGCGGTCGCCTCCCGGTAGCCCACCACGAGACCGTCGCGGCTCGCCCCGACCGCGTCCAACACACCGCACATCGGCAGCCCGTCCAGCTCCCGGGCAAGCCAGAGCAGGCCGGCACCCTCCGCGACCACGGGCCGGCCGGTGCGGGCCAGTTCGGCCACCGCGATGCAGAGCCGGCGGTTGGCCGACAGCTGCTCGGCGTACGTCTCCGGCAGCGCACCGCCGACGACCAGCGCACGGGTGCCGACGGGCAGCGCCTCGTCGCGCAGCGGATCGACAGTGACCACCTCGGCGCCGGCCGCCGACAGCAACTCCGCGGTCTCCGGGTGGCTGAAGCTGCCACCCGGCCCGCCCGCCACCGCGACCAGCGGACGCTGAGCCGGCACGACCAGCTCGCCGAGCACGTCCCGTGGCGACCAGGCCGCCGCCGGCAGGGGCGGAGCGGAACGGGCCAGCCCGAGCAGGCGTTCCAGGTCGACAGTGGCGGCGACGGCCTCGCCGAGGCGGCGCACGGCACGGACCGCGTCGGCCGAGGAGTCGACCACCGGCGCCACCCCGTGCCGGCGGGACGGCAGCACCGCCGGCAGGTCCTGGCGGCGCAGCGCGCCGTAGACGGGCACGCCCACGTCGTCCAGCGCCTCGCGCAGCATCCCCTCGTGCCGCGACGACGCCACCCGGTTGAGGATCACCCCGCCCAGCCACAACTGCTCGTCGTACGAGCGGAAACCGTGCACCAGGGCGGCGACCGACTGGCCCATCGCGGCCACGTCGACCACCAGCACCACCGGACTGCGCAGCGCGGCGGCCGCGGCGGCCGTTGACTCCTGCTCGGGACGGCCACCGACCGAGTCGTACAGGCCCATGCTGCCCTGCACGACGGCGAGCCCGGCGCCGGCGGCGCCGTGCGCGACCAGCGGGGCGAGCCGGTCGACGCCGACCAGCCGGGGGTCGATCACCCGGCCGGGCCGACCGGCGGCGAGACCGAGGTACGCGGCGTCGACGTGGTCCGGGCCGAGCTTGAACCCGGCGACGTCGACACCTCGCTCGGCCAGGGCGGCGAGCAGCCCGATCGCCAGCGCGTTCTTCCCGTGCCCGGAGGACGGCGCGCTGAGCACCAGGCGCGGCACGACGGTCATCATCGACTCCTCGCGGGCGGTGGCGGGTACACGACGGACAACCGAGGGGGTCGATCCGTCGGCGTGACGATACCCGTCCGATCCGACGGGCGAGCACCGCCAACCGGGGGTCGGCGGACCGTCCCGGCCCGGTCGCGGTGAGTGGTCCCGGTCATACGGGTAGCCTCGGTCCCGTGTACCGGTTCCTGCTGAGCCCACGCTGGTTGGGCGCCCTCGCGCTGACCCTGGTCGCCGCCGCCGTGATGGTGTGGCTCGGCAACTGGCAGCTGGACCGCTACCGAGGTCGTACCGAGATCAACGAGCGGATCGACGCGGGCGAGCGGATGCCTGCGGCGCCCCTGGCCGAGGCGTTCCGCCCGCCGACCGGCGGCCCCGGCACCGCCGGTCCGGCCCCTGCGAAGGACCGGGTCTGGACCCGGATCACCGCCACCGGCCGGTACGACACGTCGAACACCGTCCTGGTCCGTGGCCGGACGGTCGACAGCCGGGTCGGCTTCGAGGTGCTCACCCCCCTCGTGCTCGCCGACGGCACCGCGCTGCTGGTGGACCGCGGCTGGATTCCGCCCGCTCCGGGGGGCGCGACCGCCCAGCCGTCGGTGCCCACCCCGCCGGGTGGCGACGTCACGGTCAACGGCCGGGTGCACGAGACCGAGAGCGGCGCCGGCGCGGTGGACCGCCGCGACGGGCGGCTGGAGACGCGGCGGATCGCCGTACCGCGTCTGGCCCGCGAGCTGCCCTACCCGGTCTACGGCGGCTATCTGCTGCTGGACGAGCAGACCCCGGCCGCCGACCCGGTCTTCAAGGCCGTTCCGGTGGGGCACACCAACAACTGGCAGAACTTCGGCTACGTGGTGCAGTGGTGGCTCTTCGCCGCGATGGCGATCTTCGGCTACGGCTGGGTGGCCCGCCGTGAGGCACGCCGGGCCGCAGGCCTGGATGGCACGACCGCCCCGCTGGACCGGGCGGCCGACCCCACGCCGAGCACGTCCGCCTGAACCGTCCGGCCTGCGCCCCGGCGTCAGCCGGTGGGCCGTCCGGCGTGGATCGCGCGGACAGCGTCGATGGTGTCCGCTTCGGCGGCGGACTTGTCCTCCCGGTAGCGCACCACCCGGGCGAACCGCAGCGCCATCCCACCCGGGTAGCGGGTGCTCGTCTGCACGCCGTCGAACGCGATCTCCACGACCTGCTCGGGGCGGACCCGGACCACCCAGTCACCACGCTCGACGGCGAGGCCGAGGAAGCGGTCGGTCTGCCAGCGCAGCAGCTCGTCGGTGAGCCCCTTGAACGTCTTGCCGAGCATGACGAAGTCGCCGGTGCGCGGATCACGGGCACCGAGGTGCAGGTTGGAGAGCCAGCCCTTGCGCCGGCCGCTGCCCCACTCGACGGCGAGCACCACCAGGTCGAGGGTGTGGCGCGGTTTGACCTTGACCCAGGCCGCGCCTCGACGGCCGGCGTCGTAGGGTGCGTCCGGCGCCTTGACCACCACACCCTCCTGCCCCGCGTCGAGGGCGGCGGCGAATGCCGCAGCGGCCTGCTCCGGACCGTCGACCTCCATGCGCCCGACCAGCAGCGAGGCGTCCACCGCGCCGGCCAGAGCTGCCCACCGCTCGCGGCCGGGCAGGTCGATCAGATCCTCACCGTCGAGGTGCAGCAGGTCGAAGAAGTACGGCGTGAGCACTGTCGTGCCGGTGGTGGCGGCAGCCGCGAGCACCGCCGGGGCGACCGGCGTACGGCCGGTGGTGCTCGGCGTGGTGCGCCGGGCGGCCCGACTGGAGGTCTGCTGGAACGGCAGCGGGCGGCCCGTCTCGTCCAGGCCGATCGCCTCGCCGTCGAGCACCAACTCCCGGCCAGGCAGGGCGCGAACCGCCGCGACGACCTCGGGCACCCGGCTGGTGATCTCGTCGAGGCTGCGGGTGAACACGGCGATGTCGGCGCCGGAGCGGTGCACCTGGATGCGGATGCCGTCGAGCTTGACGTCGACCACGGCGGGCGTGCCGGTCGCGGCCAGCGCCTCGTCGACCGAGGGGGCGCTCTGCGCGAGCATCGGCGCCAACGGCCGGCCGACCCGCAGGCCGAACCCGGCCAGCTCGGCCTCGCCCCCGGCCAGCGCGGCCACCGCCACGGCGCGCAGGTCACCGGCGAGCAGCAGAGCCCGACGGACGGTGGCGACCGGCACCTCGGCGGCCCGCGCCACGGCGTCGGCGAGCAGCCCGGCCTGGGCACCCTGGCGCAGCTCGCCGCCGAACAGGCCGGTGAGCAGCCGTTGCTCGTCGGTGGTGGCCGCCGCGTAGAGGGCGCCGAGCAGAGCCCGGCGGCGAGCCTGCGAACCGGTGCCCTGCACGGCGGCGATCTGCTCGATGGCCGCGTCGACGGCGGCCACGGTCAGCGTCGGCTCGGCGGCCGGCGGTGGCAGGTCACGCAGGCTCGCGTAGCCCACGCCGGTCTGGCGTTGCCGCAGCTCACCGGCGAGATAGCCGGCGCCGGGCTCCACCTCGGGCGGGTCGAGCCGGCGCAGCGCGTCGGCGAGCAGCTGCACCTTGGCCCGCCGGCCACTGGTGGCGCCCACGGCGGCGGAGGTGGCCGCCAGGTCGATGAACCGCACGACGCCCATCCTGCCAGTCACCTCCGACACCGCCCGGGCATTGCCGTGCCCGGGCGGTGTCGGCGCGGTGCCGCAGCCCGCCGGGCCCTGGTCCACGGAGGCGGGCTGCCCCTGTGGAACAGGCACTGACGGACGGCAGGAATCAGGCGGAGACGGGCTCCTCGATGCGCAACCCTCGGGCGCGGACCTCGCCGGCCACCCGGGAGAGCACCGAGTCGAGGGCGACCAGGGCGGCGGAAAGCTCACCGAGCTGCTCATTGAGCGTGTCCTCGGACCACGCGGAGACGTCGACGTCCCCCAGTGCGCTGACGGCGGCCCCCAGGCGGGCCATCACCTCGTTCGTACTCATGTTCGAAAGCCTATAGCAATCCCATCCGCGACACGCCGTAAACGCGCAGATCAGACGCAAACTTGCCGTTATCACTCAGCCGCTGCGGCCACCTTGCCCAGCAGCAGCGCCTCGGCGAGGCAGACCTTGGCGAACTCGCCGAGGTGCAGGCTCTCGTTCGGACCGTGCGCGCGGGCGTGCGGGTCCTCCACGCCGGTCACCAGGATCGCCGCCTGCGGGAACATCTCCTGGAACGTGGCGATGAACGGGATCGAGCCGCCGACGCCGATGTCCACCGGGTCGGTGCCGTCCCAGGCGGTGCGGAACGCCGAGCGGGCGGCGTCGAACATCGGCCCGGACGCGTCGATCACGCACGGGTCGCCGTCGTGCTCGAAGGTGACCGTCACCTGAGCGCCCCACGGCGCGTGCTTCTCCAGGTGGGCGCGCACCGCCGCGTACGCCCGCTTGGGGTCGTCGCCCGGTGCGAGACGGACGCTGAGCTTCGCCTTCGCGGCCGGCACCAGGGCGTTCGGGGCCTCACCGGTGGCCGGCGCGTCGATGCCGAGCACGGCCAGCGCCGGCTTGGTCCAGAGCCGGTCGGTGAGCCGGCCGGTGCCGATGAACTGCACACCCTCGGCCAGCCCGGCCTCGACGCGTACCCGGTCCTCCGGGTAGTCGACGGCGGCGCCCACCCGGCCGACCAGCCCGTCCACCGCCACGTCGCCGGCGTCGTCGTGCAGGGTCGCCAGCAGCCGGACCAGCGCGGTCAGCGCGTCCGGCACGGCACCGCCGAACATGCCGCTGTGCACGGCGTGGTCCAGCGTGCGCACCTCGACGAAGCAGTTGACGATGCCGCGCAGCGAGGTGGTCAGCGCCGGTACACCGATGTCCCAGTTGCCCGAGTCGGCGATCACGATGACGTCCGAGGCGATCTCGTCGCGGTGCTCGTCGAGCAGCCGCTCCAACGAGTCGGAGCCGAACTCCTCCTCGCCCTCGATGAACAGCACCACACCGACCGGCAGCGCGTCCCCGTACGCCCGCAGGGCCGCCACGTGCGCCATGATGCCGGCCTTGTCGTCGGCCGCACCCCGGCCGTACAGGCGGCCGTCGCGCTCCACCGGCTCGAACGGGTCGGACTCCCACAGCGACCGGTCACCGATCGGCTGCACGTCGTGGTGGGCGTAGAGCAGCACGGTTGGCGCGCCGGGCGGGGCCGCGCGACGGCCGATCACGGCGGGCTGGCCGCCGGAACGCACGATGTCGACGTCCAGGCCGCAACCGCGCAGCAGCTCGGCGACCGCCTCGGCGGAACGCTCGACGTGCGAGTGGTCGAAGCCGTCGAAGGCGATGCCGGGGATGCGGACGAGGCGTTCCAGGTCGGCCCGTACCCCGGGCATCTCCCGCTCGACGGCGGCCCGTACCTCGGACTCGGACATGATCGGTGAGGTCATGACCGGCATCGTATGCCGGCCTTACCCCGGCGTGCCGGCGGAGCCCGTGCCCACCCCGCCGACCCGCACCAGGTAGCGGGACGTGTCGAGCGGCAGCGCCGGCGCGCCGTCGGCCACCAGGTCGGCGTGGGCTGCGGTGTCGTCGGCGGCGAAGTGCGCGCGCTCCCCCGCATGCCAGCGGCGCAGCTCGGGCAGGACTTCCGGCCCGTCCCGCTCGATGGCACGGGCGAGCCGCAGCGGCGCCGGCGCGGTCACGAAGACGGCGAGCGTCAGCTCCGGCCGGATCACCGCACGGGCGGCGCTGACCCCCTCCACGATCAGCACCGGCGTCACCGGCACCGCCATCGGGCGCGGCAGGAAGGACCGCCGCACCCAGCTGTACCGCCGGTACGCGCCCGGCTCCCCCCGCCGCAGCGGGACCAGCACCTCGTCGTCGAACCGGGGCCAGAAGGTCAACTGGTCGTCCCAGCCGTCGAGCAGGTCGTCGGTGTGCACCACCGGTGGTCGCCCGCCGGGCAGCGCCGCCAGGGCATCCGCGAGGTGCGCGGCGAACCGGCTCTTGCCCGCGCCGCTCGGCCCGTCGACGGCGACCAGCCGGGTCCGCCCCAACCGCGCCGGGCCCGCGAGCACCCGCCGCGCCACCTCGGCGTACGCCTCGACGACCACCACCCGTGCCACCTGCCCGACGGCACGCCCCGTCGGCCCGCCGACGTGGCCGCCCTCGCCCTGGTGCGGACCCGGGTCGCGCCGCCGCGGACCGCCGCGGTCGAGCGGTTCCCTGCCGACGACTCCACGCACGACCGCAGTATGCCCCCCCGGTCCGAGCCCGCCGGACGGGGTGATCGACTCGGGTTCACGGATGTCGGGGTGTCCCGCCGGCCAGGACGGCCCGACATCACGGAAACCGAGTCGATCATGCTGGCTCCGACGGCTGTGACACGTCCGGCTGAGCCGGCTCGGGCGGCCACTCTCACGTCCGGGGGAATTGGCGTGGCGACGGGTGACGGGCGGACCGTTCGGCGCGCGGGCCGGTGGCCGAGTCGGCATGATCGGGTGGTGCTCCGAGACGTGATGAGCCCCGGCATCGACGCCCTGCTCGAACAGGCCCGCGCCGGGCTGCACCGACTTACTCCACAGCAGACCGTCGAGGCGGTCCGCGGTGGCGCTCTGCTTGTCGACACCCGTACCGACACACAGCGCCGCGAACAGGGTGATCTTCCCGGGGCGGTCGTCATCGACCGCACGGTGCTGGAGTGGCGGCTCGACCCGGCCAGCGCCTGGCGCATTCCGGAGGCCACCGCGTACGACCGGGAGATCATCGTGGTGTGTCGCCAGGGTTACAGCTCCAGCCTGGCCGCCGCCAGCCTCCAGACCCTCGGCCTGCGCCGGGCCACCGACATGATCGGTGGCGTCGACGCGTGGCTGGCCGCCGGACTGCCCACCACGGACCGCCCCGCCGACATCCGCCTCTGACCCGCCCGCTACCCCAGACCGCTCTACGAGCCACCGGGGAGCCCGCCTACCTGGCCGATCATGCGCTGTCGGCGGGCGGCCCGTCGCGGGGGTGGACGCTCGGGCGGTCCCTTGCGGGGGTGGCGCGCTCAGGTGGGCGGGGCGCCGGGCGGGATGAAGGGGAGGTCCGTGGGCGCGCCGGTCTCGATGAGACGCCAGAGGGCGTCGGTGTCGAGGTGCTCCTCGACGAGGTCGCCGAGCAGGTCGAGCGAGCGTTCCCGGGCGGCGGCGAAGCTGGTGGTCGGCGCGACCCGGAATCCCCTGCGTCCGGCCAGCCGGGCCGCCTCGGTGAGGAACCAGCGGCGGAATCCGTCGGACTCGAACGCCCCGTGCCAGTGCGTGCCGTGCACCGCGCCGAGCACCGCCCCCTCGCCCGCGCCGTCGGCCCCGGTCAGCAGCGGGGTCAGTGCCGGGTCGGCCTGCGAGACGTACCCGTGGTGGATCTCGTAGCCGCGGACCGTCACGTCGCCGGGGCCGGCGCCCACCGACTGCCGGACGGTCTTGCGGGGATCGAAGGTGATCTCGATGGGCAGCAGGCCGAGCCCGGGCACACTGCCCCGCCGGCTCTCGACCGTGTCGTGGATGGCCCGGCCGAGCATCTGGAAGCCGCCGCAGAGGCCGAGCAACGGCTTACCGGCTGCCGCGTGGGCGGCGACCGCGTCGGCGAGGCCCGTCTCGCGGAGCCAGGCGAGGTCCGCGACCGTCGACTTCGAGCCGGGCAGGACGATCAAATCGGCAGAGGCCAGTTCGGCAGGCTCGACGGTGAGGCGTACGCGGACACCCGGCTCGGTGGCGAGCGCCTCCACGTCGGTGGCGTTGCTGATGCGGGGCAGTCGGACGACGGCCACGTCCAGCCACTCGGTGCCGTGCGGGGCGGCGGGCCGACCGAGCACCCGCCCGTAGGCGAGCGAGTCCTCCGCGTCCAGCCACAGGTCGAGCGACCAGGGCAGCACCCCGTACGTGGGCCGGCCGGTCACGTGCCGCAGCATCTCCAGCCCGGGCTGGAGCAGACCGAGGTCCCCCCGGAACTTGTTGATCACGAAGCCCGCGACGAGCGCCTGGTCGGCCGGATCGAGCAGGGCCACCGTGCCGAACATCGACGCGAAGACGCCACCCCGATCGATGTCGCCGACCACGATGGCGGGCAGGTTGGCGTGCCGGGCGAGCCCCATGTTGACGTAGTCCCCGGCCCGCAGGTTGATCTCCGCCGGGCTGCCCGCGCCCTCACAGATCACCACGTCGTACGCGGCGCGCAGCTCGGCCAACGCCGCGTACGCGGTCTCGGCGAGCCGGGGCCGCAACTGCCGGAAGGTGCCGGCGGTGATCGTATCGACCGCCTCGCCGAGGAGGACGACCTGGCTGGCGAGGTCACTGCCCGGTTTGAGCAGCACCGGGTTGAAGCGCAGGTCCGGTGCGAGCCCGCACGCGGCGGCCTGCATGGCCTGGGCGCGGCCGATCTCCCCACCACGCCCGTCCGGCCCGACGACGACGGCCGAGTTGTTCGACATGTTCTGCGCCTTGAACGGCGCCACCTTCACGCCACGCCGGTGCAGCCAGCGGCAGATGCCGGCGGTGAGCACGCTCTTGCCGGCGTCCGAGGTGGTGCCGGCGACCAACAGCCCACCGCTCATCGCCCGCTCCCCCGCCCCACGACGCCCCCGACCCGGCCATGCTCCGGCCCGACGGGCAGCAGGCCGCCCGCCGACCAGCCACGTCGAAACGCCTCCCGGGTCGCTGGACGACCGGTGCGCCGTCCCGTCACGGCTCGCAAGCTGCGGCGCGCCACTGCGTCGGTCAGGCGGCCGACGGTCACCGGGTAGGCAGCGGCCACTCCGAGGGCGGCCAGGCCGACAGCGCCGGAGATGCGCGCGGCCCGCTTGAGGTGTCGCGCCTCGGGACGGGGGCCGTCGCCCAGGAACGGGCGGACCTCGGAGCGCCCGAAGTACATGTTGCGGCCACCGAGGCGGACGCCGAGCGCCCCGGCCATCGCCGCTTCGCACTGGCCGGCGTTGGGGCTGGGGTGGTCGTTGCGGTCCCGCCGCCACACCCGCCAGGCCCGGTCCCGGTCGCCGTTGGCAACCGGTGCGACGGCGATGGTGAGGAGCCCGGTCAGCCGGGACGGCACGAGGTTGAGCAGGTCGTCCAGCCGAGCGGCCGGGGTGCCGAACCGCGCGTAGCGCTCCGATCGGTGCCCGACCATCGCGTCGAGGGTGTTGGCGGCGCGGTAGCCCAGCAGCCCGGGCAGGCCGGCGACCGCACCCCAGAGCAGCGGGGCGACCACCGCGTCGGAGGTGTTCTCCGCGACCGATTCGACGGTGGCGCGGGCCAACTCCGACTCGTCCAGGGTCGACGGGTCCCGCCCGCAGAGGTTGCCGAGGCGTTCCCGGGCGGCGGGCAGGTCGCCGTCGCGGAGCGTACGACCCATGATCGCGGCCTCGCGCCGCAGCGTACGACCGCCCAGCACGGTCCAGGTGCCGACGGCGACGAGGACCGCGCGGCTCACCGGCCGGTGCCGGGTGGCCACCGCGGCGACCGCCCCGAGCGCCACGGGCCCGCCGACCGCCAGCGCCGTGAACACCGCGCCGGCTGTCCGGTCCGGCCGGTGCAGGCGACGCTCCAGAGCGCCGGCCACCTGGCCGAAACCGGCTACCGGGTGCCACCGTCGGGGGTCGCCGAGCAGCCTGTCCAGCGCGTAACCGGCCACCAGGCCCACCGCGTTCGCCACCGGCGCTGTCTGCCGCACGCGTACCACCCCCCGGCCGGCCAGCCTAGACGAGCGCCGCATGAGCCAGCCGCGCCTGCCGTACTCCATCGGAACCTCCTCTGGCCGTTCCGCTCACGCGGGGTGACGACGCCGACCACGCCGCCACCCCGCCCCCATCGTGCCGTCGGTGCGAACGTCGCCGGCACCGACCTCAGGCAGCGGTGCTGCTGTCGCCCCGGGACCGGACGGTCACGCCGGCTGCGGAACCCGACCTCGGCCCCGCCGGCCCCGACCGGACGGCGGACCATCCGGCCGACCCTCGTCGGGAACCGGTCCCAACTCGTCGTCGGGGTCGTCCTCCGGGTCGACGTCGTCCGCCGCCGCACGGGTCAGCTCGTCGTCGTCCAGGGCCGCGGGAACGCCACCGATGTCACCGAGGGAGACCTCGTCGAGCGGGCCGTGGCCGAGGGGACTGGTGCGCGGCGAGGCGTACTCGGGCAGTTCGAAGTCGTCGTCGAGCGGCCCGTCGTCGGGCAGCGCCGGCGCCTCCTCGGCGGGTACCGGCTCGGTGGGCTCGCCGTGCACGCGACCCTCGGTGGCCGCGTCCTCGACGGCGCTGGTGCTCATGGTGGGTCGGTTGCGAAGGAAACGGGCCCGCCCTCGGGACAGGTCGTGGCCGACGGCGACCGCCTCCAGCTCGTAGAGGGTGCGGTGGTTGCCGGCCTCGTCGGTCCAGTCGCGGGTGTAGAGACGCCCGCAGACCACCACCGGGTCGCCGACCATCACCGACGCGGCGACGCCCTCGGCGAGCTTGCGCCAGCAGTTGACGCGGACGCGCAGCGAGTTGCCGTCGACCCACCGGCCGCTGTCGCGGTCGAGTCGGCGGGCGGTGGAGGCGACCTTGAAGTTGGCCACCAGGGTGTTGCTCTCCTTCGTCCGCCGCCACTCGGGCGCCGTCAGAATGTTGCCGACGATCGTGACGTACGTGTCGAACATCGTCCCTCCAGGGGATCGGGGTCTGCCAGCGCGAGTCGACTCGGCATCGAGCCTGTGCGATGTCGACGGCCACCGCCAGCGCCGCCACCCGAACCTGTGGACAACGGGCCACCTGTGGACAACGCCCTGATCAAGCCCCTGTTGTGGTACGGCCGACCCACCCGAGCGGCCGATGGCGGTTCCGGAACCGCCCGAACTGGGTATGGATTTGATCAACGCACCACCGACAAGCTCCACGTCGACGAGAGGTCAGCACCATGATGATCACTACTTTCGGCTCCGCGACCACTTCCGAGGTGCGGCGATGAGCGCCGTGGCGAACCCGGCAACCGTGGGCGAGTGCCTGCGGGTGGGCGCGGGCTTCTCCCAGGGCGACCGCAACTGGATCGCCGAGCAGTTCGCCACCCTCGACGCCCGGCTGGCCGGTTTCCACGCCGACGCCACCGAGCTGGAGGTGTCGGTGAAGGACCGGGAGGCCCGGGGTCAGAAGGTCACCCTGGAGTGCTGGATCGCCGGCCGGCAGAAGATCGTCACCACCTCCACCGAGGAGGACCTGCACGCCGCCCTCAACGACGTTCGCGACGACCTGCGTCGGAAGCTCAACGACGCCAAGACCAAGCAGGAGCCACGCAACAACAAGCACCTGCGGGACATCCCGCAGCCGCAGGGCGAGCCCGACCCGATCGACCAGGACCCGGCCCGCGTCGACGCGGAAACGGCCTGACCCACCCACGACCGACCCGCGATCTTGCACTTTCGGATGCCGATATGAGTATTCCCAAGGCTTATGTCGCAACAGAAAGTGCAAGATCGCGGGGGCGGGCGCGGGAGCGCGGGGGCGCGGGGGCGGGGGCGGGGGGCGGGGCTACCGCTCGGTAGTGGTGCGGGCGTAGCGTCGTCGTTGTGGAACCGGACGTGTTGGGGTTGCCGTACGAGCGGCAGACGATCGACCTGGGCACCGACGACGAAGGCCCCGTTGTCGCGACACTGGTCCGGCGGCGGGCCGAGCGCCCCACCGGGCGGGCGGTGCTCTACGTGCACGGCTTCGTCGACTACTTCTTCCAGACCCACCTGGCCGACTTCTTCGCCGAGCGCGGTTGGGACTTCTACGCGCTCGACCTGCGCAAGTACGGTCGCAGCCTGCTCGGGCACCAGACGCCGAACTTCTGCCGCGACCTCAGCGACTACTTCCCCGAGCTGGACGCCGCCGCCGAGATCATCCGCACCGAGGACGGGCACGACACCCTGCTGGTGATGGGCCACTCCACCGGCGGCCTGATCATCTCGCTCTGGGCGGACGCCCGCCGCGACGCCGGCATCGTCGACGGACTGGTCCTCAACAGCCCCTTCTTCGACCTGAACGCCCCCTGGGCGGTCCGTCGACCCCTCGCGGCCGCCGTCGCGCGGCTGGGCCGCAGGGCGCCGCACCGCGTCCTGCCCTTCAGCCTGGGCACGGTGTACGGCGAGAGCCTGCACGCCGACCACCGCGGCGAGTGGGCCTATGACCTGGCGTGGAAGCCGTTGGCCGGGTTCCCGGTGCGGGCCGGCTGGCTGAATGCGATCCGCACCGGTCAGCGTCGGCTGCGCGCCGGCCTGGACATCCCGGTGCCGGTGCTGCTGGCCTGCTCGACCCGTTCCTTCCGGGGCACGAAGTGGCACGACAACGCCACCCTTGCCGACGCGGTGCTGGACGTCGAGCACATGGTCCGGTACGCGCCCCGCCTCGGCCAGCACGTCACGCTGGCCCGCTTCGACGGCGGGTTGCACGACCTCACGCTCTCCGGACCGACCGTACGCGCGAAGGTCCTGGACGAGGTCGGCCGCTGGGCCGAGGCGTTCCTGGCCGCCGGCCCCACCGCTCCGGCCGACGACGATGCCGACACCGACGCGCCCACGCTGCCGCAGAGCCGCCGCCCGTCGACCGACGCCGCCGAGGCAACAGCGGTCGGCGACTGATCAGCCGCCCCAGACGAGCGGGACGCTCCGGGGCGACGGCGTCGGGACTGATCAGCCCCGAAAGCGACGGCGCGCTGATGCGACTGATCCGTCACCATCGGTCGACCGGCAGCGTGGTAGCGGCGGCGGTCAGCGGCTGAGCGGTCGAGCCGGGTTCAGGCGTCGCCGTGCGCGGCCGACAGGACGGCGCCGATCCGGTCGAAGGTCGCCACCGGGTGCCCGTCGACGCCGGGCAGCACCAGGCCGAGGCAGTACAGCGACACGTCGCCGGCCGCGTCAGCCTGGACGACGAAGACGGGCGCGCCGACGTACCCCGGCGGTAGTTCCGTGGTGATCCGCACGTCGTCCCCGTCGCGGACGACGCGCTCGATCGCCACCTCCAGGGGGCGGGAGCCGTCGTCGCGTACTCCGTGGGCCAGCACGAAAGCGGAACTGCCGTCGGCGCCGAGGTCGGCGACGGCCTCGGGCCCGGCGGCGATCCCCGCCGGTACCGGCTGCACGCGCCACCGCCAGCCACCGTCGCCGGCGTAGCGGTGCAGGCCGGCGGTCGGCAGCACCGCGACCCCGTCGTCCGGAAAGCGGGCCCAACCGGGCACGATCTCGGCCGCCGCGACGGCGTCCGGCGCGACACCGGCCGGCTCGGTGACGCTCGCCCGCAGGCCCAGCTCACCGCCCGCCGCGCCGACGAGGTCGGCCGCCGTCAGCAACGCCTCCCCCACCGGGTCGTCGCCACCCTGGAAGAAGAAGGCGGTGCCGTGGGCGTCGGCCGTCCGGTAGGGCAGGATCGCCCGACCGACGACCTGGCACAGCTCGTAGGCGACGCTGCTCTCGGCGTCGGGGTCCAGCAACACCAGCCGAGGGTACGGGCCGACGGCCGGCCTCCTCGCGGGAACCCGAATGCCGACCGGAGCCGCCTCGTGAGACTCTGCTCGCCAACGTGGACGCGGCACCCATCGACCCGACGCGCCGTGGGTCGGCGGTACCCTTCTGGCGCGACTTCCACGCCGCGCGCCCGTAGCTCAGCGGATAGAGCAGGGGACTTCTAATCCCAAGGCCGCAGGTTCGAATCCTGCCGGGCGCACTCTCACGCAGCAGGCTTGACCTGCTGCTTCTTGCTCTTCTTGCGATCTTTCTTACTGGCAGCCTTCGATGCCTTGTCCACCTGTGAGCCCGGGGTGAGCCCGGGGGTGTGCTTGGTGCCCCGACCAGAGATCAGGCGGGCGGTCGCTTCGGCGGCTTCCAAGGCCAGTTCGGGCAGGACAGCCGTATACGTGTCCGCAGTGAGTGCGCACGAGGAGTGCCCAAGCATTTCCTGTACCACCTTCAGCTTGGTTCCGGCCTTGAGCGCCATCGTGGCCGCGCCGTGGCGAAGGTCGTGCAGGCGGATCGGCGGAAGGCCCAAGCGCTTAACGAGCCGGTCGAAGTAGTCAGACAGCCACGTCGGCTCTACCCACTCGCCATTGGCCCGCGTGAAGAGACGGCCACTTTCCACCCACGCCGTCCCGGCGTCTTCACGCGCCTGTCGCTGCCGCTTGTTGTGGCGCTTCACCACCCTCACGGTGCCAACGTCGAGCGCCACCATGCGGTTACCAGCGTCACTCTTCGGCGCGTTTTCTTCGATCTCGCCGTTGATGTCTACAAGCTGCGTCGCGACGGTCAACGTCTGACCCTTGAGGTCCAGGTCTTCGGGCCGCAGCCCGCACGCCTCACCACGCCGCAGGCCACGAAGTGCGACGAGGTGGAACAGTGCGTACAGCTCGTCCTCCGCGATGCCGTCAAGGAAGGCGATCGTCTGCTCAGTCGTCCACACCATGACTGGCGACGGCCTTTCGCCGGTAGCCCGCCATCGCGCGACTCGTTCGTCAGTCCACACGAGTCCCTTGGGTCGGTTCACCGGGTCGAGTTCGACGTGGGCGGCCGGGTTGAAGGTGATCAGCTCTTGCGTAATCGCATCGTTCAGTGCAGCGCGGAGCGTCGCTCTGATGTGCCGCCGGGTCGTCGGGCCAACCGGGCGGCGGAAGGGCGGCATTCCAGCGACGGCGGCACGCGCCGCACGGCGACGCTCACGACCTCGAAGCGTCTTGAGTTCTTCGATAGCGGCACGTCGGAGCGCGTTTGCTTCCTCAATCTCGATGTTGCGTTCACCAATCGCGTTGAACATCTCCGATAGGTGCGAAACGCGAAGCCGGTCTAGGCGAACTTCGCCGATACGCGGCTTGAGATGAAGGCGGATGTCCCGCCCATAGCGGTTGATCGTGCTGGCGCGAATCTTGCGGCCAGCAAGCCAGGTGTCGAGGAATTCCCCGACTGTGATGCGCGCGGTCAAAGACTGGCCGCTACGGAACTTCCGCCGAGTCTCTTCCAAGTCTGGCAGCGGTTCCCGGTTGGCCGCCACGCGCTCCAACAAGTCGCCCATGCGTTGCCGGCCGTCTTCGTCATCGATCTCGGGCAACGCCAGCAGCGCGCGGACCGCATCCAGGTCCCCCTGAGCTTCCGTGGCCGCTGTGTAGCGGGACCGACGGAAGGTGCGACGCTCGCCCCCAGCATTCGGCGGAAGCTCCTGACGAACGCCCCAGGTGCCGTGACGGCGCTGATTGAGCTTCGGGCAGGATTGCCCGTACTGCTTGCCAGTCTCCGGATCGCGGCAAGCGCAGCGACGAAATACTGATCCTCTCAAGGCTCCTCCTTGGGAGAGGGGAAGTGGTACCTATTATGGTACCACTTCCCCTGCCGACTGATTGAAGGTGAGTCATGCGACGACGCCGGGTGGTCGAGGCCGCTCAGGGATTGCCGGCGCTCCCCGGCGAGGAGAAGCGCGACCAGCAGGTCAAGATTCGGCTCACTGCCAGCGAGGTGGAAAAGCTGGTGAGTTTGCGACCGGATCTCACCGCCGCCGGCATCGTCGCGCTCCTTGTGGATGACGTGCTGTCCGGTCGGACGGTTCCTCAATGGACCGCAGGGTCAAGTGACGGCTCGAACGCCGAGTAGTTCCAGGATCTCTAGGACAGGCACGACGTAGCTTCGCCCCACGCGGAGCACCCGCACGGGGAACTGTCCACGCTTCGCGAGCGCGTACGCCTTGCTCCGACCGATGCCGAGAATCGCTCCGGCAGTCTCCACACCCGTTGTCACGCCGAGAGCGCGAACGGCGTCAATGGTCCAGGGGTTGTCAGTCGTGGTGCTCATTGCAATTCTCCTTGAGGGGTGTCAACGCTCAACCTCGCGTCGTGGGCGGCATCGCGGGCGGCCTGGAGGTCGTCTGCGATGGCGTCGGCGAACATGGCTTGTCCGGCGGTGTGGCCGGTTCCGGCGTAGGTCCAGTGCTTGTCGGTGATGGCGTCGGGGGTGTCGTGGTGGGTGTCCTCCTGGTTGTGGTCGCGGCGGTGTTGTTCGCGGGCGGCGCGTAGCGCGGTGTAGGTGGTGGAGTAGGCGCGGCTTTTGCTGGCGATGTGGCCTCGGTAGCCGAGTTGGTGTGCCCACCGCCGCAGGTTCAGCGCCTTGTACTCGGGGCGGCTGCCGAGGGTCCAGCAGGTGCGGATGAGGGTGCGGGCGTGCTCGGTGATGGGGAGCACGGAGATTGTGATGGCGTCACGGATGGGCCGGTCCACGGTGATGCCGGCGACATCGGGCTTGGTGACGTACTTGGCGATGTACGAGGCCACCGCCCGCTCGGTCAAGTCGTCGTCGCTGCGGCCGGGCAGGATGGGCCGGATGTCGAGCTGCGCGCCGAACCGCAAGATCGTGTCGAGGCCGGGCACGGCCAGGTGCACGCGGCGGGCGGCGGTGCGGATGGTCTGCACCAGGAGCGCCAGGGTGGCCCAGGTCGGGGGCGGGGCGTCGGGGGTGGGGCCGTCGAAGCGCATGACGGCGTGGAAGTGCACCGACCCGCGCCGCTGGTACTCGGCAACCTTGGCGTACGCGACGCGGACCGTCTGGCGGGCGGCAATGCGAGAGATCCCGCGTACGGTGGCAAGGGCTTCATAGAGGTTGCGGTGCAGCCGTTGCCACAGGTCGCGGGTGTGGGCGTTCCAGAGCACCGCAGCCGGGTAGTCGTAACACTCCGCGCAGAGCGGGGAGCCGGTGAGCGGGTCGCCGGAGGTGTGCCGGTCGAGGCACCACAGCGGGCGGCCGTGGCCGCAGACGAGGCCCCGACGACCGCGTGACGGGCGGCAGGGTTCGTCGGTGGTGTGCCGGTGGACGGGGCCGAAGCTCGGCGCGGTGAAGGTCACGAACACACGTGGATGCGCGCGTACGGTGTCGGGGATGCCCTTGCCGCCGGCGAGCCCGGACACGACGAGTTGATAGGTGTCACCCTGGTGCAGCCGGGCGCAGGGTTCGCAGCGGGACTGGCGGCGATTGCCGCAGGCGATGGTGAGCCGCCCGTGCGGCTGCTCCGCCGAGGTGAAGGCGTTCACCAGGCGGCCGGTGGCGGCGTCCACGGTCAGCGTGTGGCCGATCAGGTGCACCGGGTGTTGGCAGCCGCCGATGTGCCGGACACGGGCCAGCCACGCCCGGAAGTCGGGGTGCGTCGCGGTGAACACGATCTCGCGGTCAGTGAACGACAGGCCCTCATCAGGCCCGCCAGGGGCGGGGGTAGGCATGGTGGTCCTCTGCTCCTCGCGTAGGGATGCCCGGCGCTGCGCTGCCGGTCCGGTGGTGGCCCGCCGTCACCGGTCGGTGGGACGGCGGGGCGGGTTGGTCGTGGTCGCATCGGTTGCCTCCGTTCGTGTCGAGGGGAGGGCCGCCGGATCAGGCGGCAGGTGGGGTGAGGTCGGGCAGGGCCGGCGCCAGGTGTGCCGTGGCGGCGATGACGGCCGTCAACTGCTCCGGCGACAGGTACACCGAGCGGGCGCGGATCCAGCCGGCTTCGTCGGCGGTGGTGACCGCGATGCCCTTTACCGCCGGGTCGATCTGCTGGGCGGCATCCACCGCATCGGGGTAGAGGTCACCAAGGGTCATCTTCACGGTTTCCTCGTCGTTGACCCGCAAGCAGATCCGTCCGGCGAGCTGGGCACGCAGCGCGGTCACGCCGGGGCCGAAGTCCGAGCCGACCCGTTGCCCGGCCACGATCACATGCACGCCGAGAGCCGCGCCGAGCTGCGCCAGCCGCAACAGGTGCGTGGTCGCCCGAAGGGCTTCGTCCTTGTCCGCGCGGGAGGCGACCAGGTACAGCTCTGCCAGCTCGTCGACGATCACGACCACCGGCACCGGCCGCACCAGGGGTGGGAGCTGCCAGATGTTGCGTGCCCCGTGGTGGCGGCACAACGCCATGCGCCGCTGTGTCTCGACGACGAGCGCGGCCAGGATGTCCGCCGCTTGCGCCCGGTCGGTGGCCAGGGCGGACAGCCGGGGCGCGTGCGGGGCCAGCTCCATGCCGCCTTTGCAGTCGATCCCCACCAAAGCGACCGGCCGCCCTGCCCACCGCGCTACAGCCGCGTTGATGAGCGTGGACTTCCCGGACTGCGTGGCCCCGGTGATCAGCCAGTGCGGAAAGGTCACCAGGTCGATCACCCACCGCTGCCCGTCTTCCCGATCACCGACATCGGCCATCAGGTCCGCCGGCACCGCTACCGCCGCCTCTGGGACCGATGTCTTACCCACGAAAGCCCCCTGTTGGGTGGCCAACACGACGTCTCCCGCCGCGCCCGAACCCAACAGCGACCCAACAGGCCGCCGCCGTTGGGTTGAACTCGCCACACCGATCCCCGGTTGGGCGACAGCGACACCCGGCTTCGGTGGCGGATCGGTCGTCCAGGTCGCTTCCCCCGTCCGCTGCGAAGTGAGGGGGTCGGTGATCAGGATGGTCAACCGGACCCGGCCGCGTAGCCGCGCGTCGACCCGCACCGCGTGCACACCCCAGGCATGCGCCATCGCTTCCGCCGCGTTCACGAACGGCTCCGGGACCTGCCCGGGGTGCAGCAGGATCACCGCCGTTGCCCCGAACGTCCGAGGGCGGATGCGCCGCAGCAGCGGCAGGACCGGCATGATCGGCTGTCCCTTCACCAGCAGCGGCCCGAGTTGCCCCGTGGTCGGCCGGTCAGTGCCGGTCAAACTGGCGTTCAGGCACAGGTGCCGCCAGGAATGACGCATTCGCAGGCGCAGCAGCGGGAAACCGAACAGGTACCAGTGCGCCCGAGGTGCCTTCCAGCGCAGCAGCCGCGACACCACGCCCAGCGCCACGACGACGGCCACCAGGACCACGACGACGGTAACGATCGTCGGTAGCCACGCCTGGAGCCGGTCGAGGGTGACCCCCGGGAACTCCGGCGCGAAGCCAGGGAACCCGGGGGTCATCGACGGTGACGGCGAAGGCGTCGGCGGCGCGGCCGATGCCGGCGGCATCACTGCAATGGCGGTCATGACGGGTTGGCCTTACCGCCGCGCTCCCGACCGGCGGGACCGGGCACCGGAGCCGACGAGGACCCGTCGCCGTTGCCCGGCCGCTTCGGGTAGATCGACGCGGCTTTGTAGGACAGGCCGTGCCGGCCCTCGATCTCCCACAGCGACACGTCCAGCTCGGTCACACCGACCGGGCTGCCCTCCGTCACGCCTTCCGGCTGAGCGGAGGTGCTGACGTCGATCACCGACGCTTTGCGCGTGCCGGCTCGACGCACCGCGATACCAGTCACCCAGACGCGGTTACCGTCACGGTCCTTGCGCTGCTCGCCGTCGAGATCGGTCTTGGGCTCCGGCACAGCCACGCACAGCAGGCCGGTCAGACGAGAAAGATCAACAGGAATGCTGTTCACAACGAACTCCAAAAGTCGGATGACTGGTGCTCTGAGGTGGTGCCGTACAGGTGGTGCTCACAGGTGGTGCGGTAGTCGGAACAGGGGCAGAACGGGAGTCAGGCAGCCGGGGCGGGCCGCGACTCCGAGCCAGCGGGACGCGACATGGCCAAAGCGGCCCGGCAGTTGGGCGACAGACATAGCAGGACATAACAGGCCTCCATAGAGGACGGAAGACGGTGGCAGCGCCGCCCAGGACCAGGACGACGAGCAGGACGGGAGCGATCCGGGCCGAGACGACCCAGGGCCGACGAGCCGGGAACCCGACGGACGGACCCAGCGCAACGCGACGCGAGCGGACACACAGACGATTCGCAGCCGGACGCCCACGACAGGACGGCGGCACGGGGAACGCCGCCGGCACCCGCGCACCGGGCGAATCGGCGAGCACGGCCAGGACGCCAGAAGTTCAGACGAGCACGGTCAACACCCCGGAGAACCGGGAGTGCGTACGAGTTTCCCTACTTTGTCAAGAAGCGGAATCGGCATGGCCGATCCCGCGAGAGAAGGGAGAGGGGAGAGGAGCGTGGGCGGGGTCGGGGGCTGCGGCCTGGCGGCCGGTCCCCCGCCCCGCCCCAGAGAGAAACAGAGCGCACACGAACCCGAGGGGCGACCAGCAGTCAACAACCAGGCGTCAGGCCCTCACGTCGAACGCCGACCACGGGCACAGGCCACACCGCACACCGACCACAGCGGACGACAGCACGAACGGATAGCGACCCATCCGTCCGCGAACTGGCCACGGGCCGGACCACGAATCGCCGCCAGGACGCCAGCCGACACGCCCGAACCGTGACCAATTCTCACGGATGTGACCAACGTCGGCCGAAACCGCAGGCCACAGCACCGACAGCGCCGCCGACGCCGGCCCGGTCGATTCATGGTCAGGCTTTGAGGTGCTGCCGCGCCGGCAAGCCGGCTTGCCCTCGAACACCGAGGCTGAGCAGCACGAACGTGACTTCAGTAAGCACGACGGCACCGCCGGTCACTCACCGCTCGACACCACCGATCGCCACCCCCCTTGATGCCGGTGCGCCACGTGCACGTTTCCTTCTACTTACAACTCCTAACGAAATGATGTTGGGCGTAACCCGGGGACGTGAGAGTCGTTCTGTCTGAACGTGAGGAGGGGTGAGCAGCCGCCGTGGATCGTGTCGGACGATCTCTGGGCCGAGATCGCGCCGCTGCTGCCGCCCCGACCACCACGGCGGGACCGGTTCCCTGGCCGCAAGCCCTTGGACGATCGCAAGGTGTTGTGCGGGATCCTGTTCGTGCTCTACACCGCGATCCCGTGGGAGTACCTGCCCCAAGAGCTCGGGTTCGGGTCGGGGATGACCTGCTGGCGCAGGTTGCGGGACTGGAACGACGCCGGCGTGTGGCAACGACTGCACGAAGTCCTGCTCGGCAAGCTCAGAGCCGCCGACCAGCTCGACATGTCCCGGGCGGTGATCGACGGAACCCATGTCCGGGCCCTCAAGGGCGGCCCAAAACCGGTCCGAGCCCGGTCGACCGCCGCAAGCCAGGCTCGAAACACCACGTCATCACCGACGCGGGCGGCATCCCCCTCGCGGTCAGCCTGACCGGCGGCAACCGTCACGACGTCACCCAGCTCATGCCCCTGGTCGACAAGATCCCACCAATCAAGGGCATCCGAGGCAGACCCCGGCAACGACCCAAGCGGATCTACGCCGACCGCGGCTACGACTTCGACAAGTACCGCCGCGAGTTACGGGCCAAGGGCATCACCCCGGTCATCGCCCGACGCGGAACCGGACACGGCTCAGGACTCGGCACCAGACGGTGGGTCGTCGAACAGACCATCGCCCTGCTGCACTGGTTCCGCCGTCTGCGCATCCGCTGGGAGATCCGCGACGACATCCACGAAGCCTTCCTCACCCTCGCCTGCGCCATCATCTGCTGGCGCCGACTCCACCACTCAAAGAGTTAGGAGTTCTTATTCAAGGGGACCGCCAAAGGCCCGAATGTTCCAAGATCGACAACTTCGTCGGCGCAACTTGAAGAATCTTTCTGGCCCGCGCGTACGCTCGAAGAGATCAAGGTCAGGCCGGAACGGGGACCGGTCCGACTGTCGGTAGTGGAGCCGAGCGACAACGAGTGCTCGCAGCGGGGGCCGCGCAACACCATGGCACCCTGACGCGATCTCTCAGACGCTTGTGCGATTCCCGGCGGTGTCCGCAGCACGCCGGGGGCCGCACCAGGGGTCAGCGGCGACCCGGCTCATCACCGCCGACAGGCGGCCCGGTGTGTCCCCACCCAGCCCGAGGCGACGTTGGGAGGACACGAACTCGTGCCCGAACACCGAGTGCCCACAAGGCACCCCCACGGCATAGCCCTGCCTGGCCAACTCACCTTCTCCGCACCACCCACCGCCGACACAGACGCCTCGTCCGACCCGGTAGCCGCACTCGTTGAGCAAAAGGCGATGCCCGCCGGCCAAGTCCTGTCCGCCGCCATCACCCTGTGCCGTGTCGGCGTGCCGAAAGGATGGATCACCGGCGCCGACGACCCCCGCCCCGCCCGCGCTGATGAAGTCGTTCGCCACCTGCTGGCCGACGACGCCACCCGCGAGATCAAAGACCAGATATGGCGGCACATCGTCGGACAGGTCCGCGCCGACACCGACAACCGTGAAGACTGGAACCTCTACGCCCTCGGCGTCGCCGCCCATGGACTTCTCTCCCGCGCCGCCCGACTCGCCATGCCCGACGATCCCGCCAAGCGCGTGATCGCCGCCCAGCACACGCTGATACACGCCTTCCTCGAACGGATGCAGGCCACCGTAACCACCGCGGCCGGCACCCGCTGGCGACTGGATATCGACCGGCTCAACGTCTACTCACGGCTACTCGGCGGCGCGTATGACCACGCCAGCGGACGCACTGAACACCGCCGCAAACAGCTCACCCGCCGGCCCGACGAGACCGCCACCGAACACCAAGCCCGCATCGCCAGACTCCGCGAGGAGGAACCCCGAGAGATACCCATGGGCGGCGTCGCCGAACTCAACGCCTACCACGGCAAGCACCCCAACGAACCCAGCCCCGGCGGCATGGATGCCGCCATCGCCCGCCTACAAGAGTTCGTTGCCCAGTCCGCCCGGATGCCGCCCGCCGACCGCATTGACCCCACCAGCGCCGAACTCCTGCGACGCACCTACCTAAATGGTGAACCCCTCGGCCAGGTCGCCGCCGATCTGAACATGTCGCCCAGCAACGCATCCAAGCGCCGCGCCACCGCCGTACGGCAACTCCGCCGGCTCATCGCCCGACAGATCCCAAACGAGCGACCGCCCAGCTAGATCAAAATCTTCGAGCAGACATAAGACGCTATACCGGGCCAACGCACCGGACGATGGATGGCGTTCAGTTCAATCTACTGGCTTTCCAAAGCCGCGATCCAAGCGTTCTCCGCTATTTGCAGGTCGATAAAACGCTCCGAACAGATGTGCTCATTCAGGAAATCCCACGCACGCAATCTCCGCAGGCGCATCTATTCGCATCTACATTTAGGAGCGCAAGTCATTGACATCTTTTCCGGTGGTCGGCAGGGTAGGAGGGGCCTCGGGGTTTCGCATTCCATCCACCGGAAGGAAGCGCTAGTGATCGCACTTAAGCGAGGCGCAGTAGTGGCCGTGGTCGCAGTCCTCGGACTGTTCATTGGAGCTGCGCCAGCGTACGCCTACGTCAACTACACCTCCAATGGCTGCGTTTTGAGCATGGGCATCACCAGTCCGCAGGCCATCGGCACAATTCGGGCCGCGTCCGGCACCTGCGACGGCGACAACGTCTACCGGGCCACGGTTTACGACGACATCGCCACCAGTGACGGTTACTGCGTCGTCGCGAAGCTGCAAGGGATCACAATGGCGACTTCGTGCAACTCGTCCGGAACGTCGTTCACGTTCACCGACCCGGACGGGAACTCGAACGCAAGCATCCAAGTCTGCTGCTCCGGCACTTCAACTTGCGCCGGCCCAGCGGGCGGCAACAAGAATTTCTAGCGCGGCCAGCAACAAGTCGGGCGTGCCCTGAGCTCCTGCCGGTCGACCATCGCGTCGACCGGCAGGAAGCCTACTCTGGACCGCAGTCGTAGCGCGTCGGCTTGGAAGGCATCGCACTGACTAGTGGTCCGGACAGGGCAGCAATCCATTGACCGGAGCCTTCACCCGCCGGGGCGTAGATAGGCGGGATCGTCACAGCAACTGGAACCTTGCGGTCCAACGTCGCCCACGTTGTCGATGCCTCGCCCGCCTCCGCATACCAACAAACACCGGAGATGATCCAGATCTTCGCTGTTGGCTCCGGCTTCGCCTCTTGAGCACCGCACTGGATCATCAAGGCAGGATCTCCGTAGGCCGCATTTTGCTCAGGGCCGTCGCTCACCCGCCTGGCCGGTAGCTCGCGCAACTGAGGGGGCAACTGGGAAATTAAAGCCAGGCAAGCGCGTGCTTGGTCGGCGGAAAGCTGAGGCATGGCCATAGGAACCGGAGTCGTCGCCCCAAGTCGAACATCAGTCCGGCTGGGTCGAGGAGAAGAAACAGGATTTGCGACATCAGGACTCAAGGTGCTGAACGTGGTGATGCCAGCAAGAAGCGCGAACGGTGCCGCGACGACGGACGCGATGATCGTATTTCGTCGACCGGTCTTCGCCACCATAGCTACCAAACCATTTCTTTGCGAGTGCACATCCGTCAATGATTTTATCAGGCGACCGGCGTCACGGGCCGCGCGTACTTGTCCCCGCCCCAACCGTAACGGACCGCCTCCGCAACCACCCGCGTCACCGCTTCTTGAATCAGCCCCCGGGACTCCGTGTCATCCTCCACTCGCCAGCCATAACGAGACGTCGAGTCGAGAAACACCACGATGGCGTTGACGATCGGACTGACCCGGAACACCAGCGACCACGACGGGCCGTGCACGCGCAGCGTCACCCCGCCCTGCCCAGGAACGACGCGCAGCACACCCGGCCCGCCCCGCTCCACCACGGCCGCAGCGTCAACGAACGGTTGCCGCATTGCCGGGTCATCGCCCAACCGAGCCGGCAACACCTGTTCTACGAGCACGTTCCCCCCACTGCGCCACGGGTCGATCGTCGGCTGATCCGCAAGAGCGTTCGCAACCTGATCAGCCAGCGCCCGGCGACGACGCGCTGGCTCCGATAACCCCCGAGGCTCCGCAGCACGCTTGCCCCACGGCACCGCCGGATCACCCACCGGCAGCACCCTCATCGAGGTGTTCCCACCGGCGGCCTGATCGCGCCACACCTGATCGTGCGCGACCTCGGACCGCAAGTTGTACAGATCATCAACCCAGGCCGCCCAAGCCGCCCGCGTACGCGGCTTCGGCAATATCCCCGGCAGTGAACGCAAGCGCCGACGCGTCGACCGCCGAGCACACAAGCTCCGACGACCGGCAGGCGAATTGCGGTACATAAAACACAGCTTGGCATAGTGCCAGTAGCGCTAGCGACAGTTGGCCTTCCGCCAGTTGAGCTTTTGCCAGTAGCTGACGGCGGACAAGCGTCCATGATCCGGCTACAACCCTCGATCCGCTGACCTCACACGGTAGGTTCATCCCGTGCTTGCGATGACTTTGCAGGAGATCACGGCCGTTGTCGGCGGAGCCGTCCACGACGCTGCTCAGGACGTCACCGTAACCGCCCCGGTGATGTTCGACAGCCGGCGCGTCGAGCCCGGCGGGATGTATGTGGCGCTTGCCGGTGAGCGCGTCGACGGGCACGACTACGCCGCCCAGGCGATCGAGGCCGGCGCGGCAGCGGTGCTGGCGTCACGGCCGGTTGGCGTACCGGCGGTGGTCGTCGAGGACGTACCCGCCGCTTACGGACGCCTCGCTCGCGCGGTCGTGGACCGGCTACCGCAGACGACCGTGATCGGGGTGACCGGCTCAGTCGGCAAGACCTCGACCAAGGACATCCTTGCCCAGGTGCTCCCCAGGTGGGGTGAGACGGTGGCCAACCGCGCGTCGAATAACAACGAGCTTGGGTTGCCGTACACGGTCACCCGCGCCACCGTCGACACCCGCTATCTCGTCTTGGAGATGGGCGCACGTGGGATCGGGCACGTGGCTTACCTGACTGGGATCGCCCCGCCCGCCGTCAGCATCGTTACCCGCGTCGGGCACGCGCACCTGGGCGAGTTCGGATCGGTGGCAAACATCGCTCAGGCCAAGGGCGAGATCGTGGAAGCGCTGCCCGCCGCACAGGACGGCGGTCTAGCGGTGCTCAACGCCGACGATGAGTTGGTGGCCGCGATGGCGAGCCGCACAAACGCCCGCGTGCTGACCTACGGAGTCGAGAACCCGGCGGACGTGCGGGCCGAGAACGTGACATTGGACGAGCTGGGCCGCGCCGGCTTCCGGCTCGTGCACGACGGCCAGGCTGCCGAAGTGCGGTTGCGCCTGTACGGGTTACACCAGGCGTCTAACGCGCTCGCCGCCGCGACCGTCGCTCTCGGGCTGGGCCACCCGATCGAGGCCGTAGCCGAAGCCGTTTCGCAAGCCGAGGCCGTGTCACCGGGCAGGATGCAGGTCACCACCCGCGCGGACGGGGTGACGATCATCAACGACGCCTACAACGCTGCGCCCGATGCCATGCGCGCCGCAATACGTGCCCTTCACACAATGAGCGGGAACAACCAACGCGCGGTCGCGGTGTTGGGCGAGATGGCCGAGTTGGGCGAGCACGCCATGGCGGTGCACCGCGAGATCGGCCAGCAGGTAGCCGAGATCGGGGCCGGATGGCTGGTGGCGATCGGCGGGACGAACGCCGACCAGTACGCGGCCGGGGCCGCAGGCAGCGCCACGGCGGTTGATCGAGCGGTGGACGTGGCCGAGGCGTGGAACATGCTCAACGACGGCTTACGACCGGGCGATGTCGTGTTGGTCAAGGCATCGAACAGCGCCGGGCTCCTCGCGCTCGCAGACAAGCTGATCGAGGAACCCGGCACTGTCACCGCCCAGGCGTAAGGATCACGCGGACAACGCGACCTCGGAACGCTGGCTCAGGGCGTCCAGGATCGCCGCACCGTAGCCGGTCACGTCACCGGTGCCCATCGTCAGGACCACGTCACCGCGACCGGCCATCCGGCCGACAAGCCGGGCCACGTGATCCGCGCCAAGCGGCAGGCAGTATTGACCGTCGCGCAACTGCGTCACGATCATTGTTGCGTCGGCCGCCGGCCGCCCCTCAGGCACAGTGCCGTGCACATCGAGCACCAGGACGTGATCGGCCTTGTCCGCCAGGAGCCGGCCGATCCGCCTACCGAAAGCCAGCACCCGGGCATGCCCGGACGGCTGGAACACCACGATGACCCGGCCGCGAGCCAACGTGCGCGCGGCTTCCAGGTCGGCTGCGATCTCCTTCGGGTGATCGGCGTAGGAGTCGACCACCGTTACTCCGGCCAGGGTGTCGATGTGCTCGAAGCGACGGCGTACCCCGGTGAAGGTGCATGCCGCTCCCGCCACGTGGGCGGGGTCCAGGCCCAGGAGCACCGCACACGCCGTGGCCGCGAGCGCGTTCTCCAGGTGGTGCGCTGCCGGGGTCGGCAGAGTCAGCCGCACCCTCGTCCCGTTCGGCATCCGGACGGTCGCCGAAACGTTCCATCCCTCCGCGTACACGTCGAGCAGGCAGATATCGGCCGTGCGGCTCCGGCCGTAGCGCAGCACCGTCAGGTCAGGTCGTTCCTCAGCGATGACCTCGGCGGCGACGTTCGCCCCCACGCAGTCGGCATTCGCGATCAGGTACCCCCGAGGAGCGATCCGAGAGCCGAACTCGACGTAGGCACGCATCACGGCGGCGTGGTTGACGAAGTTTTCCGGGTGGTCGTCCGTGACGTTGGTGATGATGGCAATCGACGGGGTGAGGAAGTGGAACGACCGGTCCGACTCGTCTGCCTCCGCAACCAGCAGCCGGGACCCGCCGAGACGGGCGCCAGAGCCCGGATCGGTCAGGTCAGCCCCGACGAGGTAGGTCGGATCCTCGCCGAGCGTCCGCAGGATGTGGGCCAGGATGGCGGTCGTGGTGGACTTGCCGTGTGAGCCGGAGACCGCGACGAACCGCCGATTGGCGCTGAGCGCATCGAGGACCTGCGCCCGGTGGACCACCGGGATACCGGCGGCACGAGCCGCGTCGATCTCCGGCGCATTCTGCGCAACCGTGGTGTAGACGACGCAGCTTGCGCCCCGCACGTGGGAGGCGTCATGCCCCAGGTGCACCCGCACGCCCGCGACGCCCAGGGCCGCGAGTGTGGCGGGGTCGTTCAGGTCGCTGCCGCTGACCTGGTGGCCCAGTTCGGCCAGCAACCGGGCCAGGCCGGACATGGCAGACCCACCGACGCCCACGAAGTGCGGGCGGGACAGGTCAATGGGGCCGGTGTGAGCCTCGATCGTCGGGTTACCAGTGATCGTGTCGGTCATGGTGCCGTGTCTCCTTCGGTAGAGCTGACGGGGTTGGTGCCATGAACTGACGTGCCGAGAGTCCGCTCCTTTCAATCGGTGCGACACCTTGCGCGCGGGCGAACTGCCCCCGGGTGACCAGCTCCGCCGCGCGGGTCCAGTCGATCTGCGTCGGCTGCTCTGCCGCCCGACCAACCGCAGCTTGAGGCAGTGCTGTGCCCGGAGGCTTGCGCTGCCGCTTGCGGGCCGTCCGGCACGCCGGACAGGCACACGGCTTCCCGCCGGGAAAGCGCCGCGACCGATGCGGCCGATGCCGAGGACGGATCAAATCCGCGTCGTCGTCACCCACGACCAAGCCCGTCGAGCGCATCCTCCGCACTGGCACGCGCCAGCCATCCGGGTACCGGAGACCGAGACGCTTGGCCGAGCGTCAACCTGCCCGCACGCCCCCACACCAAGAACGGCTCGGTGCGCTGCGAGTACCACGACGGAGGGCAGCAGGCTCGCCCCAGCACAACAGCCGTCTCAGGCGCGGGAGTCACGGGCACCTTGGCTTTCCTCTTGATCCGTCGCAGCAGCCGCACGTCGCCCTCCTCGGTCCTTCGGAGGGGGCCGCCCCGCATGGGGGGACGAGACGGCCCCGGTCAAAAACCACCCCGTCCCTCTCTGGATAGGAGCGGCTCCGATGTGTGACAGTCTGCTGGGGACACAGCGGTCTTCGATACGTGCTCACCACTGTTGTGCCAGCTCAGAAGGCGAAGTGAGCAGGGGCGGGCAAGAACGAACGGCTCGCCGACGAAACTGGGCAGAGATTGGGGACTCAATGGGGACCGCCACCGATTACGTACGCGAAGAACTGCGCCTGTTTCGGGCGGCCCAAGAACTCAGCCAGGATGACTTCGGCAGGGTCATCGGATACTCCGGCTCGCACGTCAGCTCGGTGGAAACCGGCGGTCGTCCACCAACACGCGAATACATGAACGCAGTCGACGAGGCGCACAAGACCGGCGGACGGTTCGCCCGCATGTTGCGTGAGCTGTCGAAGCTCGATCACACCCCAGCCTGGCTGCGCGAATGGATCGAGTTCGAGCGTGAGGCAACCTTGCTCCGCTGGTACGAACCTGCGTTCGTGCCGGGCATTCTCCAGACGGAGGCGTACGCACGTGCCACTCTCGCTAGTGGCGGTCTGCTGTTGCCCGACGAGATCGACCAGCGCGTAGCGTCACGGCTCGATCGACAGTCGATCCTCACCCGTGAAGAACCTGTGCCCCTGGTTGCCGTACTCGACGTGATGGTGCTCCGGAGATCACTCAACGACCACCCGGGCGTGATGGCAGAGCAGCTACAACACCTCGCCAAGATGGCCGAGCTGCCGCACGTGCATATACACGTGGTGACTGAAGACGCCGGGGTCTACCCTGGATTGCAAGGAGGCTTCATCCTGGCCACGCTGGGTGACGGCTCGGTGATCGCACATCTCGATCACCAGGTCCGCGCACAGGTCGTGAACGTCACCGATGACCTTGCTAGCCTCCAGCGCGTGTGGGAGACCATCAGAGGTGAAGCCCTCTCGCGCAGGCAGTCACTCAAACTGATCAAGGAAGCGGCGCAGACATGGACATGACCGGTGCCAGGTGGCACAAGTCGACTCGCTCCGGGACCAACGGCGGGTCGTGCGTAGAGGTGGCCGACAACCTGCCCGGCGTCGTGCTCGTGCGCGACACCAAGGACCGGGACGGCGGCACGCTCCAGTTCGACTCGACCGTCTGGCAGTCGTTCGTCAACTTCGCCAAGCAGCACTAACTTAGACCCCCGCCGGAGGCCCTCGCCGAGTCGGCTGGGGGCCTTCGCCATGTCGGTACACCCTCCGCAGGTGAGCCCGGTGTGAGCCCGGACGTCTACGGACCCGGCAGCACGAGCGAACAGCGACCACCATGGGTAGGGGTGTCTACCTGGACAGATAGACACCCCTAGCAACTCACGATGACGCGCTAACCCGTACGGGATTCAACTTCTAATCCCAAGGCCGCAGGTTCGAATCCTGCCGGGCGCACCCTCATCGTCGCAGGCCGATCACTTGCCGCTCCTGGTCGATGATCACCAGGGCCTTCGTGCCGTCACTTGCCGAGCGACCACAACGGACGCTCAGGTGGTGAACCCACCACCTCGCCCGGCCGTTCAAACCCACGCCCGGCTCGCCGTTGACGACCCCTGAGACCGACCTCCCTCGACTGGCTGCCGGCACCGCAGCGCGACTCAACGGAGGACCAGCGAGATGACGGGTGCTGTCGGCACCGACTGCATCGAAGCCGTCAGCACCTGGGTGCCCGCCGGCCAATCGCTCAGCATCAGTGGCGGTCCCGTTCCGGCCGAGGTGTGGGACGCGTTGCCCCTTGCCAACTTCCACCAGGTGTACGTCGAGCCTGCCGCGATAGGCGACGTGCGCGTCAACAACACCCTCCGCCGCCAGCCGCAGACCGTGGCCGCGCAGATGGTGCATGTGCCGTTGGGACTGGAGCCCGGCCTGGAGGCGGCGGCCGTCCGCGCCGAGCAACTCGGCCTGCCGGTCCTCCTCCGCGCTGCTCGAGCACTCGACCTCAGTGGTCCGCAGGTCGTGCCGTTCGAGGCCTACCCGGAAACCGGTGCGGTGCTCGCGTGGCCCGCCGAACACGTCGGGTACACCGCGTCTGCGAACGGTGGCGCGGTTGCCGTGCGTCGTGTGCCGGCCGGCCTGGTGTTCGCCGACCCGTCGGCGCCTCGTTACGCCGCGGTGATGGAGGCGGCGGCGCGAATGCCCGTGAGCCAGACTCACCTGCGGGTATTCATGCACGAGGATGCCGGATTCGCGGCCGAGGACATCGCCCCCATGATCGCGCTTGACCCCCGGTACAGCGCGCCGGTGGACGTCGTCGTCTGCAATGCCGCCGGGGTGGTCGGCGCCGCCGTGGACCGCCTACGCTCGCTCGCGGCGACACTCTCCCGGCAGGACCAGATGCTGGGTATCGAGGTGCGTGCTGCCAGTGGGATCGTGTGGACCTCACCCCAGGGCCACGTCATCGCATCCGGTTCCCGCGTCCACGATGACGGCAAGATGCGCCCACAATCCCCTGGCGCGGCCGGCGAATCGTTCTACGCGTTCCGCACTCCCCCACCGGTCGGCGAAGAGCAGGTGGGGCCCACCGATACCGAGGTGATCGATCTCCGGGTAGCGGTTCTGCCGGGCACGATGGAGCCGTCCCCGGGGCACCTGCGGCGGAACGATTGGAGTTCCTGGCATGGAGCGCGCCCGTACCAGGTCCGGCCCGTCACAGAGTGGCCGCAGTACCGGGTCGAGGCCGAGAAATTCGATGCCGCCCTAGCCGGCCATCTGGCCCAGTTGCCTCGGGTGATCAACGCCGCCCGGCAGGCGATCAAACGGCTAGAAATGATCATGGGCCAGGCAGCGGCAACAGATGTTGGGTATGGCGCCACGGCCCGCGATCTGGCGACGGCCCGCGAGCTCGACGATGCCGAGGCGCTGATGGCGGCGCTCGCACTGGCGGTCGGCGACGGGGTGGTCGGAGAGGCGCCCACGTTCACCCGGCTGGCGGCCGGACTGTTCGCCGAACCCGAGTACGCCGAACGGATCGGCGTCGACCACGAGGCAATGCGACAGTTCGCAGATTCGTGGCTGCCCCTGCTTGGTCCGTTGAAGAATACAGCCGACCTTACTCGCGATCCTTTCGCAACAACAGCTCGCGACCTGGACCACGCCGATTGGTACACCGGGGATGGGAGCGGGGGCGGCGCACTCGACTACGCCGACCGACTTCTGCGCACCTTCGACTGGCTGAACCTCGACCCGGCACTTCGCAATGACTTCGTCCTCGCACTCGTCGCCACGGCCCCGGCCGGCCCGGACCGCCTCTACGAAGTCCTTCGGGTCGCCGAGGAGAGCCGGACGCCGGTGACCGTATCCGCCGCCCCCTCCCCTGAACTGGTGTACGAAGAACTCGGACAGCTCGGCGTGTCACGGCTCTCTCTCACACAGGCGGGCATGGAGATGCTGCCCCCCGAGGCAGCGTATTACGAGCTGAGCAAAGCTAATGTCTTCAAAGGCCTCGGCTCCAACGATTTTCAACGCGCACAAGCCACCAAAGTACTGCTCGAAGATTATGACGAAAATAGTGCAAGGCCCAAGCCCGAGAGTGAAATATGGCTGACTGATTGGTTCGATGACTCAGACGCCGACCCTCTGCAGCTCAAGATTAAGCTCACCATCGCGCACCTGCTGGCGCTCGCGGCCTACACGGGATCGAACCACGCGCTGATCAACGCGGTCGCCCCGCCGGGTGGCCTGCTCCACCGAGCCGCTCGGACGGTCAAGTCAGAACTCGAAGTAGTCGTGCAGATGCGCGTCGCCGAAGTGATCGACTCGGTGGATGGAGTTGAACCAAGCGACTTCCCTGACCTCATCTGGAGGGATGTGGAGTTAGTTAAGTTAAGGCAGAATCTCGAATACAAGCAGGGCAACAGAGGTGCGATCGAGAAGCTGATGTATGCCCGGGGGAAGCAGATCGCCGCAGAATTCGAAGCCGAGGCGCGTGCACACTTCGACATGGTGGTTGACGCACTGATGATTCTGCCGGCAGCTCATGGTGAGGTGTTCCGGGGCGACTACAAGTTCAAAACCGGATTCTCCGAGTACGATGGCGCAACCCTAACATTCTCTCGCTTGCGCAGCACGTCGGCCAGCGAAGAGATCACTGATAGGGAATTCTTGTCACTACATCGGGACAAGCTCCTCACCAGGCCGGTGAAACTCACCCTGCACCTGGCGGAGTTCAGCGGCCGCGACATCACGCCGTTCTCTATGACCAGGAAGGAAAAAGAGCGGCTACTCCTTCCCATTTCTGTCTTCGAGGTCAGCTCACGAAAAATAGAAGACGGCATCGAGAAGATCGAAGCACACGAGGTGGCTCCACGCGGTGTCAGCAGTGAAGCTTTCTCCGCCGCGCGCGACAAAGCACTGCGCGAGGTAGCGGCGCTGCGCCAGGGGCTAGACGACTTGAAGGCGAGGTTAACCGATCTTCAGCGCGAGACGAGAAGCGTCGGACAAGTAGTAAAGCCCATGGACGGCCAGTCCAAGGAGCTGATTTCGGAACTCGAGTCTGCCAGGCACATTTCGGTTCTCGCGCAATCCAGGGCCAACAAGGCCGAGTGGGCGGCTGTCGACGCCCATGATGCCGCTCGAAAGGCATTCGAGCAGGCCTCGGGCAGCGACGCACCCTCGTCCGCGCTAACCCGCCTCGGACAACTGGTGGACGAGACCGCCGAAGCCAGGTCCGCGGCCGAACAGCACAGAAAGTCTGTCGAGCAGGTTGCCAGCCGAGTGAGCAGGGCGGGGTTCCACATCTCGGACCTCGAGACGCGGGTAGTCGCTGCCACAATGGATGTCGCTGGGGCCGATCTGGCAGCGTACGAGGCACTGCGGAATGTCGCAGTTAGCCTGGAGGAGGGGAGCAGGGCCGACGAGCGGTTGGCGAAGACCCTCGCCAAAGCCAACAAGGACCGCGTAGAACATCATAGAGTCGCTGCTAAAGCCGCCAACAGGGCCGAAGTCCAATGGACCGGCCACGTGCTGCGGACCGCCGGCGACGTAAAAGATCTCGAAGGTCAATTGACGTCGGCAGCAGAAGAGGCCCAGCGAATCGTCGACATGTTCGATGTCACGCAACAGGGGTTGCGGGAAGCGGTCGCCGAATTGAACCGAACGGATGCGCGGCAACAAGAGCTGGACCGTCTGATTGAGACGGCAGCTAGCCAACACGAGGTGTCAAGTAACCTCACCGACGAGTTGGCATTGCCGGCACTGACCGGATGGGGCGGCGACGAGATCGCCGACCGCAATTTCGAGCGATACGTCGGGGCACACCTGTACCAACTTCCACGGGTACGCTCCGCCGTTCGAATGGCTGTACGGCGCCTGCGCGCGGTGCTGGTAAATTCCCGGCTCAACGGGCACCTCGACATCGAGCCGCTGCGGGCATTCGTTCACGACGACCCCACCAGCGCTGGACAGGTCGGCGACACACTGAGCGACGAGGAGGTCCGCCACGTACTGACGCAGGGAAACCTGCGGATGATGATGACGGCGTTCTACAACGCGGCATATTACAAGGAGAGCGCGGAGGCGGTCACCTTGAAGACCGTCCTCGGTGACATCGTCAGGAATGAGGCCTGGGGCGAGGCCGACCGACTCAAGCTCAATGTCGAGTTGCTTCAGCGGGCCAGCGCACAGCTCAAGAGTCGGCGGCGTGCCGCCATGAACCTCATCACCACGCCAATGCACAATGCGCAGCCCTACGCCGACGACCTGTTCGCGGTCGGCAACATTCACGCCGTCGTGAGCACCGCCCCGGAGTACGAGACCCTCGTCACCGCGCTGAGCCACTTCGAGAAAATTCCGCGCGTACCGCAGAACACGTACAAGTTCAATCTCGGCCTCTATGGTCAGGCAACCAGGCGAGAACTCGACGACCTCAACGTGGGCCTGCACCCGTTGGAGGAACAGTACCAACGGGAAGCCGGCAACCTTCCGTTCAAGCCGACTCTGGACACCCCTGACGACGAGGCGATCGACGCGCTCGAGTCCCGGCTGGGTGAGGGTGAGTCAGGACCAGAGTTCCCGTTGGCCTGGTTGACCGGCAGTGCGAAGTACATGATGCAATCCTCGTCGGCCGCGCCGTGGACGAATTCCGTGCGTCAGGCCGGCATCCCGACCGTCAGCGCGATTTCGGGCACCACTGTGCGGCTGCTGTGGGCGTACGACATGCTCGGCCTGCCCGCGCAGTCACGCAACGACTTTCTCCTCGGGATCACGGCCTGGATGCTGGTCACCGACGAACACTCGCTGTACGAGGTGCTACGGGGCGCCGAGTCGGTCGGCATGGATCTGCCGGTGTCGCAGGCCAAGAACGAGACCGACATGTACGCGATCCTCGGCCGTCTCGGTGTGCCAGATGAGGCTCTGATGCGCTTCGGCCACGAGCGTCGGCCGGCGCTACGACGGGTTCCCGCAGGGCTCGTGCTGGCCGACCCAGCCGACAGGGATTACGCCGAGAAGCTGCGGTTTGCCCAAGCCTTCCCGGCAGACCCGTCACGGCTGCGTGTCTTCGTCGACAGCGCGTCGAGGGCCTTCTCGGTGCCGGACATCGCCTCGTCCATCCGCCTGCATCCGGATTACGGCAAACCGGTCGACGTCATTTCCTGCGACTTCGTGACCGCGCCCGAGGCGCAATCACCGGCCGCCGAGTTGTCCAAGCACCCCCTGATGCATGGCACCGATGTCGTCGCCGCCAACGGAACGGTATGGACCTCCGCCATCGGCCACGCCTTCGTCGCGCCCAAGGTCGCTGTTGGCAGAGACGGCCGAATGCGACCCGGTACGCCTGGCAACGGGACGTTCCACCGCTTCCGCACGACGCCGACAGCACAGGATGGACCGCTCCTCACCGAGATCGAGGATCTCGACACGCCGCTACTACCCGGCACGCCGTACCCGCGCCTCCATCAATCACCGGCGTGGCACGGCGCGGAGGCCCTCGGGCTGGATATCCATGACAGCACTCCGGACGCCCCCAACGACGTGTACCACCAATTCGGCGATCGGGGCAGGGCACGGGCCGTGACCGCCGCCGAAGAGCCGAGATCTCCGGCTGAGGTGGTCGAACCGGTGGAGGCGATCGCGCAGCCGAGTTGGCCGCTGCGACTGACCGGTGGTCCGCTGGCGACGGGATCGTCATCCAGCCGCTGGCACGTCACGGCACATGGCGACGTGTACGTCGTCTCCGCGAACAGTGCGAGAGTGCCGGACCGCATGATCGGTGAGTTGGCCGCGATGGCTGACGCCGAACACCCGGTGATCCTTCTGGACACTCCGCGCGTCGGCCACGACCTGCTGCCCGCCGATATCGCCACGGTGAACTATCTGCTCGAACAGCTCGCCCAACGCGGCAATCCCCCCGTCGTGATCACCCGCGGGGCGGTCACTCTGGATCTCCTTGCCGTGACAGACAGGTACGGTGTGACGATCCTGCACACGACCACGAAGAAGTCCGACAGTTCCAGAATGGCTCTTGATACCACCTACCGATGGACCGTCACCTCTCCTCGCCAGCACGGGCAGCCCAACACCCCCGCCGAAATTCTGGATGCGATCACGCCCGCCGTGGTGCGCACGGCGGCGAAGAAGGCCCAGAAGAACAACCCCGTGGCGCGCGTCGACGACGCGCTCGGCGAGTTGATCTGGGCGGTGGACCTTGAGGCGAGCAAGGCCGTCTTCCAACGGCTACGGGCGCGCTGGTCGGCTGAGCAGATGAAGGCTAACCTGACCGAGGTCGAGCAGATGATCGGCCGGGTACCCAACCAGCCGGAGTTGAGTGTCTTCGCGCCGGTCCTGAAGTTGGGCGCGATCGGCCACGAAGATGTCGTCTTCGACTACGCGACTGCCGACGAGGCCCAACGACCCAAGGTCCTCCTCGACTCGGTGGGCCGACTGGACACAGCCGGACAGCTCAACACGCCATTCGACGTCGACGGTGGCCTCACCACCGGCCAACTGGCGGACATGGTCACCAAGGTGGGCACCACCGACATCTCCGCCTCGGTACTCACCGTCATCGGCGAGGTCAAGGCCGGCAATTTCGAGAACGCCAATGCCTTCATCGAAGCCAACCGCGGCAAGCTCACCGTCGCTCAGAAACAACAATGGGTGGACGCCATCGCCGACCTGCGCCAGATCATGCGGGACAACGACGCCCAACTCCACATCCTGGCTAACGGCATCCTCAACTGCTGACGTACCCCTGACCTCAGGCGGGGCCTGGGCACGCGGTCAGCGGAGGCGGCATCGCCCGTCGGCGATCACGTAATCCACACGGGATCGTCGTCAACCGGACGGAACAGCTCGGCGAGCGCACGGTGCAGCGCCACGCCCCCAACCTGCGGCACTCGGTAGGTGTTGCGCCGTGCCTGCTGAACCAGGCTGGGATCCGGAGCGAGCCCGTACTCGCGCAGGTAGTACGTCACGGTGTCGGTCCACACGAACGTCCCGTCGGTTCGGTACGACATCGGCACCACGTCACCCCGATGCGGATCGACGACGTCCGCCATGAGGTCGGTGGTTTCGAGCACACCGACACCCTGGTCCAGGTAGCGCAGCAGCTGTCGCCGCTCCGGATCGGACATCCGCCCATGGTCATCGGCGAAACGTGGTCCCCCGACGGCGTCCACGGAGTCGAAGACACGGGCCAACTCGATCGGCGCGACCACCTCGGCGGCCCACAGCAACGCCGATGACGCTCGGGCACGCTGCAGATGTGCGGGTTGTTCCGTACCTGTCGCATAGGACTCCACCAGCGGCAGTTCCACACCGGTAGCGATCAACGCCTGCATCACCGCACCGGTCGCCTCGGCCAGCTCGGTCACCGGGGCATCGAGCTCGAGCACATACACCCGTTCGCCGGGCCCACGCCAGGAACGCCAGAGCGCGACCGCGCCCGAGAGTCGAGCTGCCTCAGCTACTGCGGCGCGGTCGGCCGCGTCCATAGCCGCGTCGCTGGCCGGCTCAGGCCCGCTGGTGAGGTCTAGTACGGGCGGCATCTGTTCGGCTGGCACGGAACCCGGTTCAACGGGCGTGAACGCGATCCCGGTCACCGCGGCCGACACCGGCACGGGTGGCTCCACACCCTCGGGAAGGTACAGGCCGAGTAGCTGGCGATCATTCTGATGCAACTCGGGGTTGGCGTCAGCGACTACTTCCGCCGCTGTTGCTGCGTCGCCCTCGGCCAGGGCGAGGCGGGCTTTCACCAGCGCCTCGTCGGACATGCGCGTCGCCGCCCGCAGGAGCAGTCGGTGCAGCATCGCCTCCGGTGGTGCCGCAATGTACGTACGCATGGTGTCAACCCCCGTGTCGTTCATGTCTGCCCGCACAGGAGAATCCTCCGGACGAACGTCGAACCAGCGTGGAGAACCGGCCCTGGGACGGACGAGCATGATCCCGCTGTCAAATTACTGCCGCCTTGCCGCTGACGCCATCCGGACACCTCCGGGCGCCACACCGTCTGTCTGAGGCTCGTGCAGTGCCGTCCAGGTCGGAGCTTGGCCTCCTCGATCTGCTTGCTGAGCAGGTCAGGCCGTCGACGTCTCAGCGCGCTCCACGCGGCGACGCTGCCGATTCACGGCAGGCTGACACGATGCGGAGACTGACCTTCGGCATGAACGTGAGTCTGGACGGCTATGTCGCCGCGCCCGGCGGCGACCTCGGCTGGGGTGTGCCGAGCGACGAGCTGTTCCAATTCTGGTCCGACCGGGTGGGTGCGACCGGCACGGCACTGTACGTACGCAGGCTGCGCTCCGGAGGGATTGCCCCCGGTCCGTCGGCAAAATGACGTAGCGGACGTGTACGTTCTCCCGGCCGCCCCACGGGTGGTGACGTGGCAGCCGATCGGGAGACTTCTGTGGGTGTTCTGTACGACTACTTCCGCGCTTCCGACGACGAGGCCGTCGCGAAGCTGATGGCCGTCACCGACGGCGGCCCGGTGGTGTGCGCGGGAGATTCGCCCGTCGAGGATGCTGTGGACGCCAAGGGGATCGATCCGCCCGTCGTCCTCGGCCGGGTCGTCTCGTTCGCCCTCGACGTGCCGTGGGAGCCCGACCTTGTCGGGGAACGGCTCATCTGGCCGGACGGTGCTGCTGAGGACCGTGAGTACGAAGGACCGTGGGTCGTCGTGTTGGGCGATCACGCCCGCGACGTACTTGCGGACATCCCGGATGACCAGTTGCCGGGCCTGGCTGAGCGGTGGTCACACGTCGAGGAGCTGTCCCACTACAGCGACACGGGACCGGAGCTCATGCTGTCGCGCTTGCGGGAGTTCGTTGGACTGGCCCGCCGAGCGCGCACGAACGGGGAGCACATCTACTGCTGGATCTGCCTCTAGCTAGTCGCCAGCCGTCCGAGATACAGCCCGCAGCCGACCAAGGCGCAAGATGAACCCATGCGGTTGCTGGTGCTTGGCGGAACCTGGTTCGTAGGGCATGCCGTCGTTACGACTGCTATCAGTGCAGGCTGGGAGGTGACGACTTTCAACCGCGGTACCTCAGATCCCTTTCTGGAAGCCGTGCGGCATGTCAGAGGCGACAGGACCCGTCATGCGGACGTCGTTGCTCTGGCGACCGCCGGGCCTTGGGATGCCGTTGTCGACACCTCGGGCTACGTGCCGAGGAACGTCCTCGACGTCGCTCGCGCGCTCGCCCCCGTTACCCATCGCTACGTATTCGTGTCGACGCTCAGCGTCTATCGAGACTGGCCGGTCAAGCCGCTGAGCGAGCAATCTGAGGTGCTTTACTGCCCACCGGACGCCGGCCCCGATTACGGCACGGACACCGAGGACGGACCGACCCGCTACGGCTATCAGAAGGCCGGATGCGAGACAGCCGCACTCGCTGCGTTCGGGGCGGACCGAGCCACGATCCTGCGGGCTGGCGTCGTGCTCGGCCCGCGTGAGTACGTCGGCCGCCTGCCCTGGTGGCTAGGCCGTGTGGCCGCTGGCGGCGAGGTGCTAGCGCCAGGCTCGCCGAACCGGACAGTTCAACCGATCGACGTACGCGACCTGGCCGCGTTCGCGCTGCGCAGCATCACCGACGACTTGGTTGGCGCGTTCAACGTCTGCGCACCGGTGGGTGGCGCGACTTTTGGCGGACTACTGGCGGACTGCGCCCACTCGACGAGGGCCGATGCCTTCTTCACCTGGGTTCTTGACGACTTTCTGCTCGCTCAGGGCGTCCGGCAGTGGTCCGAACTGCCGCTCTGGCGCACCTTCGACGGCGTGTGGAACGTCGACACCACTGCCGCGCAGGCCGGTGGCCTCCGCACCCGCCAACTCGAATTGACCATCCGGGACACCTGGCGGTGGTTGGTCGAGAGCGGGAGCGTCAGCAACCACGACCGCGCCGCCGGAATCGGGATCAGCTTGGAGAAGGAAGCGCAGGTGTTGGCCGCCTGGCACCGCTCACACAAGCGGTCGAGCTGAGGTCTCCGACAGCCACACCGCTATCTGGTTGGCAAGCAACCGAGCATCGGCATCGCCGTTCCACGGTGCCTCGTCCAACAGACGTTCCATCCGTGCCAACCGACCGGTTAGCGAGACGTTGCGCTTGTACGGTGGCAGGGCCAGCACCCCATGCAGCGCCTCGGCCGCCCCGTCCAGGTCTCGCAGGTAGAGGTGAGCAGCCGCCAGGTCGATATTCGTGCCGATGACCTGCGAGTAGGGCCGCCCCGGTGGTGCGCCTAGAAGACAGCGCGGTAAAACGACTTCACCTCTCGATGCGGCAGACGCGGATCTTGCGTGACCGCCTGGCCCGCCTGCTGGCCCTGGCGACGGCAGGGCGCACGACCGTGGACACGACGAAGGTCGCTGACGCAGCGACAGGAGGTGCCCGGTGGGTGTCTACGGGCGATACGGTAAGGCCAACCAGAAGGCACCGGAAGCCGGTGCCGGTTCGTCGCGGCCGTGCCATATGCTGCGCGCGTTCGACACGGGGGCACGGGGAGAAACACATGCGACGGTACGGCTGGGCGGCGCTCACGGCTGCGTTCCTCACGGCGGCGCTGGCGGGCTGCGGCACGCCGGCCGGCACGGATGGTGACCTGGCCGACGACTGGCGGCCAATGGCGGCGGCGCAGCAGTTCGTCCCGAAGGCCGACGAGTGTCACCTCATCGACGAGGCCACGTCGTACCTCAGCAGCTACTCCCCCGTCGACTGCGCGAAGACGCACAAGGTGGAGACCTTCCACGTCGGCACCTTCACCGGCGCTCTGGCTACCCGCACCGCGGCGCCCAAGACGGAGTCGGCGACGATGCGGTCGACCTTTGCCGACTGTGACAAGCGCGCGAAGCAGTTCGTGGGCGGCGACTGGCGCGATGCCCGTCTGTCGGTGCAGGTCGCGCCGGCGTCGCCGGCCGCCTGGTCGGGTGGCGCGCGCTGGTACCGGTGCGACATCTTCGAGCTGGACGAGGTCAACGGCCCGAACGGCGAGAGCGATGCGGCGATCCAACGGGGTGGATCGCTGCGTAACGCCCTGGCCAGCCGCTCCCCGCTGCACTACGGGTGCATGAACGAGGACAAGTGGCAGATGCTGCGGCCGGTCGCCTGCACCGCCGGACACCAGTTCGAGTACGCCGGCACCTGGATGGCACCGGATCGCTCCTGGGCTGACGCGACCCGGGACGAGGACTCCATCCACGCGGCCTGCCGGAAGGTCGTCGCCGGTTACGCGAAGGTGCCGGTGGACGGCGATCTGATCTACCGCACCGGCACCTCGTACCGCTTCCCGAACCGCCTGCTGTGGGAGCGCGGCGACCGTGGCGTGCGCTGCTACTACTGGTCCGGCGGCACCAACGTCAAGCGTTCGATCGCCGGCGGCGGCACGAAGGCGCTGCCGATCCGCTGAGCCGGGTCAGCTCGGCCCCAGCAGCGCCGCCAGCGCGGCGTCACCCTGCCCGAGCTGTGACCCGCCGGGCGGTGCCACCACCAGGAAGCGCCGGCAGGCGTCGAGTTCGACGTACCACTCGGGTCCGCTCCCGTCGGCGGGCCGGAGCACCGCGAAGCGGGACGCCGGGGTCGCGCAGTCGGCCGCCGGTCGGGTGCCGGCCAGCGCCCGGAGCACGTCCGCCTGCCGCTCGGGTGGCAGCGGTCGGCCGTACACGAAGTCACCTGCGGGTTTGCCGCCGCCCCGCTCGGACGGCGGCACCTGGTAGACGCAGAGGCGCAGCGGTCCGGCCTTCGGTGCGGCGGCCGGCGCGACGCGGCCGGGACGTCCGACGGCGCCCTCGACCCACACCATGTCCGACCAGCGCTGCGCGCACCCGGCGGCCTCGGCCTCCGAGGATTCGACAACCCCGACGGTACGACTGTCGACGGTGGTCAACCGCAGCCCGTCCAGCGCCGCGCGTACCTCCGGGCGCGGCTTGCCGCAGGCATCCATCGGCAGGTACGGCCGCAGCCACCGACCCTTGTCGTCGAGCAGCGCCAGCCAGGGTGGGACGAGCAGGTCGGCGGTGCAGGCGACCTGCCCTGGGCCCCTCTCCTGGTCGGCCAGGCCCAGCGCGGCCACCAGCGGCCCGATGTCGTCGGCGCGGCGCTCGGTGGCCACCTGCTCCCGGCCGCCACCGGCTCCCGGCACGACGTCACGGCCGCACAGCACGGCGGCGAGCGGCACGAAATCCGGATCGATCCGCCCGACCCGAGGCTCGACCCCGGCCGGCGTGGCCGACCCGCCCGCCCCCGGGGGTACGGGCAGCATGGCGCCCGCCTGCGGTGCGATCTCGGCGCACGAGGTCCACTTCTCGACGATCGCCGCCGGGCCGGGGCCTCCCGGCGTGCTGGCCGGGCCCGCGCAGCCGGCCAGTGCCAGGCCGCACAGCCCCACGCCGACAAGCGCCGCCACCAGAGTCGTTCCGCCCGAGCGCATCCCGCTCACCACCTCTCTGCCGTGGGATCAGACGGGTGCGGGCCCGGCGGGGTTCCCGCGTGATGTCGCCGACCATGGGTGACGCCGCCCGCCGAGGCGGGAGCGTCCGTCGGCAGAATGGCCGGATGGCACATCTGGGACTGGTCGCCCTGCTGGTTGACGAGTACGACGAGGCGATCGACTTCTACGTCGGCGGGCTCGGCTTCGAGTTGGTGGAGGACACTCCCCGCCCGGACGGCTCACGCTGGGTGGTGGTGCGCCCTCCCGGTGCCCGCGAGACGGCGCTGCTGCTGGCCCGCCCGAGCACCGCCGAGCAGCAGGCGCGGGTGGGCGACCAGACCGGCGGACGCGTCGGCCTGTTCCTGTACACCGAGGACTTCGCCGCAGCTCACGCCCGCATGGTCACGGCCGGCGTACGGTTCCTGGAGGCGCCACGACACGAGTCGTACGGCTCGGTGGCGGTCTTCGCCGACCTGTACGGCAACCGGTGGGACCTGATCCAGCCCCGCAGCGCAGAGTAACGACACGGCGACACAGCGCGTACAGTGGGTGAAGGCTCACCGTACGCCATGCTATTCTCCGATGTCGATCTCCGCTGTGCGGACCCGGACCGGGTCGTTGTCGGAAGGACACCTCCCGATGCCGGCGACTGCCGCCCCGACCATGCCACCGCCCGCCCTGGACAGTCCGGCCGGCGGCGCGTTCAGCTTCATCTTCACCACGCTGCCGGCCCTGCTGCGGCTGACGTGCGGGCTGGTCGGTGCCGCCGTGGCGCTGTCGGTGCGTACCCCACCGGTCGACGAGGCCCTGCTGCTACCTGGCGTGGCCGCGCTGACCGGGTGGTCGGTCTGGTACGCCGTCCGCGCGCTGCGCCACGGGATCCGGCCCGCGCTGGTCGCCGGTGACGTCGCGGTGACAGTGGTGGCCTGCCTGCTCATCCCCCGCCTGGTGGCGCCCGAGGTGCTGCCCGGCGAGGGCAGCTGGATCGCGGTGCTCGCCAGCACCACGGTGATCAACGCCCAGGCCACCGCCAAGGCCCGCTGGTCGGTCCCCGTCGGGCTGCTGGTCACCGCCGCGTACGTGGCGGGCGCGCAGGCGGCCGGCAACGTCACCGAGGCCCAGGCACACGCCGCCACCCTGCTCGTGCAGACCGGCTGTACCGCGATGATGACGGGGGTGATGCGCCGCCGGATCGGGCGGGCCGACCACGCCTTCGCCGAGCACCAGCGGGTCACCCGGGAGGCGTTGGTCGCCCGGACCGCTCGGGAGGCCGAGCGTCAGCAGAATCGGGACCTGCACGACACCGTGCTCGGCACCCTGACCATGGTGGGGCTGGGCGCGGTGTCCGGCCCGTCGGTCTCGTTCCGTGAGCGGTGCGCCACCGACCTCCGTACCCTCGTCGCGGTCACCGACCTCGGCCCGGCGCCCGGTGACGGCCCGGTGCTGCTCGACGAGCGGTTGCGCACGGTGCCCGACCGGCTGCCCGAGCTGCCGGTCCACCTGGAGCTGACCGCCTGCGCGGTGCCCGCCGGGGTGGCCGACGCGATCACCGAGAGCGCCTACGCGGCACTGTCCAACGTGGTCCGGCACGCCCCGTGCGCGCGGACCACGCTGCGGCTGAACCGCGACGCGGTCGCCGTCGTGGTCGAGGTGGTCGACGACGGTCCCGGCTTCGACCCGGAGACGGTCCCCGCCCACCGGTACGGGTTGCGCGAGTCGATCCGCGGGCGGATGGCCGCTGTCGGCGGGCGGGCCGAGGTGCGGTCCGCGCCGGGTGCGGGCACCCGAATCCGGCTGGAGTGGCCCGGTGTCGGCTGACCTCGGCGCGTCGGCGGACCGCGCCGACCTCCGCGTGGCGCCGGTGCCGCGGCCCCGCCCGGCCGACGGGTCCACACCCGAGCCGACCGCGCTCGCCGCGCCGGCCGCCGTCGCCGAGGCCTCCGACCGGGGGGCCCGGATCGTCGCCGTTGCCATCGCGCTTGCCTGGCATGTCGCGATCGGACTGCCGGCGGTGCTGGCGACCCGCACGCAGTTCACCGCGCCCACTGTGGTGCTGGGCGGCTGGGTCCTGGTCGCCGTGACGGGGGCGGTGGCCGGCGTCCGGCTGCTGCGCGGCGCGCCGTTGCCGCCGTGGCCGCTGGCCGGGGTGCTGCTCGCCGTCGACGCGGCGGTCTTCGCCACCGTCGGCGAACGGCAGCTGTTCACCGCCGCCAACTGGGTGTGGGGCACCCTCGGCTGGTTCTTCGTGCTGGCCCTGTGGGGACGACGGGTCAGCGGCCTCGTCGCCCTGCTGGCCACCCACGCGATGATCGCACTCGCCGCCGTCCTCGCGTACGCGCCGGGCACGGCCGACCTGGCCCGCTACACCATGTACGTGTACGGCACCTTCTCCCTGCAGGTGGCGGTCTTCGCCGGCAGCGCGGTGATCGTCGGCCTGGCCCGGGACCGGGCCGCGGCAGCCACGGCGATGCACACGCTCGCCGCCGAACGGGCCGCCGCCGAGCGGGGCCGGCAGGAACGCCGTGACCGGCTCGCCCTGGTGGGCACGGCGGCCGGGCGGGTGCTCGGCGAGTTGGCTGCCGGGGAGGCGGACCCGGACGACCCGGAGGTACAGCGCCAGTGCGTACTGGCCGCGGCCCGGCTGCGCCGCCTGATCGCCGAGTCCGACGACGTGCCCGACCCGCTGCTGCACGAGTTGCGGGCCGCCGCCGACCTGGCCGAACGCAACGGGCTGCCGATCGACCTGGTCGCGATCGGCAACCCGCCCCCGCTGCCGGTGGAGATCCGTCGCCGGCTGGCCGACCCGCTCACCAGTTTGCTGGCCGACGCCCGGGGTTGGGCCCGCCTGACCGTGGTGGCCGGCCCCGACGAGGTGGTGGTCAGCCTCGTCACGCCGGACCGGGAGGGACCGGACGCGACCGGCCCTCCGACCGAACACGAGGACGGGCCGGTGCAACAGCTATACGAACGGGACGGGGACATCAGATGGGCGCAGACCCGGTGGTCGGGGTGACCGGTGACCGGCCGGTCGGGGTGGCGATCGTCGACGACCATCCGGTGGTCGTCGAGGGGGTACGCGCCTGGCTCGCCAGCGAACCGCGACTGGCCGTGCTGGCCACCGGGGACGACCCGGACGAGGTGCTGCGCGCGGCGCCGGACGCCGACGTCGTCCTGCTCGACCTGCGCCTGCACGGCCGGATGGCCCTGGACAAGCTGGCCGAGCTGAGCGCCACGGGACGGCGGGTGGTGGTCTACTCGGAGCACACCGACCCGGAGACGATGCTCGCCGCGCTGGACGCCGGAGCGGTGGCGTTCCTGGCCAAGCACGAGGGCCGCGAGCACTGCGTGGCGACCGTGCTGGCCGCGGCGAGTGACCGCCCGTACGTGCCGCCGGCGCTGGCCGGCGCAATGGTCGGCGATCCGAGACCGGACCGGCCGATGCTCTCCGACAAGGAGCGCGAGGCGCTGCTGCTCTGGTTCCAGTCGATGTCCAAGGCGTCAGTCGCCCGTCGCATGCGGATCAGCGAGCACACAGTGAAACAGTACGTCGACCGGGCGCGGATCAAGTACACCCGGGCGGGCCGCCCGGCAGCCACAAAGGCGGCACTCTTGGCCCGTGCGATCGAGGACGGCCTCGTCCGCCCGGAGGAGATCGGCATCTACCGGTCACAGGCGACGCACGACCGGCCGACCCCCTAACGGGCGTCATGACAAGTAGCCGGCCGATCGGCGAAGCTCGACGCATAGCCACTCACCGGGAGGTCGTGACGATGCATGGCGACGCGTCCCCCTTCTTCATAGGCCCACACCGATTCGATGCGGCGGACGACGACGCCGGCCCCACCCTCGACCGGCGGTACGACATGCGTCCGCTGCCCGGCGAGAAGGTGCTCGGTCGACACCGGCTGCTCGTCGCTGGCTATCTGCTCGGGCCGACGGAGACACGGCGCGCCTGGCAGCTCCCCGGTCCCGTCTCGGTGACCGTCACCGACCAGCGGATCTGCTGGGTGGGCACCGGCTCGCAGCTCTCCCTGGTCGCCGACGACACGCCCCGCTCCCGGCGCTCCGGGCGACTGACCGGCCTGATGACCGGCCAGATCCGGTGGCAGTGGCCGTCCCGGCTGGAGCTGCCGCCCACCGACCCGGCACGACTGATGATCGTCTGCGACGCGTTGCGCACCATCCAGCAGCCGGCGCTGGCACTGGGCGGCTCACCGGGCGAGGTCGTAGCCCTGGCTCGGCAGGTACGCCGGGCGGTGGCCACGTTCCGGCTCACCCGTCCGGAACTCGTGGACCTTTCCGCGCAGGAGCGCGACGTGCTGCTGCTGCGGGCCGGCCCTGCGCTGCTCGCCGGGGAAACCCGGATCACGCTGCCCGGCTCGCTGCCGGTCGAGTTCCGCTCCCGCGACGACTACTACCGCTCCGGGCCGGAGCCCAGCTCCTGGGACGGCTTCGCCGACGGCACATCCGGGCTTCGCTGACAGCTTGCGCGGGTGCCGCCGGCGGCTCGCGCCGGGTGTCTCAGACGCTGGGCGCGCGTTCCTCACCGGCGGCGTCCAACACGGCGGCCTCCTCCGGTGTCGGCGCGCTCCCGCCGAGGTGGGCCGGCAGCCACCAGGTGTCCTCCGGGCCGGTCGGCGCGTCCGGATACTCGCGCTGGGCCCGCTCGACGAGCGCGCTCAGCCGGGTGGTCAATTCGGCGGCCAGCACGTTCGGGTCCGGGAAGTCCGCCGGCAGGATCGGCTCGCCGATGAGGATCGTGATCGGCGTGTGACGCCGGGTGAGGGTACGGGGACGGCCCTTCGTCCAGAGTCGCTGGGTGCCCCACAGCGCGACCGGCAGCACCGGCACCTTCGCCGAACGGGCCATCCGCACGGTGCCGCTCTTGAGCTCCTTGACCGTGAACGACCGGCTGATCGTGGCCTCCGGGAAGACGCCCACCACCTCGCCGCGCTTGAGCGCGTCGACGGCCGACCGGAACGACGCCGCGCCGGCCTGCCGGTCCACCGGGATGTGGCGCATGCCGCGCATCAGCGGGCCAGAGACCCGGTGCGCGAAGACGGACTGCTTGGCCATGAACCGCACCAGTCGGCCCGAGGCGTTCGCACCCAACCCCGCGAAGACGAAGTCGAGGTAACTGACGTGGTTACTGGCCAACACCGCGCCGCCGGTGCGGGGTACGTGGTGGGCGCCCTCGATGGTGATCTTCAGGTCGAGGACCCGGAACAGCGTCTTGGCAGCGGCGATAACGGGCGGGTACACGAGCTCCGGCATCCGCAGAATCTACCCCGCCCGGCTGGAGATCGCCTGGGTGCCGACCCGGCGGCGACGCGGCGTGTGCGGTGCCGCCGGGTGTCGTTCCAAGCTCAGTCGGCGAGGCTGTGCAGATCGAGCCGGCCGCGGGCGAACGCGTCCACCCGCCCCCACCGGCCCGGGATGTCCAGGACCTCGATGCGGCCCATCCCGACCGGCAGACGCGGCTCGACCGCCAGGTGCCCGTCGTGCGGTTCGAGGCCGAGCATGGTGCGCAACAACAGCAGCGGCGTACCCGTCGACCAGGCCTGCGGGCTGCACGCCGTCGGGTACTCCACCGGGAACTTCGTCAGCTCCCGGGGGTAGCCGCCGAACGCCTCCGGCAGCCGCCCGTCGAAGTAGGTGGCCGCGTCCAGGATGCCGTTGGCGATGGTGGCGGCCTCCTCGGCGAAGCCGTAGCGACGCAGCCCCCACGCGATGAAGGAGTTGTCGAACGGCCAGATCGTGCCGTTGTGGTAGCCGATCGGGTTGTACCGTGTCTCCCCCTCGGCGAGGGTCCGCACCCCCCAACCGGAGAACAGGCGCGGCCCGACCAGGTGCGCCGCGAGCTTCTCGGCCCGCTCGGGATCGACGATGCCGCTCCAGAGCAGGTGGCCGATGTTCGAGCTGAGGATGTCGCACTGGCGGCCGTCCGGGTCCAGGGCCAGCGCGTAGTACTCGCCGTCGTCCACCCACCAGTCCCGGTTGAACCGCCCCTTCAGCTCCGCCGCCTCCCGCTCCAACTGGTCGGCGAACTCCGGGTCGTTCCAGAACTTGCGGGCCATCCGCGCCGCGCGGACCTTCGCGTCGTACGCGTACCCCTGCACCTCGCAGGTCGCGCGCGGGAACGGCGGCAGGGTCCCGTCGGAGTACGAGATCGAGTCCCAGGAGTCCTTCCAGCACTGGTTCTCCAGGCCGGTCTCGGTGTTGCGGCGCTCGTACCAGATGTAGCCGGTGCCGACCAGGTCGGCGTAGCTGTCGATCCACTTGAGCGCGGCCCGGCACTCCTGTTCCAGCTCCTTGACCAGCGCGACGTCCCCGCTCCACCGCTCGTACTCGTCGAGCAGCACCACGAACAGTGGGGTGGCGTCCACCGATCCGTAGTACGGCGAGTGCGGTTGTTCCTCGAAGGCGGCGGTCTCGCCGTAGCGCATCTCGTGCAGGATCCGCCCCGGGTCCTCGTCCCGGAAGTCGTCGAACCGACTGCCCTGTAGGGACGCGAGGATGCGCAGCGTCGTCTTCGACAGCTGCGGCGTGAACGGCAACGTCTGTAGGCAGGTGAGGATGCTGTCCCGGCCGAACATGGTCATGAACCAGGGCAGGCCGGCGGCGGGTAGCGTCGCGCCACCGAGCGACAGCGGCGAGAAACGCAGCGCCGCCAGGTCGATCAGACTGCGTCGGTACGTGCTGGCGACCCGACCGTGTTCACTGTTGACCTTCGGGGCGTCGGCGATCCACCGCTCCAGGTCGTGTTGCAGGGCCAGCCGCTCGGCGCCGTGCACCCGCAGCCCCATCCGCAGGTCCCGGTCCCCGGGCCCCACCGCGCGCGTCTCCACGTGGATCGTCGCCTGCCACCGCTCGTTCGGCTCCAGGTGCACGGTGTACGCGAAACCCCGGTTGTCGTAGCGGGCCGGCACCGACGAGGAGATCTCCGTCTCGCGCCGGAAGTTGCCCCGGCGGTAGCCCAGGCGCAGCTTGTCGGCCTCGACCTCGGTGTAGATCTCGCCCTTCTTGTTCAGGATCTCGTCCTTGACCTGGAACAGGTCGGCGAAGTCGGACGCCGCGTCCATCCGAACTTCCAGGTCGACCGCCTTCTCGTCGTGGTTGAGGATGGTGAGTTCCTCGCGGAAGCTGCCGCCGACCGCACGCTCACGGATGATCGACAACTTGGCGTCCACGTAGTGCGTGGCCATCCCGGGCACCAGGAAGAACCGTGACTCGAAGTACTGCAGGTCGTCGTACGAGAGCGAGTTGAGGCGTTCTCCGTTCACGCTCAGCACCCACGTGGACAGGAACCGGGTGTCGATGGAGAAGAGCCCGGTCGGCTCGCTCGGCGTCGCCTCGATGTCGCCGGTGTCCTGGCAGACGACGAACGTGTTGCCGTCCAGGATCCGGATCGTGTTGCTCTGGCCCATCAGCGCATCTCCCCCGCGAAGCGGCGACGCGGCCCACGGGCGTCCGGCGACCCGGGAAAGATCCGCTCCACCTGTACGACCAACCGGGCGTCCCCCGACACCGTCATGTCCCCGCGCAGCAGGGCGGCCAGGCCGTGCTCACGACCGGACGCGATCTCGTCGAACAGCACCGGGCTGGCGCCGATCACCGTGTCGGCCTCCCGGTCCTCCTGGCTCACGTTGAGCCGCCCGTGGTCGATCGTCAGCAGCCAGTGCCGGGTCTGCGCCCCCTCGTGCAGGTCGATCCGCAGTGTCCCGGCGGTCTTCGCCAGCAGAGGCTCGTACCCCCGCCGGTCCAGGTCCTCGAAGAACCTCGTGGTCGCGTCCACCATCGGGTCCACTCCTCCCAGTCGGCCAGGCCCCGGATTCCACCCGCCGCCCTCGCGGCCGGCACCGCACGTCCCCGCACGGGTCCCCGCACCCCGCAAACCCAACCTCGCCCGAAAAGGGTGACCCCACCCCGCCCTGCCGACCTGCCCCCACCCCCTCCCCCGCTCCGCCCCGGTGATCAAGAAGTTTGCGTCACGAGACGCCGGAAGCGGTGACGCGAACCTCTTGATCACGGGGGTTCGAGAGGGGGTGGGGTGGGTGTGGGAGCGCCGGTCCTCCCGGGACGGGAGGACCGGCGCTCTGGCGCTCTCCGGTCAGTTGTTCGGGTCGTCGGCGCTGATGTCGGCCAGCACCGACTGCGGCTCCCGCTCGACCGCGAGGTCACCCATCGACACCAGGCCGATCAGGCGGCCCTTGTCGACCACCGGCAGTCGGCGTACGGCGTAGGTACGCATCAGGTCCGCGGCGGACACCGCGTCGTCGTACTGGCTCACGGTGATCACGTCGCGGCTGGTGATCTCGCTCAGCCGGGTCGAGCCCGGGTCCATGTTCTCCGCGACACCCCGGACCGTGATGTCCCGGTCCGTGACGATACCGACGACACTGTCGCCATCGGTCACCACCACGTCGCCAATGGCGCTGTCGCGCATCTCCTGCGCGGCGGCGATCAGCGTGTCGTTGCCGTCCATCGTCACCAACCGGGTCGTCATGAACTCTCCGACCGTTGTCATGGTGCTCCCCTCTCGGTGTCGGCACGGCTCGTCTACCCGCCGCCCCGCAGGGGGTAACGCCATCGGCCGGGGCGGCTGCGGTCGCTGCCGAACGCGAGACGGGTGACCGGACCACACCTGGACGACACCCGCTAGCGTCCACGAGGTGCTGAGTGGCGAGCGTGAGCTGCGGGACCTGATCGGCGGCAACGCCTGGTTGACGCGGGCGTTGACCGTGGTCCGCGACTCCGGCCTGCCGGACGCCTGGATCGGCGCGGGCGCCCTGCGCGACCTGGTCTGGGGCGAGCGTTACGGCGACGGATTCGACCCGACGACCGTCCACGACGTCGACGTGGTCTTCTTCGACCCGGCGAGGCTGTCCCGCGACGACGACCAGCGGGCCACCGCCCGACTGACCGCTGCCTGGCCGGAAGCGCCCTGGCAGGCGCGCAACCAGGCGGCGGTACACACCTGGTACGCCTCGAAGTTCGGCGGAGAGCCGATCGCCCCGTACCGCAGCGTCGCCGAGGCGGTGGCCACCTGGCCGGAGTACGCCACTGCGGTGGCCGTACGCCTACCGGCCACCGGTGAGCTGGAAATCTGCGCCCCGCACGGCCTCGCGGACCTGCTGGGCGGGGTGTGGCGGCACAACCCGGCCCGGGTGGACGTCGCGCTGTCCCGACAGCGGCTGGCCCGTCACCGGCCCGCGCAGCGTTGGCCTCGGGTGACCGTGATCGAGCCGGGCTGACCCGATGGCCGCCATCCCCGGGAGGGCTCGATGTTCCACCAGGCCGTCAGCCGCGGGGCGGCATCCCGTAGATCCGCTCCACGTGCAGGCGTAGCACCAGCCGCCGCTCGGCGACCATGGCACTGCGGTATTCGGCCCAGTCCGGGTGCTCGCCGCGCAACGACCGGTAGAGCCCCACCAACTCCTCGACCGTAGCGTCGTCCACGTCGGCCGCCGGAGAGGTCAGCTCGGCACGCCCCTCCACCACCGCGTACGCCCAGCCGTCCTCGCTGGCGACGTGGAAGCTGGCTCGCGGGTCCCGTCGCAGGTTGGCGGTCTTGGCCCGGCCGTCGGTGACGGACACCCGGATCAGGCCGGCGGCACTGTCGAACGAATAGACCACAGTGGACATCTGCGGTCGTCCGTCCCGCTTGATGGTGGCCAGCACACCCATCGAACGACCGACGATCAGGTCGGTCAACGCCTGCTGGTTGGTGTCTTCCGGCACGGCTTCCTCCAGGTGGCGGGGACGGCTCCGTCCATCCAAACACGAGCCGAGTGCTCCTGCTTCCGACCTGTCGGTCCCGTCACGGACTGCGGGCCCCCACCGTGGACGGTCGGGGCCCGCAGTTCGACGGTGACGGTCAGCGTCGCTCGGCGGCGACCAACTCGGCGAGCTGTACGGCGTTGAGCGCCGCGCCCTTGCGGAGGTTGTCGTTGGAGCAGAACAGGGCCAGCCCGTACTCGACGGTCTCGTCGGCGCGGATGCGACCCACGTAGGTCGGGTCCTGCCCGGCGGCCTGCAACGGCGTCGGCACGGGGGTCAGCGCGACCCCGGGTGCGTCGGCGAGCAGTTCGTGGGCCCGCTGCGGGGTGAGCGGGCGCGCGAACCGGGCGTTGATCTGCAGCGAGTGGCCGGTGAAGACCGGTACGCGGACGCAGGTGCCGGAAACCTTGAGGTCGGGGATTTCCAGGATCTTGCGGCTCTCGTTGCGGAGCTTCTGCTCCTCGTCGGTCTCGAACGAGCCGTCGTCGACGATCGAGCCGGCCAGCGGCAGCACGTTGAAGGCGATCGGCTCGGCGAACGAGCGCGGCGCGGGGAACTCCACGGCCGACCCGTCGAAGGCGAGCCCGGCGGCATGCTCGGCGACCTTGCGGACCTGCTCGTCCAGCTCGGCGACGCCGGCCAGCCCGGCGCCGGAGACGGCCTGGTACGTCGAGACGACCAGCCCGATGAGACCCGCCTCGGCGTGCAGTGGGCGCAGCACCGGCATCGCGGCCATCGTGGTGCAGTTGGGGTTGGCGATGATGCCCTTCGGGCGGTCGGCCGCGGCGTGCGGGTTGACCTCGGCCACCACCAGCGGCACCAGCGGGTCCATCCGGAACGCGGACGAGTTGTCGATCACCACGGCACCGGCCTCGGCGACCTGGGGAGCCAGCTCCTTGGCTGTGCCCTTACCGGCCGAGAAGAGCACGATGTCCAACCCGGAGTAGTCCGCCGTCGCAGCGTCCTCGACGGTGACCTCCTCGTCGCGCCACGGCAGCGTACGCCCGGCGGACCGCGCCGAGGCGAACAACCGCACCTGCTCCGCCGGGAACTCCCGCTCCGCCAGCACCTGCCGCATCACGCCACCGACCTGGCCGGTGGCTCCCACAATGCCGATCCTCATGCCCGGAGGCTACCCACCCCACCCCCACAACCGGGAACCCTTTCCCACCCCCCGGGTCCCACCTCACACCCCACCCACCCCCCTCTCGCGTCGATCATGAAGTTGTTGTCACCTGGTGCGGCGTGTCGTGGCAACAACTTCATGATCAACGGAAGGCAGGGCCGGGACGAGCGCGGGGGGCGGGGGAGGGTTAGGGGAGCATGTTTCCTAGGGCTGCGGACTCAAGGTCTTCGCGGATGACCGCTGCGTCGCCTTCGATGACCAGGGTCAGCGCGTCCGCGTGCAGGTGCGTGGCCGCCGCGGCGGAGACCTGGTCCACGTCGGCGTTGAGCAGCTCCTCGCGCAGCCGGGCGTGATAGTCGTCTGGCAGGTCGTGCACCACAAGCGTGGTCAGGGCGGACGCGATCGCCCGGGGGCTCTGCAACTCGACCGAGAGCTGCCCGGCCCGCCAGGAACGGGCCACGGCCAGCTCGTCCTCGGTCACGCCCTCGGCCTGCGTACGGGCGATCTCGCCCACCGCCTCGACCAGGGCCGGCGTGGTGACCGCTGTCTGCACGCCGGAGCTGACCGCGAACCGGCCGAACCGGCGGGACGAGGCGAACTCGCCCCGGATGCCGTACGTGTAGCCGCGCACCTCGCGGATCAGGTGGTTGAGCCGGGACGTGAACGCCCCGCCGAGGACCGTGCCGGCGAGGGTCATCGGTACGTGGTCGGGGTGCGCCCGGTGCGGCGACGGGTGGCCCAGCCGCAGCGTGGACTGCACCGAGCCCGGCCGGTCCACCAGGATGATCCGCCGGCCGGCGTGCACCGGCACCTCGATCGGGCCGCTCTGTTCGGCCGGGCCGCCCCCGGTGCCGGCGAACGCCGCTCGGGCCAGCGCGTCCAGGTCGATCCGGTCGAGGTCACCGGCGACGACGAGGGTGCCCGGCCGCAGGAACCACTCGGAGTGGAAGACCGTGATGTCCTCGGTGTCCAGGGCGGCCACCGAGTCCGGGTCGCCGTACATCGGTCGTCCCCAGCGGGTGTCGGCGCCGAACAGGTCGGCGCGCAGCGCGGCGTCGGCGCGCGGACCGGGGTTGGCCCAGTCCATGCGCAGCGCGTTCGCCTCGTCGTCGCGGACCCGCCGCACGTCGGCAGGGTCGAGTCGGGGCGTCCGGACGGCCTCGGCGAGCAGTTCCACGGCAGCGGTCAGCCGGTCGACCGGAACCTGGACGCTGACCTGGAACGAGTCCCAGTCCAGCCCGGTCACCAGCTCGGTGCCCAGCGCCTCGATGGCCAGCGCGTACGCCGTGCCGTCCCGCTGGGCGGTGCCCTCCTCGAGGGCCTTGGCGAGGACGCCGCCCAACCCCTCCTTGCCGGTCAGCTCGCGGCCGGCGCCGGCGTCGAGGAGCAGCAGCGCGACGGCGAGGTTCTGCCCGGGCAGGTGTGCCGCGACCACCTGGCCACCGGCTACCGCGCGGCGGACCACCGGCGGGAACCGGTACGGGCGAGCGGCACCCGGGCCGGGACGGTCGGTGATCAGCGTCATGCGGTCTCCTCGGGCAGGTAGGTCAGGGTGACCCGGTCTGCGGCGCCGAGCACCTCGGCGGCCGTCTCGGCGATCTGCTCGGCGGTCACCGCGAGCCAGGCGGGCAGCCGGTCGGCGGCCCGGGCCGGGTCACCGAACTGGGTGGCGTACCGCCCGAGCGTGTCCGCGCGGCCGTCCACCGTCGACATCTGCCGCCACCACGCGGTGCTCAGCAGCGCCTTGGCCCGGTCCAGTTCGGCGGCGGTGACCGGCACGGTGGCCAGTTCGTCGACGACCTCGGCGAGCCCGTCGACCAGCCGCTCGGCGCTCACGCCGGGGCGGGCGGTGGCGGTGGCGATCAGTGGCGCCGGGGCGTGCGCGAGGTCCACCCCGTACGCGCCGACCAGGTCGGGTTGGGCGATCCGCTCGCCGTCGGCGAGCCGCTGGTAGAGCCGGCTGCCACGGCCGCTGCCGAGCACGGTGGCGAGCACGGTGAGCACGTCGTAGCCGGGGCTGCCGAACGGGTGACCCCGATGGGCGATGTAGACGCGCGGCGCCGGCACGTCGGCGGTCACCGTCTCCACGGCGGGCTGCCCGGTCGCCGGGACGCTGCGACCGTCCGGCGCGGCCGGGATGTCGTCGCGGGCGGGCAACGCCCCGAAGTACTTCTCGGCCAGCGCGAACACCTCGGCGGCCGGGGCGTCGCCGACGACGGTGAGCACCGCGTTGTTGGGCGCGTAGTACATCTCGTGGAACGCCTGGAAGGTGGCGAGATCGGCGGCGTTCAGGTCGGCCATCGAGCCGATCGTCGAGTGGTGGTACGGGTGCCCCGGCGGGTAGAGCAGCGGCAGCAGCCGCAGCCACGCGTCCCCGTACGGGACGTTCTCGTAGCGCTGCCGGCGCTCGTTCTTGACCACCTCGCGCTGGTTGTCCAGCGTCTCCTGGGTGAGCGCCGGGACCAGCCCACCCATCCGGTCGGCCTCCAGCCAGAGCGCCAGCTCCAGGTGCTCGGCCGGGACCGTCTCGAAGTAGTTCGTCCGGTCCGGGTTGGTGGTGGCGTTGAGCGATCCGCCGGAGCCCTGAATGAGCTTCATGTGCTCGGTCTTCGCCACGTTCACCGAGCCCTCGAACATGAGGTGCTCGAAGAGGTGGGCGAAGCCGGTCTGCCCGGCCGGCTCGTGCCGGGATCCGACGTCGTACCAGAGGTTGACGGCCACCGCGGGCGCGGTGCGATCCTCGCTCACCACCACACGCAGGCCGTTGTCCAGTCGGGACGTCTCGATGGGCCAGGGGTAACCACTGTCGGGCATGGCACGACGCTATCCGATCTCGCGGGCGGAGAGGTGACGTGCGGTGGGTCGGCGAGCCGACCCGCGCGGCGGCATCGAGTCGTCCGCTCGGGGTTCCGCAGGGGGTATGACCCGACCGACCCCCGAGGAGTCCGCCCGTCACGCCGCCGGACCGGCGGCCCGCGCCGTCGAACGCGCGAGCGCCGCCCTCGGCCGCCTGCGCCGCGGCCGGTTGCTGCATCCGGCGGGCGCGTCGTTCGCCGCCCACGTGACGATCTGGGGTACGCCCGGACCGCCCGTCGGGGTCGACCTCCTGGACAACCCCGGTGAGTACGCGGGCACGGTCCGCCTGTCCCGTGGGACGCCCACACCGGGCGGGTGGCCGGACGTGCTGGGCCTGGCGCTGCGCGTGCACTCCGGGGCGGGGCATCCGTTCGACCTGCTGGTCAGCTCCAGCGGGGCGCCTCCGGTGCTGCGGAATCTGCCCCTGCCCCGCCGCGGCTTCTCCGGGACGTACAGCACGATCATGGGCTATCGCACGGACCGACGCCGACTCTGGTTGGCCGCGTTGGCCGACCCGGAGTCGGTCGACCTCGGCCGCACCCTGGCCGCCGTCACGGCCGCGGCCCGGACGGACGCGCCGCGCCTGGTGCTCGCGGTCGCGTCCGCCGTCGGGCCGTGGCGGCCGGTCGGCCAGGTCGGCATCGGCGTCCCGCTCGACGCCCGTCAGGACGCCGCGCTCGCGTTCGACCCCGTGCGCAACCTGCCGGCCGGGCTGCGGGCGGCAGGCCCCCTCACCTGGCTGCGCGAGCAGACCTACCGGGGATCACGCCGGGCCCGTGGTGCGACGGTTCAGTCCGGCGGTTCGACCGCGACCACGGTCTGATCGGAGGTACGCCGTTCCAGCACCGTGTCCGGGGCCGCGTTCTGGTCCGCCTCGCGGAGGTCCGACTCGGCGAGGATGGCCTCCGCCTGCGCCTGCGGATCGTCGCTGCCTGCCGCCACCTCCTCGGGAAGGAGGTGGTGCGCGCGGGACTCCGCCCGCTCCTGATCGCTCTGCTCGTCAGTCATGGCACCCCTGTTACCCCGGGCCCGGCCTCGGCACGCGACGTTCCCCCCGCATCTTGGGACGAGGGGCGGGCGACGTCCGCCCGGTCGGGTACGCTGGCCCGGTGATGAGGACGTATCGATGGTTTAGACAGCCGGCTCACGCCGGTGACTTCACCATGATCTGACGTCACCAAGGACCGAGCCGGCCGGGCAGGAGCTGTCGTTCCCGCCCCTCTGCGTACGAGCAGCCGGCTCGTCCCGGGCACCGGCCCCGGGCACGGTCGGCGAAAGGATGCCCACCGTGACGACCCCGGAGACCGATCGGGTCAGCGACCAGCGGATCGACCGCGTCGTGCCGCTGACCACACCCGCCCTGCTGCACCACGAGTTGCCCCTTCAAGCCCCACTCGCCGCGGCCGTGCTGAAGCACCGCCGCGCGGTGAGCCGCGTTCTCGACCGCGAGGACGACCGCCTGCTGGTGGTGGTCGGCCCGTGCTCGGTGCACGACCCGGCCGCCGCGCTGGAGTACGCCGAGCGCCTGCGCGCCGCCGCCGACCGGCTCGCCGACGACCTGCTCATCGTCATGCGGGTCTACTTCGAGAAGCCCCGCTCGACGGTCGGCTGGAAGGGCCTGATCAACGACCCCGGGCTGGACGGCAGCGGCGACGTCAACACCGGTCTGCGCCGGGCCCGGGCGCTGCTGCTCGACGTCCTGCGCCTCGGCCTGCCGGTGGGCTGCGAGTTCCTCGACCCGATCACCCCGCAGTACATCGCCGACACGGTCGGCTGGGGCGCGATCGGTGCCCGCACCGTGGAGAGCCAGGTGCACCGGCAGCTCGCCTCCGGCCTGTCCATGCCGATCGGCATGAAGAACCGCCCCGACGGCAGCATCGGCACGGCCGTGGACGCGATCCGCGCCGCCGGGGTGCCGCACGTCTTCCCGGGCATCGACTTCTCGGGTACCCCGGCGATCATGCACACGCGTGGCAACACCGACGGTCACCTGGTGCTGCGCGGCGGTGGCGGTCGGCCCAACTACGACGCCGAGTCGGTGGCCGGTGCGCTCGACCTGCTTCGGGCTGCCGGGCTGCCCGAGCGTCTGGTGATCGACGCCAGCCACGCCAACAGCGGCAAGGACCACCGCAACCAGCCACTGGTCGCCGCCGACGTGGCCGCCCAACTGGCCGCCGGCCAGCGCGGGATCACCGGTGTGATGCTGGAGTCGTTCCTCCTGCCCGGCCGGCAGGACCTCGATCCCACCCGCGAGCTGGTGTACGGCCGTTCGGTGACGGACGCCTGCCTCGGCTGGGACGACACCGCCGAGGTGCTCGACGGGCTGGCCGCCGCCGTCCGCGCCCGCCGGGCCGCCCTGCCCACCCCCGCCGCGGGGGTGTGACGGTCGGCACTGCGGTGCACGGAACACGAACGGGTGGGGCCTGGTTAACTGAGGTGTCGGTGTGTTCAGTGTCCCCGGGCCTCACCTAAATAGCCCTCGCGGAATACCGTTCGGCTGGAGCCGCGTCGCGCCACTCGCCGAGAGGCGACCTACACACCGACACCAGCGCCGCCCCCGGCTCACGAGGCCGGGGGCGGCGCTGTCTCTGCTTGCCCAGGTCATCGGCTTGCGGCCGGCTTGCCCGTCGGGCGACGGGCGTGACGTTTGACCGATTCCGGCCCGGGTAGCTGATCAGCGTGACCGACGACGCATCCGTGGCCGACGAGCCGGACACCCGCGACCTCGACGACCTGCTCGACGACCTCTACCGGGGCCAGGAGCGCATCACCCAGGGCGAGATCTATCGCCGTGCCGTCGCCGCCGAACTCCCGCCGGACCTGCTCGCGCGCATCGACGCGCTGCCCGAGGGCGAGTACGCGGTCGACGAGGCCAGCGACCTGCTGGGCGGCAACGTCGGGTGAGCGGTAGGAGCGTAGTCAGCGAGCCCGGCGACCCGAAGGGACGACACACCATGACGCACCACGAGGACCACGACGAGAAGGTCCCGGCGCTGGGCCAGCCGCCGGAGGGCAGGGACACCACGCCCGAGCCGGACTTCGCCAACGAGCACGACCGCACGGCGGTGGATCGCGACATCATCACCGGCGCGGACGAGGACGAACGCGAGCCGGAGTCGCCGCACGGCTGGTCCGGTATGCAGCGTTGACACCTGCACGACAGCGGGGGCCGGCGATTCGCCGGCCCCCGCTCTCCGTCCTCGTCGTCGGCTCAGTCGTCGTGACCGCCCTCGGCGGCCTGCTGCACCGAGGCGTACGCCATCTGGAGGAAGTCGGACGCGGCCACGGCGGTGAGCGCCGTGGCCACCAGGCGCGTGAGCCGGGGGGCGAGCACCAGACCTCCGGTGAGCCCCGTGGCCACCCAGACCGCCAGGCAGAACGGGCAGCTCAGCAGCTCGCCGATGGCGTGCCGCGTGGAGCTGCCCGAGTCGCGGACCTGCTCCATCACCTCGCCGCTGCCGATCGGCCGGTCGTAGCGGGTGAACGGGGCTCGCAGCGGGCTGGTCACGGCGTCCTTGGTCAGAAGCCGGCTGAGCTTGTGGGTGGCGATGGACAGCAGCACGACGTCGGCCGTGGCGGGGCGCTCGGGAACCGGCCGGCCGGTCACCTTGACCAGACCGGCGAGCGCAGCGGTCACGCCCGCGTAGGTGCCCATCGCCGCCAGGTAGCCACCGAGCGGTCGGTGCTCGTGCGGCGCGTACGCCCGGCGTAGCCGCGCCACCTTCTGTCGCAGGCCAGTCTCGGTCACCGGTCTCCTTCCATGTTGTCGTGGTGTGAACGTTCCGAGTGGCCGTGTCTCAGCCGGCCTGGAGGTTGTCGGCGACCTCACGGGCGAGGTTGGTCAGCGCCTCGTCGGCCAACTGGTCCGGGTCGGCGCCCGAGCCGTCGGTCAGGTCGAGCTGGATCCGCGCGCCGCCCGAGTCGGCCGGATCCACCCGGATCTCGGCGGCCCAGCCGGCCTCGCCCCACCGGGCCCGCAACTCCTCGCCGCTGACCTCGGCGGGAGGGCTCCCGTCGCTGCGCAGCGGCGCCGGCAACCAGGCCGAGGCGCGGGCCGGGTCGGTGGCCGTGTTGAAGACCACCTCGGGCGGCGCGGACATGCCGCGTACGGCTCGCGCCGCCATCAGGCGTCCCGCAGGCGGCTCGGGTCGACCTCCCGGCCGGGATTGCGGGCCAGGTACTCGGTCTCCAGTTCCGCGGTGCGCCGCAGGTGGTTGGCGAGCGCGGAGTCCGCCGCGTGCCTGAGGGTGTCCAGCCGAGTCCGGTGCAGGCTGTGCATCTCGCGGATCAGGTCGTCGTCGGTCAGTTCCGTCGGGTCCACGCCGACCGCGTCGCCGTCGAGGTCGACGCCCCCGGGGTCGGCGAGGTGGTCGCCGCCCCACTCGGGCACCCGCTGCTCCGGGCTCATCTCCGTGCCGCCGCTGGACGCAAAGCCGTCCTCGCGTACCGATCCGGTCATCATCGCCCCCCTGGTCTCGTTTGGGCTGGCGTCTAGACGGATGCCCACACCGGGTGACGCCAAACCATCCCGCCCGCGCGGCAGCTACGACGCCGCGTCGGAGAGCGCCGCCGTTCCCGGTACCCTCGACGCCATGAGGTGGCTCTGGACCCCGGCGTGGATCGCACGTCACGTGGCCATGGTCGTGCTGGTCGGGAGCTTCCTCGGGCTGGGCTGGTGGCAGATCAGCCGGGCCACGGCCGGCAACAACCTCAGCTGGGGGTACGCCGTCGAGTGGCCGATCTTCGCCGGCTTCGTGGTCTACGTCTGGTGGCGCGAGGTGCGCCTGGCCCGCCGCGCCGCGCAGGGAGGCACCGAGCCACCCGCGGAGCCGGCCGTCGAGCCGCCGCCGGCCGCGACCGCCGGTTCCCGACCGGCGGTACGCCGACCGGTGCGGGTGACGAGGGTTCCGGTCAACGCGTCGCCCGGTGACGACGCGACCCTGGCCGCGTACAACGACTACCTGTCATGGTTGAACGCCAATCCGGGCGCCCGGCCCGGTGACTACCCCGGCTGAGCCGGGCTTCGGAAGGACGGACGAAGGTGGGCGCAGCCCTTACCCGGTACCGCGTGATCGCCTGGATCGTGGGCGTGGTGCTGATCGTGCTGGTCGTGATCGGCATGCCGCTGAAGTACGCGTTCGACAACCCGGTCGTCGTGGAGACGGTCGGCCCGGCGCACGGCTTCCTCTACATGATCTACCTGGTCGCCGCGTTCGACCTGAGCCGCCGGGCCGACTGGCCGCTGAAGCGGATGCTCCTGGTGATGCTCGCCGGCACCGTGCCGTTCGTCTCGTTCTACGCCGAGCGCCGCGTCACCGCCTGGCTCGAGCGTCCCACCGCCCGTACCCCGGAGCCGGTCGCCGGCTGAACGGCGATGCCCGGGAAGGGCGGTCAGCGGTCGGGCCGCCACGGGTCGGCCGACGCGATCGGGTCGACCCAGTCGCCGTACCGGTTGACCTCCCGGGCGCGCAGCAGCGCCCGGGTGACCTGGCCGAACTGCTGCTCGTCGTCGGCGCTGAACAGCAGCACCTCCGCGCCGCGGTGCCAACCCCACAGCTCGTACGGGGGCGGCCGCCAGCGGTCTCCGACCAGGGCGAGCGCGGCCGGCAGCAGGAGGACCGCTCCGAGGATGAGGTACGCCTCGGCGGTCAGCCGTTGCAGGCCACCGCTGAACCCGAGGAGCAGGCCGACCATGCCGATCATGGAGCCGGTGGTCACGACGGCCCGGACGGCGATCCGGTCGTGCGGGCCCCGGGTGGTACGCAGGTGGGTCAGGTCGAGGATGCGGTAGCTGGTACGGCCGACGGTGAACCTGTCGACGGTGACGATGATGCCGGGTCGCGCGTAGAGCAGCGTGGACCTGGCGCCGGGCACCGTTCGCTGCGGTCGCGTCGTTGCGCCTTCACGATTCACGGTTCCTCCCGCTGGGCGGTCTGCCGGGCTGGGTCCGTGGCTACGGGTGTGACGTGTCCGACGACGGGATTCCCGGCTCCGGGCTCCATTGTGTTGGGGCACCGCCACTCCACCTGGGCATTTACGTGAGCGGCCCGCGCACCCGTCCGGGCGACATCGCCAGGAAACAGCATCCATTTCAGGTTTTATCGGTTATGGCGGACGGCTAACCGGCGGCATACGCCGGGAACGACGAAAGTCGCATATCAGTCAGTAGCTGCAAAACGGACCGCTTTGCCCTTCGCTCCCGTGTCGGTAGCCCCGTTGACGCTGTCTTCCCGCAGCGGCCCTACCTGCCACTTGGTCAACATTCGCCCCTGCTTCAACTGCGCAGCACAACCGTCCCGGGTTAGGTTGAGCAGGCCGGTCCGGTCCAGTGCCGTCCACCCGGACGACCCCGGCCGGTGTCGCCGAGGGCGTCAGCAGCCCCGTCGGCGGCCGTGGGAGAGGAGCCTCTCGCTCTTGTCATCCCTGAGAACCCTGCTGCGTACCGTGGCGCTGGTCGGCCTGTCGGCCGCCCTGATCGCCCCGACGGCGGCGGCGCACGCCGAGCCGTCCCCCGCCGACCTGACCCGCCGGATCGAGACGTCCTCGGCCGAGCTGGAGCGGGTCGTGGAGTCGTACAACAAGCTCACGGAGGACATCAAGGTCAACAAAGCCGCGGTGGCCCGATTACAGGCCCGCATCGGCCCCCTCGAAGAGCAGGCCGAGCAGAGCCGGGCGGACGTCACCGCACTCGCCAACAGCGCGTACAGGAGCGGGGGTCTGCGTACCGCCGACGCTCTGCTACGGCCCGGCGGCGCCGCGGCCCTGATGGATCGGCTCGGCACCCTCGACCAGCTGACCCGACAGCGCCAGGAGCGCATCTCCGGCTTCACCGACAACCAGCGGCGACTCCTCGACGAGAAGACGCGGCTGGACGCCACGCTCGCCCGGCAGGCCGCACAGGCCCGCGAGCTGGCGGCCGGCAAGAAGCGCATCGAGAAGGACCTGGCCGAGCTGTACGAGCTGCGCCGGCAGGCGTACGGGGCGGCCACCGAGCGTCCGGCGCCCACGACGGCGAAGACCGAGGCCCGGAACGTACCGGCCGTCGCCGGTGATGCCGGCGCGGCCGTGCGCTACGCCTTCGGGGCGATCGGCAAGCCGTACGTCTGGGCGGGTGAAGGGCCCAACGGCTACGACTGCTCCGGCCTCACCCTGGCGGCCTGGCGGGCGGCCGGAAGGTCGCTGCCGCACAGCGCACGGATGCAGTGGGGCGCGGTCGCGCACATCGACCGAGGCGACCTGCGGCCCGGAGACCTCGTCTTCTACAGCGGTCTCGGGCACGTCGCCCTGTACGTGGGCGACGGGCAGGTCATCGACGCGCCGAGCGCGGGTCGCAACGTGCTCAAGCGTGGCATGAACCTCATGTCGATCCACGGTTACGGCCGGGTCCGCTAGCGGACCCCGAGACGGCGAACGGCCGGCGTCCCCCTATCGGACGCCGGCCGTTCGCCGTCATTACTACCAGGTCAGGCTGCCTGCAGCCCCTCCGCGCGAGCCAGCTCGCGGAGCCGGCCGAGGGCCTGGATCTCCAGCTGCCGGATCCGCTCGCGGGACAGCGAGAAGCGCGACGCGACCTCGGTCAGCGAGTGCTCGCGGCCGTCCTCCAGCCCGTAGCGGGCCCGCATGATGCCCGCCGAACGGTCGTCGAGGTGGTTGAGCAGTCCCTCGATGCGCTGCCGCTCCAGGCCGCTGAGGACGATGTCCTCCGGCGACGGCGCGTCGCTGTCGGCGACCAGGTCACCGAGGTTGGTGTCGCCGTCGTCGCCGACCGGGGTGTCCAGCGACACGGTGTCCTGCGACCAGCGACGCAGCTCGTTGACCCGCTCGACGGTCACGCCGAGCGACGCCGCGATCTGCTCCGGCTCCGGGTCGCTGCCCAGCTCACGGGTGAGCTGCCGGATCACGTTGCGCATCCGGTTGACGTCCTCCACCAGGTGCACCGGCAGACGCACGGTGCGCTCCTGCTGGGCGATCGCCCGGCTGATGGCCTGGCGGATCCACCACGTGGCGTAGGTGGAGAACTTGTAACCACGCTCGTAGTCGAACTTCTCGACCGCCCGGACGAGGCCGGTGTTGCCCTCCTGGATCAGGTCCAGCATGGGCATCCCCGAGCGCACGTACCGACGCGCGATCGACACGACCAGTCGCAGGTTGGCGCGGATGAAGAGGTCCTTCGCGCGCTCACCCTCGACGACCAGCCGATCCAGGTCATCTCGGTCGACACCGTCGGGAACGGCATCCTCACCGAGCAGGTGCTCGGCGTAGAGGCCGGCCTCGATCGCCTTGGAGAGATCGACCTCCTTGGCGGCGTCCAGCAGTGGCGTCCGGGAGATCTCGTGCAGGTAGACGCCGACCAGGTCGCGCTCCTCGGCAACCTCGTCGGTCCGCATGCCGATGTTCTTGTCCACGTTGCCCACGGTCCCCTCGCTCGCGCCGGTTGCCCGGTTCCTTGCCATTCCCCACGTCCGGTCAGCCCCTGGTAACTTCTGCTGTGCCCACCGGTGCTGACACCTACACAACAGATGAGACGTGTCAGGGATTCCATTCCGTGAGTCGAAAGTGTCACGAATGCCTGAGTAATTGCTGAGAGCACGGTCCATGTTTGCTGTCAGCACCCGTCAGGTGGCACGTCGCTGGGCACCTCGAACGGGCTGGTGGATCGACGGATCACCATCGCCCGCACCATAGGCAACACCGCCCGCCGTGCTGACACAGCGACCCGGGTCACCACCCTGCTGCGATCCTGGTCACTGCCAGATACGCAGCGGCGGACCGGTCGGTTCATCCACGGGGTGTTATTACCCTCCGCCCCGATGAACAATCCGGAGCCTCATTCACTTCCCGGGTGGGCGGGCTCAGGAGGCGAGCAGTGCGAGGGCTCCGCGTACCTGGTCCGCTGAGCGGGCGAGGGCGGCTCGCGCGGCGGGCACCTCGGCACCGGACACCAGGGTGACGAGTGCCGTCTTCAGGTCGCCCCCGGCCTCGCCGAGGGCCCGCCGGGAGACCTCCTCGGAGCAGCCCGTGGCCTCGACCAGGATCGAGATCATTCGGCCCCGAAGCTTGGCGTTGGTGGCAACCATATCGATCATGAGGTTCGAGTAGACCCGACCCAGGCGCACCATGACGGCGGTCGAGAACGCGTTCAGCACCAACTTCTGCGCTGTGCCCGCCTTCATCCGGGTCGACCCGGTGACCACCTCGGGTCCGGTGTCCACCCCGATGAACACGTCGACCGACCGGGCAGCCTCCGCCTCCGGATTGGCGCAGAGCAGCACGGTCGAGGCACCCGTGGCGCGGGACGCGGCGAGCGCCCCGAGGACGTACGGGGTGCGCCCGCTGGCTGCCAGACCGACCACGAGATCACCAGCGCGCACACATCCGGCCGCTTCGAGGGCGCCGCCCTGGTCGTCGTCCTCGGCGTCCTCCACGGCGCGCACCATGGCGTCCGGGCCGCCGGCGAGGTGGGCGCAGAACCAGTCCCGGGGCGAGTTGAAGGTGGGGGCCAGCTCGGCCGCGTCGAGCACACCCAGCCGGCCGGAGGTGCCGGCACCGAAGTAGTGCACCCGGTGGCCGCCACGCAGGGCCGCGACGGCCAGGTCGACCGTGGCGGCGATCTCGTCGAGCACGGTGGCGACCGCCGCCGGCACCCGTCGGTCGGCCTCGTTGATCACGGTGAGGACGTCCCGGGTCGACATCAGGTCGAGGTCGACGCTGAGCGGGTTGCGCCGTTCGGTCGGCGCGCCCACCCGGACCGCCGGTCGGGCGGGCGGTGCTGGCATGTCCTTGTCCGGCTCCACCGAACCGGGCGTCATGCCCGCCTCCGGCTCGCGCCCACCCGGTGCGACTGGACCGCCTCGGCGGTCGCCTCGAGGGCCTTGCGGGCGCGGGACCGGTTACGGGCGGCCACCCCGACGAACAGGCAGTCGACGACGGTCAGCTGCGCCAGCCGGCTGGCCGTGGCACCCGAACGGTAGGTCGTCTCGCGGGCCGCGGTCGTCAGCACGAAGTCGGCGACCTCGGTGATCGGCGAGCGTGGGAAGTTGGTCAACGCCACGGTGGACGCGCCGCGCGTCCGAGCCTGCTCCAGCACCTCGATCACGTCGGAGGTGGTGCCGGTGTGTGAGATGCCGATCGCGACGTCGCCGCGACCGAGCAGGGCCGCCGAGGTCAGCGCGGTGTGCACGTCCGGGAAGTAGAAGGCGATCCGGCCGATGCGGTGCAGCTTCTGCTGGAAGTCGGAGGCGACGAAACCACTGGCCCCGGCACCGTAGATGTCGATCCGGCCGGCACCGGCGATCGCCTCGACGACCTGCTCGCAGACGGCCGGGTCGAGCTGTTCGGCGGTCTCCTCGACGGCCCGCGCGTCGTTGAACGCGATGGTGGCGATGATCTGGGCGAGGTCGGCGCCGGGCGGGATGTCGCCGCCGACGACCCGGGCGTCCGGGGGCTCGATGCGGCGGGCAGCCTCGGCGGCGAGCCGGATGCGCAGCTGCGGGTAGCCGTCCATCCCGACCGACCGGCAGAACCGGATGACCGTCGCCTCGGATGTCTCCGCTGCGGTGGCGAGGTCTGTGATGGTCCTGCGGGAGGCGGCGGCCGGGTCGGACACGACCAGCCGGGCGACCCGCTGCTCGGCGGGCGACAGCGACGGCAGAAGCCCGCTGATGTGGACGATCAGCCCACCAGGCTCGTGACTCGCAGAAATCTTCGGACTCTTCGCCACGGGTGAAACTTACTTTCACCAAGCGTGACCGTCAACCATCACCGTCTGTGGTGGGACGCGTGTCGACGGTCCGGCTCACGCGTTCCGCTCAGCCTCCCACGTACCCAGGATCGCCGCCTCATCCGCCGGGTCGAGTCCACCCTGCGGTACGTCGCCCGGGTGAGCGCTCATCCACGAGGCCGTCGCCCGAACAGTGTCGGCAACCGGACGGACGACCAACCCGGCGGCCAGGGACGCGGAGACGTCCCGGTCCATCAGGCCGGCGGACTCCGGCAGCCGCACCCAGAGCGGCAGCGCCCGCTCCCCCCACCACTCGCGTACGTCGTGTGCCCGCAGGAAGTCCTGGTCGATCCAGGTGAGACGGGGATCGGCGACACCCAGACCGGCGGCCACTCCGGCCAGCATCTCCGCCCGGGACATCGTCGGCCCGATGCCGTCGTACGTGCCGCCGAGCCGGGTGCCTGCGGCGTGCAGCAGCCAGCCGGCCAGATCCTCGACGTCCACGAACTGCACCCGGTCGGTCGGCCGCCCCGGCGCGAGAACCTCGCCTCCACGAGCCAGCCGTCGCACCCAGTACGGGAAGCGGTTGCTCGAATCCTCCGCGCCGACGATCAGCCCGGCCCGGCAGATGAACGACCTGTCCTCACCCACCCGCTCGCGTACCAGCCGCTCGATGACGACCTTGCACTCGCCGTACCAGCGGAAACCCGGGCCCGGCCCGTCCACGTCCGACGGCGGGGGCGGCAACAGCGGAGTGTTCGCCGCGGAGAGACCCGGGGTCGCGTAGTCCGCGTACACCGAGACCGTCGAGACGAACGACCAGTGACCGACGTGATCGGCCAGCGCGGCGAGCGCGTGCCGGGCGTGGCCGATCACGCGGGTCACGTCCACCACCGCGTCGAAACGCTGGCCGGCGAGCGGCGTCAGCGCCGCAGGGTCGTCGCGGTCGACCGGCACGAACCGCACCCCCTCCGGCACCGCGCCGGACACGCCCCGGGCCGCGCAGGTCACGTCGTGCCCCCGCGCGACGGCCAGCCGAGCGACAGCCCGACCGAGAAAACGAGTGCCGCCAAGAACCAGAATCCGCGCCATCCCCAGATCCTGCGCCAGAGCCATCCAAAAAGACGAACCCCTCTGCTCTCAGCAGACACCACCCCGCCCGACGGCCGGTCGATCATGAAGTTGTTGCCACGACACGCCGACCCGACAGGCAACAACTTCATGATCGACGAGGTGGAGGGCGGGGCAGGGTCACCCCGGCCGAGATCGCGCCGGTGATCCGCTTCCTCGCCTCGAGCGACTCCGCGCCGACCACCGGGGTCGCCGTCCCGGTCTACGGACGCGCCTGAACCAGGGACGGTCCGCCGCCGCGCCCGTCCCTGTCCCGGGCCGCGGTGGCCGGCGGTGACTGCGCCGGCGGTGACTGCGCCGGGGGTGACTGCGCCGGCGGCGCCACGGTCGAGGGCCGCGCCCGGTCGGGGCCAGCGTCCGACGGCAGCCAGGAGGACAGGTGCGCCTGGATCTGCTCGGTCACCTCCTCGGCCGAACGACCCGCGTCGACCAGGACGAAGCTCGGGTACTCGGGCAGGGTCCGGTAGGCAGTGTCCGCTGCGGTCAGCCAGCCCATCGACTCGTGGTCGGTGCCGCGCTCCTCGATGCGCCGGTACGCCTCGGCCGGGTCGACGGCGAGCAGAAAGGTGACCTGCGGCGTCGGGAACAGTCGGTAGCCGGCCCGGGCCAGGCGCTCCCAGCGGTGCCCGCCGTGAGCGCGGATGCTGGCGTACTGGCAGGCCGAATAGCGGTCCATGACGGCCGTCCGACCGGTGAGCAGGCAGCTCAGCAGGGCCACGGCGATGGCCAACCAGCGCAGCACGGACTCCACCGCCAGGACGCCGTCACGCCCGACGAGACGCTGCGCGTCGGAGAGGCCGAGACGGTGGGCGAGCCGGCCGAGCCAGCGACGCCCACTGGCGTTGCGGCGGTACGTGGCGGGACGGCCGGCGGCGGTCAGCGCGTCGGCCAGTCGGTGTGCCTGTGTGGTCTTGCCCGAGCCGTCGATGCCGATGAGTGCGACGGTGCGCAACCGGGTCGTGTCGCGTCGCATCCCCGATGGTCTGGCCACCCTCGACAGGTTATCCGACCTACGCTTGCGGCCTGCGTGGTTAATACCGTTTGTTCCGGTTGGCACCCGACCGCGACCAGAGCAGGTGTGGGCGACCGGAATGCCGGGTACGGGGGTTCGAATCCAACCGCCTGTCCACCCACACGACCGACGGGAGATCCAGATGGCTGAGCGCGGAGACGAGAGTCTGGTGCACACCCTGAAGAAGGTCGCCGCCGTGCTCAAGCAGTCCGAGATCCCGTTCGCCCTCGGCGGAAGCTTCGCCGTCTACGCGCACGGTGGCCACTCCAGCGACCACGACGTCGACTTCCTGATTCGCGAGGCCGACGTCGAACGGTCACTGGAGGCGCTGGTGGCCGCCGGCTTCCGCGCCGAGCGACCGCCGGAGGACTGGCTGGTCAAGGTCTTCGACGAAGAGCGGATGGTGGACCTGATCCACCGGCCGATCGAGACGCCGGTGACCGAGGAGACGTTCGCCGACACCGTCGTACGCCCGGTGGACGCCATCCAGATGCCGGTCCTGTCCGCCAGCCAGCTCATGGTGCACAAGCTGCTCAGCTTCTCCCAGCACTACTGCGACTTCGCCCGCGGTCTCCCCCTGGCCCGGTCGCTGCGGGAGCAGATCGACTGGGAACGGGTACGCAAGGAGACGCAGCACTCGCCGTACGCCGAGGCGTTTCTGGTGTTGCTGGACCGGCTGGAGGTGGTGCCGGAGCCCGGCACCCCGGCAGGAGAGGAGACACCGTGACGAACGATCAGGCCGGTGGCGCGGCGCCACCCGACGAGTACGTCGAAGCGGAGATCCAACGGCTGCTCACCGAGGATCCGGCCGTCGCCGAGCAGGGAATCACAGTGATCCGGCGGGAGGACGCCCTCGTGCTCTACGGCGAGGTGGAGAGCCCGCACCGGCGGGAGGAGATCCTGCGTCTCGTGTCCGAGCGTTTCCCGGACGTGCCGATCACCAGCGACATCGGTGTGATCCGCGTCCAGGCGCCCACGGAGATCGAGCAACTGCCCTGAGGGAGGTTTCATGGTGATCCGGATCGCCGCCGTGGGCGACGTGCATCTGGACGAGGACGTGGTCGGCCGGTTCCGCCCGGCGCTGGAGGAGCTGCCGGAGTGCGCCGACGTGCTGCTGCTGGCCGGCGACCTGACCCGGCACGGCACCGAGGCCGAGGCGCGCTGCGTGGCAGAGGAGTTCGGTGGGTTGGCCGTACCGGTGGTCACCGTTCTGGGCAACCACGACCACCAGTGTGACCAGGTGCCACAGGTGGTGAAGGTGCTGGAGGACGCGGGCATCACCGTGTTGGAGGGCAACGGCGTCGTGCTGGACTGCGCGGGCGGCCGGCTCGGCATCGCCGGGGTCAAGGGCTTCGGCGGGGGGTTCGCCGGCCGATGCGCGAGCGACTTCGGCGAGCCGGAGATGAAGGCGTTCGTCCGGACCACCAACGAGAGCGCGGACCGCCTCGGCACGGCCCTGCGCTCGCTGGACTGCGACATGCTGGTGGCGCTCACGCACTACGCCCCGGTCCCGGACACGCTGCTCGGTGAGCCGTTGGAGATCTACCCGTTCCTGGGCTCGTACCAGTTGGGACAGGCGATCGACTCGGCCCCCACCGCCCTCGCCCTGCACGGGCACGCGCACGCCGGCACCGAGCGCGGCACCACCCCGGGAGGGGTACGCGTGCGCAACGTGGCGCACCCGGTGATCAAGCAGGCGTACAGCGTCTTTCATGTCGGGGATCAACTCGACACGGACCAGGTTTCCCCGCTCGGCGGGTCGGGTAGTCAGAGGTCATGGAGCTGATTCTCTGGATTCTCGCAGTCGTACTCGTGGTCGCCGGCATCCTCGCGCTGTTCCGCCGGCAGATCCTGTGGGGCATCGTCCTCATCGTTGTCGGGCTGTTGGTCGGCCCGGGTGGTGTCAGCATCTTCAATTGACGCTCGTCCTTCCAACCACACTCTTCACGAAAACCGGGACCCGTCGGGGTCGCCGCGACCGGAGCTTCGTCCTCCCGACAGAAGCACCGGCCGCAGCGGCCCCGGCGCTTTTTTGGTGTTTGACCTGACGCTCGGTGGAAATATCTCGACCATGGAGATATCTCGCGAGGCACGGCCCGCCTCAGGCCGGCGGTCGCGCTGGGCGCTCGCCGGCTTCGCGGCGGCGGTCTTCGTCGCGGCCGCGATCGGCGGGCTCGGAGTGCGGGGCACCACCGACGAGTACGCGAGCCTGCGCCAGCCGGACTGGGCACCGCCGTCGTGGCTCTTCGGCCCGGTATGGACGGTTCTCTACGCGCTGATCGCCGTCGCCGGCTGGCTGGTCTGGCGCAGGGTCGGCTTCTCCCCCGCCCTGTGGGCGTGGACCGCCCAACTCGTGCTCAACGCCATCTGGACGCCACTGTTCTTCGGCGCGGGGCGGTACGGGTTGGCGTTCGCCGAGATCGTCGTGATGTGGCTGGCGATCGGCCTCACCGTGGTGCTCTTCGCCCGGGTGTCCCGGGTCGCGGCGGCGCTGCTGCTGCCGTACTGGGCGTGGGTCACCTTCGCCGCCGCGCTGAACCTGTCGATCTGGCGGCTGAACGTCTGACGGACCGGCAGGTCTCCGGCGGGTCACCCCGCCGGAGACCACAGGGGGTCAGCAGCGGGGGATGCCCGGGATGTAGCCGTCGTAGCCGGTGTAGACGTACGCGTCCGCGATGTAGCGACCGCTGCCGATACGGTCCCAGATCGAGCTGGTGCCGTAGGTACCGGTGACCGTGGTGCCGCTGGTCTGGCAGGCGATGGTCACCCGGGTGCCGTCGGCGACGGTGCCCACCGACGCGTAGCCCGTGCCGGGGCCGGAGCGGACGGTCAGCGGCGTGCCACTGGTGTCGACAGTGGCGTTGCCGGTGCCCGAGGAGCAGCCGTTGTTGCTGGTGTAGCTCTTGCTGCCCCAGTACAGCGCGAGGGTGCCGTTGAACCTGACCTGGATGTCACTGCCGTTGAGGCGCTGCTCGTAGTGCAGGTGGGGTCCGGTGGATCCGCCGGTGCTGCCGACCCAGCCGAGCACCTTGCCGTAGCCGACGGTCTGCCCGACCGAGACGTTGAAGCCGTTGAGGTGGGCGTAGTAGGTCGTGTAGCCGCCACCGTGGTCGATCCGGACGTACTTGCCGTAGCTGGTGCCGCCGAGGTCGGTGACCCGGTCGACAGTGCCGGGGGCGCTGGCCACCACGGGGTCGCCGAGGTCGTCGGTGCGGTTGAAGTCGACGGCGTACGCCGGGCTGTGGTCCGACCGCGTCTGCCCGGACCAGGACTGGCCGCACGGGAACGGCACCTTGAAGGTCGGCGCGGCCAGCGCCGGGGTCGCCGGCACCAGCGCTCCCCCGACGAGCAGACCCGTCACCAGCAGGCTCATCCACCGCTTGCGCATACAGCTCCTCCTATGTCGAAAACCTTCGATGAGGTGGCCCTAGCCTGACAGATATCGTCAATCTTCGAAAGAGTCCCCAGCCTGTCCCCGCAGCGCGCCCACCAGGCAACTCGAAGGTTTCCGGATTGTTACTCGCTCGTGTCTGGCAGGGGGTGGACCAGACCCGATGCAAGCGCTTACATGTGTGCACGCCCAATCGGACCGGCGCGGGTCGTCAGCGAGACCACGCCGGCTAGGAAGGAGGACGGCATGGCGGTCTTTACCAGACCACGCCAGGCCTTCGTGATCGCCGGTGTACTCGGGCTGGCGCTCAGCGCCACCGCTTGCGGTACCGGCGATGACAAGAAGAGCGACAAAGCAGGATCTGCCGAGTGTGCCCCGTACGAGAAGTACCAGGGCAACGACGGCAAGAAGGTCTCCATCTACGCGTCCATCCGTGACGCCGAGGCCGACCTGCTGGAGCGGTCCTGGTCGCAGTTCACCGACTGCACCGGCATCGAGATCGCCTACGAGGGCAGCGGCGAGTTCGAGGCGCAGCTCCCCGTCCGCGTCGACGGCGGCAACGCCCCCGACATCGCCTTCGTGCCCCAGCCGGGCCTCGTGAAGCGGTTCGCGGACGCCGGCAAGCTGAAGTCCCTCAGCGCCGACACCAAGGCCCTGGCCGAGCAGAACATGCCGGCCGACTGGCTGAAGTACGGCACCGTCAACGGGACGCTCTACGGCGTGCCGCTCGGCGCCAACGTCAAGTCCTTCGTCTGGTACTCGCCCAAGACCTTCAAGGAGAAGGGCTGGGAGGTTCCGACCACCTGGGACCAGCTCATCGCGCTGAGCGACAAGATCGCCGCCAGCGGCATGAAGCCCTGGTGCGTGGGCGTCGAGTCCGGTGACGCCACCGGCTGGCCGGCCACCGACTGGATCGAGGACGTGATCCTGCGGACGCAGGGCCCCGAGGTCTACGACCAGTGGACCACCCACGCCATCCCCTTCAACGACCCGAAGATCGTCGACGCGGTCGACCGCGCCGGCAGCATCCTCAAGAACGAGAAGTACGTCAACGGCGGCTTCGGCGGGGTCAAGAGCATCACCACCACCGCCTTCCAGGAGGCCGGTCTGCCGGTGACCACCGGCAAGTGCGCCATGCACCGGCAGGCGTCGTTCTACGCCAACCAGTTCCCCGAGGGCACCAAGGTGGCCCAGGACGGTGACGCGTTCGCGTTCTACTTCCCGGCCATCGACCCGGCCAAGGGCAAGCCGGTCCTCGGCGCTGGCGAGTTCGTCGTCGCGTACGCCGACCGTCCGGAGGTGCAGGCGGTGCAGACCTACCTCGCCTCCGCCGAGTACGTGAACAGCCGCGCGAAGCTCGGTAACTGGGTCACGGCGAACAACAAGCTGGACATCGCCAACGTGGCCAGCCCGATCGACAAGCTCTCCGTTGAGATCCTCCAGGACAAGACGGGCACCTTCCGCTTCGACGGATCCGACCTGATGCCGGCCGCCGTCGGCGCGGGAACGTTCTGGAAGGGCATGGTCGACTGGCTGAACGGCAAGCAGACCGCCCCGGTGCTCCAGGGCATCGAGAGCAGCTGGCCGAAGTGATCACGGCGGTGGCTCGGTTCGCGTCCGCGAGCCGGGCCACCGGCCAATTTGGACCCGAGAGGGAGGGTTGATGGAGTTCGACTTCGCCGATGAGCAGCCGAAGCTCCTCATGCTGATGTACGGGCTGGTCGCTTTCGTGCTGGTGGTGGGCGGTCTGCTCCTGCTGCTCGATGTCGTACCGGCCTGGTTCGCCCGACGGCGGGAAGCTCAGCTCGTCGCCGCTTCCGTCAGTGGCACGCCACTGACCCGGCGGCCCAAGCAGCGGGAAGGGCTCTTCGCGCTGTTCTTCCTGCTGCCGACGCTGCTGCTGCTCACCATCGGTCTTGTCGTGCCGGCCATCCGCACCATGCTGCTCTCCCTGATGAACGGGGGCAGCACCGAATGGGTCGGGCTGCGCAACTACGGCTGGATGTTCTCCGACAGCTCGATGCTCCGGGTCCTGATCAACACCCTGGTCTGGGTGCTCCTGGTCCCGCTGGTGGCAACCGCCTTCGGCCTCATCTACGCCGTGCTGGTGGACAAGGCCCGCTTCGAGGCGGTCGCCAAGTCACTGATCTTCCTACCGATGGCCATCTCGTTCGTCGGCGCCAGCATCATCTGGAAGTTCGTCTACGCGTACCGCGGCGAGGGCGACCAGATCGGCCTGCTCAACCAGATCGTCGTCAGCCTCGGCGGTGAGCCGAAGCAGTGGCTGCTCGAATCACCCCTGAACACGCTGCTGCTGATCGTCATCATGGTCTGGATCCAGGCCGGCTTCGCCATGGTGGTGCTCTCCGCCGCTATCAAGGCCATCCCCGGTGACATCGTCGAAGCCGCCCGGCTCGACGGTGTCAGCCCGTGGCAGATGTTCTGGCAGATCACCATGCCGAGCATCCGGCCGGCACTGATCGTCGTGGTGGTGACGCTCACGATCGCCACGCTCAAGGTCTTCGACATCGTCCGGACCTCGACCAACGGCAACTACGACACGAGCGTGATCGCCAGCGAGATGTACAACCAGGCCTTCCGGTACGGCCAGAACGGGCAGGGCTCCGCGCTCGCGGTCTTCCTCTTCATCCTGGTCATCCCGGTCGTGATCTACCAGATCCGCAACCTCCGTCAGCAGCGGGAGGGCTGAGATGACGACCGCAACGCCCACCGTCGCCGCCGGCACCCAGAAGACCGCCGACGCCACGTCCACCGCCAGGCGGGTTCGCAAGCGGTTGAACAGCCGTACGGCGACGCTCGTCTCGATCGTCATCGCGGTCGTCTGGACGATTCCGACCTTCGGCCTGCTGATCTCCTCACTCCGGCCGGAGGACGAGATCAAGACGACCGGCTGGTGGACGGCGTTCACCAACCCGCAGTTCACCCTCGAGAACTACCAACAGGTCCTCTTCGGGCGGTCAGCGTCGTCGGGGCAGCTCGCCAGCTACTTCATCAACTCGCTGGCGATCACCATCCCGTCGGTGCTCTTCCCGCTGGCCTTCGCGTCCCTCGCCGCGTACGCGCTGGCGTGGATCAACTTCCGCGGGCGGGACTGGCTCTACATCGCGATCTTCGCGTTGCAGATCGTTCCCCTGCAGATGGCCCTGGTGCCGCTACTGAAGTTCTTCTCCACCGGCGTCACCCTCGGCGGCGTCACCCTGATGCCGGCCTGGGGCCTGGTCGACGAACAGAAGTTCGCCCAGGTGTGGTTCGCGCACACCTGTTTCGCGCTCCCGTTCGCGGTCTTCCTGCTGCACAACTTCATCTCGCAGCTCCCCGGAGACCTGATGGAGGCGGCCCGGGTCGACGGGGCCACCCACCCGAAGATCTTCCGCACCATCGTGTTGCCGCTGATCACCCCGGCGCTGGCCGCGTTCGGCATCTTCCAGTTCCTCTGGGTCTGGAACGACCTGCTGGTCGCGCTGATCTTCGCCGGTGGCGGCAACGAAACCGCCCCGCTCACGGTCCGGCTCGCCGAGATGGCCGGCACGCGGGGCAACGAGTGGCAACGGCTCACCGCTGGCGCGTTCGTCTCGATCGTTGTACCGCTCGTCGTATTCCTGTCCCTGCAACGCTTCTTCGTGCGAGGTCTGCTCGCCGGCAGCGTCAAGGGCTGACCCGCCTGCCCGCCGCCGCCCGACCCCTGAGGGCGGCGGCGGGCAACGGGTACCGAGCGGGGGAACCATGACGAAGATAGATGACGTCGCCCGGCTGGCCGGGGTCTCGACGGCCACCGTCTCGCGGGCGCTGCGCGGGCTGCCGACGGTCTCGGCCGCCACCCGACGCCGCGTACTCGCTGCCGCCGAGCAGTTGGACTACGCGGTCTCGCCGAGCGCGTCCCGGCTCGCCGGTGGTCGCACCGGCACCGTCGCGGTGGTGGTACCCCGGATCACCCGCTGGTTCTTCAGTACCGTCGTCGAGGCCGTCGAGGAGTACCTTCACCACTCCGGCTACGACCTGCTGCTCTACAACCTCGGCGGTCGGGAGCAGATCCGCCAGCGGGTGCTGCGCACCGCCAACCTGCACAAGCGGGTCGATGCCATCATGCTGGTCGCCACGCCGTTGCGCCCGTCCGACCGGACCGCGCTGGCCGCCCTGGACCTGCCCGGGGTGACCATCAGCTCCGGAAGCAGGGTACCCAACTGGCCCTGCGTACGGATCGACGACGTGGCCGCCGCGCGGATGGCCACCCGCCACCTGATCGACCTCGGCCACCACCGGATCGCGCACATCTCCGGGGACCCCGACGACGAGCTGGCGTACACCACCCACCTCGACCGACGCAGGGGCTACCAGGCCGAGCTGCGGGCCGCCGGCCTGCGACCCGACCCGGGCCTGGACGTCGAGTCGTCGTTCACGATCGACGGCGGCAACCGGGCCGCCGCCGAACTACTGGCGCGCGGTGAACCGCCGACGGCGATCGTCGCCGCGTGCGACGAGATGGCGATGGGCGCGATGACGGCCCTGCGCGATGCCGGGCTGCGCGTACCGCAGGACGTCAGCGTGGTCGGCATCGACGACCACGACCTCGCCGGCGTGCTGGGTCTGAGCACCATCGCGCAGCCCGCCGCGGAGCAGGGGCGGCTGGCCGCCCGGATGCTGCTCGATCCGCTCGCGGACCGCAACCTGGGCCCGGTCGTCGGTCAACGCACCGCCGACGGCGACTCGCCGGTGATCCTGCCCACTCGGCTGGTCGTCCGGGAGTCCACCGCACCACCCCGGGCACACTGACACATCAACCACGGCACGACACGGGAGACGACCCTGAACACCGACCCGACTCAGCAGACCCCCACCGGCTGGTGGACCGAGGCCGCCATCTACCAGATCTACCCACGCTCGTTCGCCGACTCCGACGGCGACGGGGTCGGCGACCTGCCGGGCATCACCGCCCGTCTCGACCACCTGGTCGAGCTGGGGGTGGACGCGGTGTGGCTGTCCCCCTTCTATCCGTCCCCGCAGGCCGACGCGGGGTACGACGTGGCCGACTACCGGAACGTCGACCCACTGTTCGGCACCCTCGCCGACGCGGACAAGCTCCTCACCGAGGCCCGCTCCCGCGGCCTGCGGGTGATCGTCGACCTGGTGCCCAACCACACCTCGTCGGCGCACCGCTGGTTCCAGGAGGCGCTGGCCGCCAGCCCGGGCAGCCTCCCGAGGTCCCGGTACATCTTCCGGGACGGCCTCGGCCCGGCCGGGGACCAGCCGCCGAACGACTGGCAGAGCGTCTTCGGGGGCCCGGCCTGGACCCGGACGGTCGATCCGGACGGGCAGCCCGGCCAGTGGTACCTGCACCTGTTCGACACCGGCCAGCCGGACCTCAACTGGGACAACCCGGAGGTACACGAGGAGTTCCTGGATGTCCTGCGGTTCTGGCTGGACCGCGGGGTGGACGGGTTCCGGGTCGACGTCGCGCACGGCCTCATCAAGCAGGCCAACCTGCCCGACTGGCAGGAGCCCCAGGAGATCCTCTCCGGCAACGAGATCGACAAGCCGCGGCCGCCGATGTGGGACCAGGAGGGCGTGCACGAGATCTACCGGCAGTGGCGGCAGGTCCTGGACAGCTACCCGGGCGACCGGGTACTGGTCGCCGAGGCGTGGGTGGAGCCGGCCGAGCGCCTGGCCCGCTACGTCCGCCCGGACGAGATGCACCAGGCGTTCAACTTCGAGTACCTGCTCGCCGCGTGGACCGCTCCGGCCCAGTACGCGGTGATCACCCGGTCCCTGGAGGCGACCGACTCGGTCGGCGCGCCGACGACCTGGGTGCTGTCGAACCACGACGTGGTGCGGCACGCCTCCCGGCTCGGTCTGGCGATCGGTGGCGGCCGGCCCAACGGCATCGGTATCGGTGACCCGCAGCCGGACGCCGCGCTCGGTCTACGCCGGGCGCGGGCGGCTACCCTGCTGATGCTCGCCCTGCCCGGCTCCGCGTACCTCTACCAGGGCGAGGAGCTGGGCCTGCCCGAGCACACCACGATGCCGGACGAGGCCCGACAGGACCCGACCTGGGCACGCAGCGGGCACACCCAGCGGGGCCGCGACGGCTGCCGGGTGCCGATCCCGTGGGAGGCCGACGCCCCGTCGTACGGCTTCGGGCCCACCGACGCGAGCTGGCTGCCGCAGCCGCCGTCCTGGGCGGAGTACGCGCTGGACCGGCAGCGCGACGTGCCCGGCTCGACGTACGAGCTGTACCGCGAGGCGCTGCGGCTGCGCCGTGCCCACGGTCTGGGCCGGGGCACGCTCGAGTGGCTGTCCTCCGATGACGAGACGTTGGTGTTCCGCAACGGTGAGCTGACCGTGCTGACCAACTTCGGCGACGCCCCCGTGCCGCTCCCGCCCAACGCCGAGGTACTAGCCACCAGCGCACCCCTGACCGAAGGCACGATCCCCACCGACGTGACGGTCTGGCTCCGCAGCTGATCCACACCCCACCGCAACAGCGCCGATCTTGCACTTTCTGTCGCCGAGGTAAGCCTGCATGGGCGCTTTGTCGCGACAGAAAGTGCAAGATCGCGGGGTGGGGAGGGGGGAGGGTGGGGAGGGGGGAGGGTGGGGAGGGGGAGGGTGGGGAGGGAGGGGGTGGGTCAGAGACGCGTGGCGCGGGTTTCCAGGAGGCCGTGCACGTTCTTGATGTCCGTTGGTGAGCTGCGGGACGCGAGCCAGTACATGACGCCCGTCGGGATGAAGAAGAGTTGGAACGCGGCCAGCCCGACGGCGAAGTTCAGTGGTGGAGGGAATGCCGTTCGCAGCGCTTGGAAGGCCACCCCGACCAGCCCGTTGCCGGCCGCGCGACCGACCCCGTTGACCAGGTTGCCAAGGCTGTAGACGGTCCCCCGGTGCTCCGGCGGGTTCACGTCGGCGATCAGCGCGAACCAGTTCGGCGAGTTGGCCGAGGTCAACGCGAGCGCCACCACGGCGGTGAGCAGGCTCAGCCCGACCGACGGCTCGGTGATCACGCTTGCCAGCACCGCGCCGACGACCGCGCCGCCGCCCGCGTCGTCCGGCACGTCGATGGTCACCGGCACGAAGAACAACACCAGGTAGAACGGCAGCGCGGCGAGGATGCCGACCGCCGCGACCAGGGCCCGCCCCCGAGGGGTACGTCGCTGCACCGCGTCGCCGATCAGGCCACCCACGATGGACAGCACACCGCCGAGCTGGAACAGGGTGGCGAACACGCTGCCGACCACCACCGCCGTGGACTCGGAGTAGCCCTGGGCCTCGGCCCGCTCGGCGAAGAGCCTCGGCAGCCACACCAGCGAGCCGAAGGCGGCCTGCGCGGTCAGACCCTGCAGGATCAGCCACCGGTTGGTCCGCCGGTCCAGGATGCGTGGCAGATCGGCCCGGCTGATCCGGTAGTCGTACTCGGCGCCGGCATCCAGCGCGCCAGCCAGCTCCGGCTGGCTCTGGCCGCGTCGGATGTCGTAGGTGAACAGGTACGCCAGGGTCGCGGCGACGCCCACCCCGGTCAGCAACAGGAACGGCCGCCGCCAGTCGTTCGCCCCGAGCAGCCCGCCGACAAGCGTGCCGGCGAGCGTGCCGACACCCTGGGAGAGCCCCCAGAAACTCATCACCAGCCCGCGCCGGGCCGGTGAGATCAGGTCGGTGACCACCGAGAAGCCGACCGAGCCCACCGCGCCGAGGCCGATCGCCGCGACGAGCTGGGTGGCCAGGAACGTGAGGTACCCGCCAGCGAGCGCGCTGCCGCCGGTGCCCGCCGCCCAGAGCAGCGTGCCCACCATGAGCAGGGGCTTGCGGTTGCTGCGGTCGCCGACGTACGCCCAGCCGACCGCAGCGACCGCGCTGACCAGGAAACTGACGGCGGTGACCAGGCCCAGCAGCCCGGCCGAGACGTCGAACGTCCGGGCGATCGGCCCGTACAGCGGGGGGACGAGCCCGATCGCCACGTTGTCCAGCGAGGCGAGCACCACGAACACCACGACGCTGTACAGCCGGTGCACCGGGCCGCCGCCCCGGCCGTGCGAGCGTTGCTCCCGCCCGCCACTGGTCACCGTCATGACCAGCAGCCAATCAGACTCGGCCGAGCCGGTTGGCACGCGGGTGGACGTCGATCACCGTTGACCGACGCCCACCCGGTCGATCCGACGCTCAGCGCCGGTCGAGCACCAGTCCGCTGGCTGCGGCGTACTGCTCACGGACGGCGGGGACGGGCTCCGCCGCGTACTCCTCGGTGCCCTTGACCTCCCACTGCGGTGCCGTCGCACCGCCCAGGGCGACCCAGGCGGCCTGGCGGGCGGCCCCGTCGGCGACGTACTCCCCGGCGGGTGGGACGACGACCGGGCAGCCGAAGACCTGCGGTGCGATGCGGCGGACCGCTGCCGACCGTGCCCCACCGCCGACCAGGATGACCCGGCGGACGGTGGCACCCTGCGCGGTCAGCGCGTCCAGACCGTCGGCGAGGGCGCAGAGCATGCCCTCCACGGCGGCCCGGGCCAGGTGCGCGGGGGTCGAGGTGCGCAGGGTCAGGCCGTGCACCGCGCCGGTGGCCAGCGGACGGTTGGGCGTGCGCTCACCCTCCAGGTAGGGCACCATGACCAGCCCGTCCGCTCCAGCGGGTGCGGACAGGGCCAGCTCGGCGAGCGCGTCCAGGTCGACGCCGAGCATCGTGGCGGCGGCGTCCAGCACGCGCGCGGCGTTGAGCGTGCAGACCAGCGGCAGGAAGCGGCCGGACGCGTCGGCGAAGCCGGCCACCGCACCGCTGTCGTCGGCCGCCGACACGTCGGCCACGCTGAACACCGTGCCGGACGTGCCGATCGAGACGACCACGTCGCCGGGCCCGGCGCCGACGCCGAACGCGGCGGCGGCGTTGTCGCCCGTGCCCGCGCCCAGCACCGCGCTGCCCAGGTCATCGCTCAGCCGGCCGGCCGAGTCGGCCGGGCCCAGCACCTCGGGCACCACGAGCTGCCGACCGAAAGCCCGTTCCAGCAGGTCCGGACGGTAGGAACCGGTGGCCGGGGACCAGTAGCCGGTGCCGCTGGCGTCACCCCGGTCGGTCCGCAGCGCCGACAGACCGGGCGCGCCGGCCAGCCGCCAGGTCAGCCAGTCGTGCGGCAGGCACACGGCGGCCACCCGGGCGGCCTGCTCCGGCTCGTGACGGGCCAGCCAGCGCAGCTTGGTGATGGTGAAGCTCGCCACCGGCACGCTGCCGGTGGCGTCGGCCCAGAAACGACGCCCCGCCTCGCCGCCGCCGGCCTCCTCGACGAGGTCGGCGGCGGCGTCGGCAGAGCGGGTGTCGTTCCACAGCAGGGCCGGACGGACCACCCCGCCCGCCTCGTCGAGGCAGACCATGCCGTGCTGCTGGCCGGCGACCGATACCGCGGCGACGTCGGCCAACCCACCGGCCTCGTCGACGGCGCTGCGCAGCGCCTTCCACCAGGCTTCCGGGTCGACCTCGGTGCCGTCCGGGTGCGGCGCCCGGCCCTGCCGGAGCAGGGCGCCGGTCTCCGCGTCCCGGATGACCACCTTGCAGGACTGTGTGGACGAGTCAACGCCCGCGACCAGCGGCATGGCGGGGCCTCAGCGAGCGCCGAGCAGGTGCTCGACGGCGAGCTGGTTGAGCCGGACGAAGCCGAAGCCCCGGGCGGCGACCGCGTCGACGTCGACGTCCTCGAACGCGGACCGGTCGGCGAGGAACTCCTCGTAGCCCTCGCCGTCGCCGAGCGTCGGCGTGCTGAGCTCGCCGACCTTGCTGGCGGCCAGCGCCTCGACGACCTCCGGGTCGGCGCGGAACGCCGCCGCGCGCTCCTTGAGCAGCAGGTAGGTGCTCATGTTCGCCGCGGCCGACGCCCAGACACCGTCCATGTCCTCGGTACGCGAGGGCTTGTAGTCGAAGTGCCGGGGACCGTCGTAGGTCGGCCCGCCGTTCGGGCCGCCGTTCTCCAGGAGGTCCACCAGGGCGAACGCGTTCATCAGGTCACCGTGACCGAAGACCAGGTCCTGGTCGTACTTGATGCCACGTTGGCCGTTGAGGTCCAGGTGGAAGAGCTTGCCCTGCCAGAGCGCCTGGGCGATGCCGTGGGCGTAGTTGAGCCCGGCCATCTGCTCGTGCCCGACCTCCGGGTTGAGGCCGACCAGCTCCGGGTGCTCCAACTGGGAGATGAAGCCGAGGGCGTGCCCGATGGTGGGCAGCAGGATGTCGCCGCGCGGCTCGTTGGGCTTGGGCTCCAGCGCGAAGCGCAGGTTGTAGCCCTTGTCGATGGAGTACTGGGTGAGCAGGTTGACGGCCTCGCGGTACCGGTCCAGGGCGGCCTGGACGTCCTTGGCGAGGTCGTACTCGGAACCCTCGCGGCCACCCCACATGACGAAGGTGCTCGCGCCCAGCTCGGCGGCCAGGTCGACCTGGCGCAGCACCTTACGCAGCGCGAAGCGGCGGACCTCGCGGTCGTTGCTGGTGAAGCCGCCGTCCTTGAAGATCGGGTGGGTGAAGAGGTTGGTGGTGACCATGGGCACCACCAGGCCGGTCTCGTCGAGGGCCTTGCGGAACCGCGCGATGTGCTGGTCGCGGGTCGCGGCGTCCGCGCCGAACGGGATCAGGTCGTCGTCGTGGAAGGTGATGCCGTACGCGCCCAGCTCGGCGAGACGGTGCACGGCCTCGACGGCGTCCAGCTCGGGGCGGGTCGCGTCGCCGAACGGGTCGCGGGCCTGCCAGCCCACGGTCCAGAGCCCGAAGGAGAACTTGTCGGCGGGGGTGGGACGAGGTGCCATGGGTGACCTCCGGGATGGTGGTGTCAGGTATTTGTTCAGCGATTGAATTATTTGCCCGCCCTATGGCAGTGTCAAGGGGTGAGCCCCACCCACGCCCCGGCCGGCGCGGCCCGTCAGGGCAGCCTGCGCGAGCTCAACCTCGCCCTGGTCCTCGGCCGGATCGCCGCCGCCGACCGCCCCCCGTCCCGGGCCGACCTGGCCACGGCCACCGGCCTGACCCGGGCCACCGTCTCCGCGGTCGTCGAGGACCTGCTCGCGGGCCAACTGGTCAGCGAGGCCGACCCGGCGCCCCGGGCCGGGGCCGGCCGTCCGGCGCGTGGACTCGTCCTGGCCGACACGGGTCCGGCCGGGCTCGGTCTCGAGGTCAACGTCGACTATCTGACGGTGTGCGTCGTCGACCTCGCCGGTCAGGTCCGCCACCGCACCGTGCACCGGGCCGACCTGCGCCCCGTCGCGCCCGAGGACGCCCTGGCCCGACTCGTCGACCTCGCCGGGCACGCCCGCGCCGACGCGGCCCGACAGGGCCTCACCCTCGCCGGGGCCGCGCTCGCCGTACCCGGCCTGATCGACGACTCCGGGCAGGTCCGGCTCGCGCCGAACCTCGGCTGGCGGGACGTGCCGGTGCCCGAGCTGCTCAGCGCGCACCCGGCCCTGACCGACCAGGTGCCGGGCGTACCGGCGCTGGTGGTGGACAACGAGGCCAACCTCGCGGCGCTCGGCGAGCTGCACTCCCGGCCACCCGGCCCGGCCAGCTTCCTGCACATCTCCGGCGAGGTCGGCATCGGCGCGGGGATCGTCCTGGACGGCGCGCTGTTCCGCGGCGTACGCGGCTGGAGTGGCGAGATCGGGCACTTCCCCGTGCATCCGCAGGGGCGGCCCTGCCGCTGCGGAGGGCGCGGCTGCCTGGAGCAGTACGCCGGCCAGGAGGCGATCGTCACCGCCGCCGGGCTGGTGCGGGCCGAGCTTCCCGCCGACACCGCCACGGCCCGGCTGGCCGAGCTGGCCGAGGCCGGTGACCCGGACGCGCTGCGCGCGCTGCACGACGCCGGCACGGCCCTCGGGGTGGCGGTCGCCAGTGTCGTGAACCTGCTGGACCTGGACACCGTGGTCCTCGGCGGCGGGTACGCCCCGCTGGCACCCTGGCTCTGCCCGCCGGTGCTCGCCGAGATCGGGGCCCGGGTACTCACCGCCGCCTGGTCGCCGGTCTCGGTCCGCCCCTCGACCCTCGGGCCGGAGGCCGCCGCCGTGGGCGCGGCCGGCTCGGTGGTACGGCGGATCGTCGCCCGCCCCGCCGGTTGGCTGGGTCGCGCCGGCTGACCGGAGGCGACGGCCTCCGGTCGTGTCGGTGCGCCTCGGTACGCTTGCCATCGAGCAACGACCGGCAGGTGAGGAGCCGAGGAGCAGCATGCGCACAGGTCGTCGGACGCGGGCCGGCGTCGGGCGGTGACCACGATCCGACGGGGCGGCATCGCCGGTCCGGTCGGCGGTGACGAGCCCGCGTCGCGCCGTCCGACCTGCCACGCCGGAAGCCCGCTGTCGGCCGACTCGCCATTGGCCCGCGAGCTGCTCGACGGGCTCGCCGAGGCGGTGCTGACGACCGACGAGACCGGCCGGGTGACCCTGGTCAACGCCCGGGCGGCGGCCCTGCTCCCGGAGCTCGTCCCGGGCGTCGAGCTGTCCCGGTGCCCGGTGGTGGCGCTGGCCCGGGCCGTACACGACGGCACCGGCGCCTTCGAGGCCGAGCACCACGGCCGCCACCTGCACGGCGCCCGGCGGCAGCTCGCGGGCAACCGGTACGCCTGGTACGTCCGCGACGTCACCGAGGAGCACGCCCGCACCGACGCCCTGCTGGCCGAGCGCTCCCGGACGGCCTTCCTCGCCCAGGCCGGCAGCCGGCTCGGGCTCGCACTGCACCGGGACCAGACACTCCGTACCACCGTGACCCTCGCCGTGCCGTACCTGGCCGATGCCGCCGTGGCCCTGCTCCGTCCCGCCGCGCCGGCCGAGCCGCGCCCTCGCTTCACGCGGTACGCCGACGACGAGCCGGGCCCGGTGACCGGGGTGACCGGACCGGAGCTGACCGACCTCGTCCCCGGCCTGGGCGCGGCGCTCGACGGCGAAACCACCGAGCCGACACCCGGGCTGGACGCCGACGACGTCACCGACCTGGCCGTCCTGCTCCCGCCCGGCTTCGGCCGGCCGGGCGCGGTGCTGGTCAGCCCGATGCGCGGCCCCGGCGGTCCGGCCGGCGCTCTGCTGCTCGTCCGCCGAGCCGGGCGGGCCGACTTCGACACCCGCGACCGCGAGCTGGCCCGCGAGTTCGCCGCTCGGGCCGGCGCGGCGCTGGCCGCCGCCGAGCTGTACGGCGAGCAGGCCCACCTGGCCCGGGTGTTGCAGACCAGCCTGCTCCCGCCGGACCTGCCGACGGTGCCGGGCGTGCGGATGGGCGGCGGCTACCGGTCCGCAGGCGACACGATGCGCATCGGCGGGGACTTCTACGAGGTGTTCCCGCAGCCGCGGGGAGCGCTGTTCGCGCTGGGTGACGTGTCCGGTAGGGGCGTCGGAGCGGCGGTGCTGACCGGCCGGGTCCGTCAGTCGCTACAGACGTTACGACTCGTCGAGCAGCGACCGCTGGCGCTGATCGAGCTGCTCAACCGCACCCTTTTCGACGCGCCCGACGCGGCACGGCGCAGCCAGCTCACCACCCTGCTGCTCGGGTCGCTGGAGCACGGGCCGACGGGGGTGGACCTGCGGATCGCCGGCGGCGGCCACCCCGCGCCGCTGCTGGTCACCGCCTCGGGTTCCGTCGCCGGAGTCCCGGTCGGCGGGATGCCGGTCGGCGCGCTGGCCGACGCCCGGTTCACCGAGGTGCGGGTACACCTCGACCCGGGCGACCTGCTCCTCGCGTACACCGACGGGGTGACCGAGGCGAACGGCGGCCCGGCGCACGTGGAGAAGTTCGGTGAGCACCGGCTGCGCGCCGCGCTCGCCGCGGCAGCCGATCTGCCGCCGGCTGCCCTGGTCGACAGGCTGCTCCAGGTGGTCGACGAGTGGGTGGGCGGGCAGGCTCACGACGACATCGCCATGCTGGCGATGTGCGCGTCGACACCAGGCTGACCCGCGTACCGGACCCCTTCAGGCGGTCCGCGCCACGGGCGGTTCCCCGGTGGGCCATTCGCGCGGCGTACCCGTCATCCGCTCCGGACCCGCCGGCCCGCTCTGCCACACCTGTCGGGTCGGCCGGTCCGGCTGCTTCGACGACTCCCGCACCGGCCCGTCGGGCCGGTCCGGGTCGTGCGGCCAGTCCCCTCGCCCACCCGGCCGGTCGTCGTCCGGCGTGCTCCGCGCCTGCTGCCGACGCGCGACCTCGTCGAACTCCCGCACCCCGCTCACCAGCGCGGCACGGCCGGCCGGGGTCATCGCCGCCAGCACGGCGGCGAGCCGCTCCTGGCGGTCGGTGCGCAACTCCGCGAGGAGCCGGCGGGCCTCGGGAGTGAGGTGCAGCGAGATCTCCCGCCGGTCGAAGCGGCCCGGCTCGCGCTCCAGCATGCCGGCCGCGACCAACCGGTCGCAGAGCCGGCTGGCGGAACTCAGCAACATGTCCAGTCGGGTCGCGAGCCGGCGTAGGTTGATCCCGTCGTACTGCTCCACGACCATCACCGCCCGAAGTTGGGCACCGGAGACTCGGCTGGCGGTCGCCTCGCGGGCGGAGTCCCAGACGCCCAACAGGGCACCCGCCGCCGCGTCCAGGGCGGCGGCCATACTCGTCGCAGGGTCCGGTGGACCGTTGTGTTCGGCCATGGTGGCCCGAGACTACTCCGAACCCGCTGGTGGTCGAGCTCTGATCAAGGAGGCCTGATGAGCGAACCGGTCGATCGGGCACGCCGCACCCTGAACGAGACACCCGCCGACCGCCTCGTGGGTGGTGTCGGCCGGGTCCTCGACCAGGCGTACGGGATCAGCGAGACCGAGTTGTACCAGGTCGACTACCGCCTCGCGGAGCTGCTGCCGCTCAGCGAGGGTGACGCTCTCCGGGGTGCGGGGCACCCCGCCTGGCGCGCGTTCGACCACCAGTCACCCATCGTGGTCGACGGTGTCGCCTGGTTGCCGGTCACCATGCGCGGCGAACGCCGGGGCGTCCTGCGGCTCGCGCCGGTGGCCGACGACGCAGGGGTGCTCGGCGAGCTGGCGGACATCGCCACCTCGCTCGCACACGAGCTGGCCGCAGTCTCCCCCGGCACCGACGTCTACAGCGTCGCGCGGCGCAGTCAGCGGCTCACGCTGGCCGCCGAGATGCAGTGGGACCTGCTGCCCGGCCGCAGCCGGGTCCGGACGTCGTTCAGCCTGGCCGGGCAGCTCGAACCGGCGTACGCCGTGCGCGGTGACAGCTTCGACTGGTCCGACGACGGGGAACGGCTCTGGCTCTCGACGGTCAACGGCAGCGGTGAGGGTGTCGCGGCAGCACTGCTCACGTCGCTGGCCACCCACGCGCTGCGCAACGCCCGCCGGGCCGGCCTCGGTCTGGGCGACCAGGCTGCTCTCGCCGACCAGGCCGTCTACGACGAGTACCGGGGCAAGCGGCACCTCTCGGCGCTACTGATGGAGTTGGACCTGCGCTCGGGGACGATGACGGTGGTGGACGCCGGCTCGCCACGGCTCGTCCTCCTGCGCCGCGGCGAGGTCACCGAGCAGCCGTTGGAGGCGCAGTTCCCGCTCGGCATGTTCGAGGCGACCGACTACCACGAGCAGACGTTCACGCTGGAACGCGGCGACCGGTTGTTCGTCGTCAGCGACGGCGTCGTGGAGGCCACTGGGCGGAACGTGCGCTACGGCGAGACGGCGCTGGACCGGTTCCTGCGACGGACCGGCCCGATGGAACCGCTGGACGCCGTCCGGTCGCTGCTCGGTGACCTGCGCGCCTTCGTGGCCGGCGACCTGGTCGACGACGCCGTGGTGGTCTGCCTGGACTGGACCGGGCCGCAGTTCTGAGCGGCGCCGGTCAGTAGGCGCCGCGGCTGTTCAGCACCGCGCCGGCGGTCTTCCACAGAATGGTGAGGTCGGCGGCGAGCGACCAGTTCTCCACGTAGTAGAGATCGAGTCGGATGCCGTCCTCCCAACTCAGGTCGGACCGGCCACTGACCTGCCACAACCCGGTCATGCCGGGCTTGACCAGCAGTCGCCGAGCCACGTCGCCGTCGTAGCGGGCCACCTCGGACGGCAGCGGCGGACGCGGCCCGACGAGGCTCATCTGGCCCAACAGCACGTTGACCAGCTGCGGCAGCTCGTCCAGCGACCACTTGCGCAGCAGCCGACCGACCCGGGTCACCCGGGGGTCGTCACGCATCTTGAACATCAGGCCGTCGGTCTCGTTGCGGATCGCCAACTCGGCGAGCAGCGCGTCGGCGTTGACCACCATCGTCCGGAACTTGAACACCCCGAACTCCTGCCCACCCCGGCCCACCCGGACCTGCCGGAACAACACCGGCCCCCGGCTGTCCAGTTTGATGGCCAACGCGATGACCGCGATCAGCGGCAGGAGCAGCGCCAGGGCGATCGACGACATCGACCGGTCGACGAAGCCCTTGACCAGCTTGCGCGCGCCGCGGAACTCGGGTGCCTCGACGTGGATCAGGGGCAGTCCGGCGACCGGGCGGGTGTGGATCCGCGGGCCCGCCACGTCGGTGAGCGCGGGGGCCACCACGAGGTCGACGCCGGTCCCCTCCAGCTGCCAACCGAGCCGGCGCAGTCGGGCCGCGGTCAGCTCGCCGGAGGCGGTCACCGCCACCGTGTCCGCGCCGATCGCGGTCGCGGCCTCCGGGATGCCCCGGAACGACCCCACCACCGGCACGTCGCCGAGCCGCTGCGCCACCGGCGCGAGCAACGCGTCGGGGATGCACGCGCCGACCACCTGGTAGCCGGCGTACGGCTCGCGCCGCAGGGTGTGCACGAGTTCCAGGACGTGCGCGGTGTCGCCGACGACGAGCACCCGACGGGACCAGCCGGCACCCTTCGAACGGGCCCGGTGCAGGCGTTTGCGCGCCGCGAACCGGGTCATCTCCAGCCCGACGGTGCCCACCGCGAAGGAGATGCCGAGGAAGCCACGGGAGACGCCGACGTCGGCGATGTAACCGGCGATGGCGATCGCTCCGGCCAGTCGTAGGCTCGCCGAGCTGACCCGCCGGTACTCGTCCGCCCCGTAGCCGACCACCCGGTCGTCGTAGCACCCGAGCGCCTTGAGGGAGATCAGCCAGGCCAGGACCAGACCGGGCGCCACCAGCACGTACGGGATCTTGGAGCCGACCGGCTCCTCGTCACCGAACCGGCCGACGTAGCCGACGAACAACGCGATGATGAGGATGGTGGTGTCCAGCACCACCAGGACGCGAATGTAGGAACGTTCGTCGGCCCGGGCCACCAGGCCGCTCGGACGGTCCTTTGACGTCGCCGAGCTGTCGGCGGGGGTCAACAGTGTCGCCGCGGTCACCGGCCCTCCCACTCTGCTCAGGACGGCCCCGGCCGACAGGTCGGGCCAGAGGCGGACCGACATTGCCGGAACACGTCGACATCCTGCCCTGACAACTATGACTGCCGATTGCTTCCGACGTATTGCCGTCACTTTTCCTCAATCCCGCAGCCATAAAAGGAACCCGCCGTACCGGCTCGGCGGTACGACGGGTTCCTGTGCTGTGCGGCGGGTCAGCGCGGTGCTGGTGGGCGCCGTGCGATGGCGGTGAGGAAGATGCTGCCGATCTCGCTCGGGTCCTTGGTGACGAAGACGTCGCCGCCGGTCACCTTGGTGATCGACTCCAGCTCGGCCTTGCTGACACCCTCGCCGATACCGATCATGATGACCTGGACCGGCCGCTCCGGGTCGGCGATCTGCTTGAGCTTGGCGAGCAGCTGCTGCTGGTTGATGCCGTTGTCGTCCTCGTTCTTGCCGTCGGTGAACAGCACGATCGAGTTGACTCGGCCGGGCTGCCAGTCCTCCTGCACCGCCTGGTACGCGGCCAGCATCGTGTCGTAGAGGCCGGTGTCACCGCTGGACGGCTTGACGGTGGCGAGCGCGCCCTCCAACTGGGCCCGCTGGCCGGAGAGCGGCCCGATCGGCACCAGCTCGCGGTAGTCCCGGTTGCCGACGAGCTTGGTGGAGAAGGTCCACAGGCCGATGGACCAGGAGTCGTCGAAGAGCCCGAGGCCGCGGCGGGCCGCGTCCACGGTGACCTCCTCGCGGCTGCGGTTGTTGGCGCTGGGCACCTCGTCCTTCATCGAGCCGGAGACGTCGATGACGGCGAGCATCCGGCCGGACTGGGTGGCGATCGACCAACTGGACACGACACGCTGTATCGCGGCTGGGTCCAACCCGCCCGCCGCCGTGCCGCCGGCCGCCGGGGCGCTCGACGCGCCACCGGCCGGGCTCGGGGCGCCCTGCGGCGCGTTGAAGCCGGCACCCCAACTGCCGTCCGGCCCGCGCAGCGACTGTGCCGCCAGGCGGTCACGGAACTTCGGGGCGGTGAGCAGCTCGTACAGCACCTTCGCCGCCGCCGCCTTGGTCGGCTCGATACCGGGCAGCACCGCGTACGGGTAGTCCAGCGGCATCGGGGCCGGCTCCATGTAGAGCGCGGCGAGCGGCACCGGGGGCTTCTTGTTGTTGTACGCGATCACGTCTTCCTCGGACAGCGCAGCCGCACCGAGAGCGCTGGCGATCGAGGTCGGGTCCGTGGCGGTCGGGAAGCGGGCCAGCAGGTCGTTGCGGAGCGAGGAGCGGCCGGTGGCCAGCGCCCGCAGCGCCCCGACGGTGTTGCGCTGGGCGTCGCCGCCGGCGCCGCTGGCGGCCGTGGTCAGCGAGAGCAGGCCGGACAGGCCCGCCGCGTCCCGGGTCGGCTCGACGATTCCGGTACGCAGTGGTTTGCTGCTGTTGACCTGCTTGAGCAGATCGGTCCAGGTGAACTTGGCGTTGGGCCAGCCGAGCCTCGTGGCCACCGGCTCGGGCATCGCCACGACGACCGGGCTGCGCGCGATGGAGGCGCCGTTGGTCGGCGCGAACGCCGTCGCGTCCTTCTTGAGGCGCAGCAGCCAGGTCGAGGAGTCCGGCACCCAGACGTCCGGGGTGACGGCCGTGCCACTGGCCTGCCCGACGCCGGCGAGCACCGCGCCGTGCTTCGCGGCCACCACGGCAGCCACGTCGACCGGATCGGACGCCGAGACATCGACACGGATGCAGGTCGGGCCGACCGCTGCACCGTCCTTGACCCACTGGGAGGCGGCGGCGTCCACCGCGGGGGCCAGCTCGGAGGCGACCGCCACGGCGAGCCGGATCTCCCCTGAACAGCTGGGCTGGATCAGCTCCTTGTAGCCGAACCAGACGCCGGTGGTGACGACGAGAACCGTCGCCGTCGCGGCGGCGGCTGCTAGATGGAGTTTCGAACGCATTCGATGGCGGCCAGACACGCTGACCATCTTGCGTATTAGGTGCCGTCTCTGCCACATCCGTTCGGACTAAAGTTACGCAGGAGAAACAGTTGATCACCATTTAGCGACAGAGAGTGATGAATCCGCCCCACGGCGTTGCCAAACCGGTCCGGCTCTCGCATTCACGTCCGTCGAACGTCCGCCTCACGGAAGGACGCACGTCGGGCTCGCCACCGGAACGGGCTCGCCGACCGGGGTCGGGATGCCGGTGCTCGCGTCCCGCCGGAACACCCGCACCATGTCCGCCCGCTCGTCGGCGACGTAGAGGTGCTCCCCGATCAGCGCGAAGTGTCGCGGCCACTCTCCACCGGTGTCCACTTCGGACACCAGCGCGGGAAGCTCACCGGCCAGGTCGAACACGGCAATGGTGCCGACACCCCGGTTCGCGACGTACAGGAAACGCCCGTCCTCGTCCACCGCGACCTCCGACGGCTGCACGTGACCGGTCCGGCCGCTCGCGTCGACCCGACCCCGTTGGTGCAGCGCGCCATCGTCGGACAACCCGTACGCGGTGACCGAAGCATCCAGCTCGCCGACCAGGTAGCAGCGCTGGCCGTCGGGATGACGGGCCAGGTGCCGGGGTCCGGTGCCGGGCACCGTGCGCATCCGCGGACCGCGCGGCACCAGCCGCCCGCTCGCGGTGTCCAGGTCGTACCGGTAGACCGAGTCGGTGCCGAGATCCACCGCCAGCAGCGGCCCCCCGCCGCGGTCCGGATTGACCATGTGGGCGTGCGCCCGGTCCTGGCGTTCCGGGTCGGCGCCGTGGCCCTCGTGCACCACGAGATCGGTGCGCTCACCGGGCGCACCCTGGGCGTCGAGCGGGAAGACCGCGACACTCCCACTGCCGTAGTTGGCGGCCACCAGGTGCCCCCCGTCGGACAGCACCGCCAGGTGGCAGGGCTCGGCACCGCCGGTCGAGAAGCTGCCGAGCGCGTCCAGCGCGCCGTCCGCCCCGACCCGCCAGGCGCTGACCTGGCCGTCGGTCAACTCGTTGACCGCGTAGAGCACCGGCTGGGTGGGGTGCCGCACGAGGAACGACGGCGACGGCGTGACCGCCACCGTGCCGAGTGGGGTCAGAGCCCCGGTGGCCGGGTCCCGCTGGGCGGCGACGATGCCGCTGGCCCGCCCGCCGCTCTGCGCGGTGTAACCCCCGATATGGACGATCTCGTGCTGACCAGTCACGCTGCACCCCTTCGCGCCGACATCTCCGTAGATCCAACCAGAGCTGCCCACGACGCCGACCGGCTAACCGGCTTTCCGACGCCCGGTCGGTCCGCGGACGCCCGACGACAGCTCAGGTCGCCGGCACCGGCTCGCCGCGCTGCCGGGCCACGTGCTCGACCAGCGAGATCAATACCAGCTTGCCGGACTGCCGGTCCCGGGCGTCGCAGAGCACCATCGGCACGTCCGGGTCCAGGTCGAGCGCTCGGCGTACGGTCTCGAGGTCGAAGCGACGGGTGTCCTCGAAACAGTTCACCCCCACCACGAACGGGATGCCACGCTGCTCGAAGTAGTCGATGGAGGGGAAGCAGTCGGCCAGCCGTCGGGTGTCGGCGAGCACCACCGCGCCGAGCGCACCGAAGGCCAGCTCGTCCCAGAGGAACCAGAACCGGTCCTGGCCGGGCGTGCCGAACAGGTACACCTGCAGGTCGTCGTTGATGGTGATCCGGCCGAAGTCCATCGCCACGGTGGTGGTCGTCTTGCCCTCCACCCCAGAGAGGTCGTCGGTGCCGATTCCGGCGTCGGTCAGCACCTCCTCGGTCTGCAACGGCCGGACCTCGCTCAACGCACTCACCAGTGTCGTCTTGCCGGCACCGAAGCCCCCGGCGATGAGGATCTTCAGTGCCAGCGGGACGGTGAGAGCTGAGCCCGCATGGTCATAGCGCACGGAGTCCACTGACCACCGCCTTGAGGATGTCGTCGTTGGGAATGTCGCCACCGGTCGGCGGTTCGTGCACCGCGACCAGTCCCTGCGCCAGGAGGTCGCCGAGCAGCACCCGGATCACGCCGACCGCGAGGTCCAGCTCGGCCGCCAGCTCGGCCACCGACACGGGGTGACCGGCCAACGCGACCAGCCGCCGGTGCTCCGGCGGCAACTGCGGGTGGGCCGCAGCGTCGTGGCCCGCGCCGGCCAGCACGAACGCGACCAGGTCGAACCCGGCGGCGGAACGCACCCGACCGCCGGTGAGCGTGTACGGGCGGACCACCGGGCCCGCGTCGCCGTCCAGCCACTCGTGCTGGGGGCCGGGCGGCTCAGTCCGCATCACCGGCATCCGCGGACTGTCGGGCCGACGCGGTCAGGTTCTCCCCCACCCGGATGACAAGCATCGCCATCTCGTACGCGACCAGGCCGATGTCCGCGTCCGCGTCGCTCACCACGGCCAGGCAGGTGCCCTGCCCGGCGGTGGTGACGAAGAGGTACGCCGACTCCATCTCCACCACGGTCTGCCGGACGGGACCGCCGTCCACATGGTGACTCGCGCCCCGCGCCAGGCTGGAGAAGCCGGCGGCGAGCGCGCAGAGGTGCTCGGCGTCGGAGCGCTCCAACTCGGCCGACGAGCCGAGCAGCAGTCCGTCGGCGGAGAGCACCACCGCCTCCCGGGCGGCCGGTACCCGTTGCACCAGCTCGTCGAGCAACCAGTCGAGGCCGGGGCTCTGCTTCGTCGTTTCCCGCACTAGGCGTCCCTCTCAGTCGCGGTCGGTTCGGAAGCCGTCGGGGGCGCGTCGGCGGCGGGCACCGCATCGGGGGCCACCGTGGGCGCAGCGGCCGGGATCACCGGCGCTGCGGAGGGCGGAGGCGCGGGCGTACCGCGCCGCGCCGTCGTACCCGGGGCGACGACGGTAGCCCGACCTCGGGCGGTACCCGCCTGCAGGGCCGCCATCACCCGGCGTACCTCCTCCGGCGACCGGGGCGACGGCATGTCGGCGGCGGTGGACCGGGTCAGGGCGTTGGGCGTGCGCCGGCGTACCCGGCGGGGCAGCCCATCGAGATCGTCCGCCGTCGCGTCCGAGGACGGCTCGCTGTTCCCGTCCGAACCATCGGACGTCGAGCCGGTGGGCAGGGTCACGGTGGGCGGGTCGCTGGTCACGACCGAGGACGAGCCGGTACGGCCGGCGCGCGGCCGGGGAGCTGTGCTTCGGCGTACGGGTCGGATCAGCCGGCGATCACCCGGCGCGGCCGGCAGCGAGGCCGGATCGGGGCCGGCCGGCGGCTCGGCGGTGACCAGGTCCGTGGGAATCAGCACCACCGCGGTGACGCCGCCGTCCTCGGGGGACCGCAGTCGTACGCGTACGGAGTGCCGCGCCGCCAAGCGCGCCACCACGAACAGGCCGAGGCGGGCACTCTGCGCCGGGTCGAACTCCGGTGAGCTCGTCAGCCGCGTGTTGGCGTTCTCCAGCGCGGCGGCGGACATGCCCAGCCCCTGATCGGTGACCGACAGGACGTACCCCTCGGGGGTCTGCTCACCGCTGATGGTCACCCGGGTGTCCGGCGGGGAGAAGGCGGTGGCGTTCTCGACCAGTTCGGCGAGCAGGTGGATGATGTCGCCGACCGCCCGGCCCAGCACGCCGGCCGACTGCACGGCGGTGAAGTCCACCCGGTCGTACGCCTCGACCTCGCTGATCGCGCCGCGGACCAGGTCGACCATCGCGACCGGATTGCGCCACCCCCGGCCCGGCGCGGAGCCGGCCAGGATGACCAGGTCCTCGGCGTGCCGGCGGAGCCGGGTGGCCAGGTGGTCCACCTGGAACAGCTCGGCCAACTCGTCCGGGTCCTCGGCGCGTCGCTCCATCCGGTCCAGCAGGTGCAACTGCCGATGCACCAGGCCCTGACTGCGGCGGGCGATGTTGAGGAACACCTCGTTGAGCCCTCGGCGCAGGGTGACCTCGTCCACGGCGGCCTGGACGGCGGTGCGCTGCACCTCGGTGAAGGCCCGCCCGACCTCGCCGATCTCGTCGTGACCGTACTCCAGGGGTGGCGCCTCGCGGGCGACGTCGACCTGCTCGCCGCGACGCAGCCGGGTCACCACGTCGGGCAGTCGGTGCTCGGCCAGTTCGAGGGCGGCGGTACGGACGCCGCTGAGCCGCCGGACCAGGGTGCGGCCGACCCGCAGCGCGACCAGCACCGACACCACCACGGCGACGAGACCGAGAATCCCGGCGGCGGCGAGCCGGACCAGGATCCCGACGGCCATCGGCACCGAGCGGTCGGTGAGGTTGTCGGCCTCGGCCAGCTCGAAGTCGCGCAACTGCTGCTGTACGGCGTCGTGGCTGGCCTGCCACGACGCGGCGTCGACCGGTGGCCGGCCGGACCTGTTGGCCCCGATCAGCGCGTCCTGCATGGCCCGCAGGCTGGTGAAGTCGCGGCTCTCGCTGAGCCGCTGGAACGCGGTGCGGGCGGCCTCGGGCAGGTCGGCCACCGCGCTCTCGGTGAGCCACCGCTGGTTGCCGATGGTCTGTACGAGCAGCGCGTGCTCGGAGTTGGCGAACTTCCCGGCGGTCAGCACCCCGGCCAGCATGGCGTCGGTCTGGCCGAGCAGCTCCCGGGAGCGGCCCAGCGTGGTGAGGGCCAGCGCCTGTCGGTTGATGGCGGGATCGCTCAGATTCGCCATCGCGGAGAATGCCTGGAAGGCCGCCGAGACCATGCCGCTGTAGAGGCCGATGGCGCCCGCGCGGTCCATCATCCCGTCGTCGATGAAGTCCCGCCCCGTCGGCAGCGCCGCCAGAGCGGTGACCAGCCGGTCGACGCGGTCCTGAAGCAGGTCGTCGGCGGCGTCGCGCAACGCCTCCCCCTCGACGCGGCGACGCAGCTCGGCGACCGCCCGGTCCGTACGCTGCCGCTGCTCGGCCAACGCGGGCAGTTCGGTGTCCCCGGCGAGTTGCACCACCGACAGTCGACGCTCGCGTTGCAGCTCGGTCACCACCGCCTCGCCGGGGCGACCCAGGTCGTACAGCAGCGTGCGCGCGGAGAGCAGGTTCAGAGCGGGACCGAAGGTCAACGTCGTCGCGAAGATCCACAGCGCGAGGAGCGCCGTCACGGGCGCGACGACCAACGCGGTCAGCTTCGAGCGGATCGGCCAGTCGCGGGTTCTCATCGGACCTCGCCCGGAAAGGGGTGGCAGGAGGGGCGCCGGCACCGCCGGGCAGCGCGCTCGCCGATCGCGTACCCGGCCGTCGGGCCGGGCACCGGCGCGCGCGCCTTGGGCAGGATACGTAATCACGCCCGGTTGCACTACCGCCGTGGCGGCGACGTCGGTGCTGCGGAGCGCGCTCCCGCCGTTCCGTCGAACGCCGCGCCGCCGCACTTCCCGGGGCGCTGGTGCTGAGCGGGAAGGGATCGGACGTTGCCGGCGATGTCGTACGCCGGCGCACAGCCCACCAACACCGTCTATCTGGAATGAGTCAGGTTTCTGTCAGCTACGGCGACCCGGGACCGCGATCGGCGAGGAAAGTCCCTCGGATCGGGATTGGCGATCAGTACGCGGAGGGAATACCAGATGACGAAGGAGGAGCTTATGTCGCCCACGCAGATAATCGTCATCGTGCTCGTCGTGCTGGTGATCATCGCGGCGATCGCCGTTGCCGTCCGGACGATCGGTCGCCGCCGTGCGCTGCGCAGCCGGTTCGGGCCGGAGTACGACCGGGTGGTCCAGGAGCAGGAGAGCCGGTCCGCCGCGGAGCGCGAGCTACGCGACCGGGAACGCCGGCACGCCGAGCTCACGCTCACCCCGCTCAGCCCGGAATCCCGGGCCCGTTACGCCGCCGCTTGGGAAGAGCTCCAGATCCGCTTCATCGACTCGCCGGGCGAGACCGTGGGCGACGCGGACGAACTGGTCACCCGGCTCATCGAGGAGCGGGGCTACCCGACGGGGGACTTCTCCGACCAGATCGCCCACCTCTCCGTGGAGCACGCCCGCACGCTGACCAACTACCGGGACGCGCACGAGATCCACCTGCGGAACTCCCGGGGCGAGGCGAGCACCGAGGAGCTGCGCCAGGCGGTCGTGCACTACCGGGCGCTCTTCGCCGACCTGCTCGGCGAGGAGCCCGTCGGTCAGCGCACGCCCGAACAGCGTTCCCACCCGGACACTCCGCACGACGCCACGAGCCGCTGAGGAGGCCACCGATGCGCCACGAAGAGCAGCAGGTGAGTAACGACCATCCAGAGGCCGTCCGGTCCGCGCCGGTTCCGGTCCCGCCGTCCGACGACCGGGCCGCCCGCTCCGACGTACCCGAGGACACCCTGGACGACCGCGGCACCTTCGACGATCCGAGGGTTGACGACGAGCGGGCCAACGGCACCGATGTCCTGCACGATCGGGCCGACGACGACGAGCCGACCGACGGCACCGACCGGCGGAACCAGCCCGACGACGAGGGTGGCTTCCACGAGCCGGGCCCGCTGCCGACCGTGTTCGGTGCGACAACTGTCGCCGACGCGGTGGCCGCGTCCGCCCTGGCCAGCCCGCGTCCGCAGGACCAGCCCGACCCGCGGGCCGAGCGGACCGCCGCGCCCGGCGACGGCGCCGAGGACGGCGAGCGGGAGGGGTTGCGTGCCGACCCCACCGCCGAACTGCACCGCCGGGACGACTTCGCGGAGGTCGACGGTGACACCACGCCCGAGACCGACCTCGACGTCGAGGACCGACGTACCGTCGTCGTCCCGGGAAGCACGGACGGCGCGCCGGAGCGCCGCAGTGACCTGACCGACTGGGCCGGCGATCCGGACGCGGCGACCGCGGGCGCGGCCGGGTACGGCAGCGCCTCGCCGGAGATGGTCGACCCGGACGCGGACGCCGAACCGGTCGCCACCGAGGGCACCGGCGCCTCGCTGGAGTCGGCCGGCACGTCGCGGCCCGCTGGTTCGACCGTCGCCACCGACGCGGCCACACTCCTCGACGGGGACACCGCGCAGGGCTTCCGGGACCGCTGGCGGGACGTGCAGCTACGTTTCGTCGACGATCCGCAGGCCGCCGCCGGCGAGGCGCAGGCGCTGGTCGAGGAAGCCATCCAGGCTCTCGCCTCGGCGCTGGCCGCGCAGAAGAACACGCTGGGTGGATGGCAGGACACCGGCTCGGCGGACACCGAGCAGCTGCGGATGGCAGTCCGCAACTACCGGGACTTCCTGGACCGCGTCCTGGGTCGTTGACCGACCAAACCCACGGGGCGTCCGGCCGACAACGGCCGGGCGCCCCGTTTCGCGTCCGCGCCGACAAGCTGGGCGCTGGTCGAGCGGGGTGGGTGCCGGGCGAGCGCGCCGAGAGCTGGGCGAGCGCGCCGGATGCCGAGCAGCCCCTTTGCTCTGCTTCACCACAGGCAACACCCGGTGTCCGGATAACGGACGCGCGCTGTTTCCTCGGCTGAAGCAGAGCAAAGGGCCCGCACCGAGGCCTCGCACCGCCGCTGCCGCCGCCGCGGCGGCGACCCCAATGGGGTACGCCACGAAAGACCGCGCGGACGGGCCGGAACCACACGGAACAGACAGGCAGGCGTGAAAGTCTGTCTACGGGGTAATAGGGCGCGCGCATCAAATCTGGTGCCAACGTCGGACGAGGGGTGACGAGATGGACGGTGGCGGCCTCCGGCTCAACATGAACGGGCTGGACTACCTGATTCTCGCGCTGTACTTCGTCACCGTCCTCGGGGTCGGCTTCGCCGCCCGTAGGGCGATCCGGACCAGCGTCGACTTCTTCCTCTCCGGCCGCTCCCTGCCCGCCTGGGTGACCGGCCTCGCGTTCGTCTCCGCGAACCTGGGGGCGCTGGAGATCATCGGCATGGCGGCCAACGGCGCCCAGTACGGCGTCATGACGGTCCACTACTACTGGATCGGCGCGGTGCCGGCGATGGTCTTCCTGGGCATCGTGATGATGCCCTTCTACTACGGGTCGAAGGTCCGCAGCGTGCCCGAGTACCTGCGGCTGCGCTTCAACCGACCGACGCACCTGCTGAACGCGCTCAGCTTCGCCGTCGCCCAGGTGCTGATCGCCGGCGTGAACCTCTACGCGCTGGCCCTGGTCATGCAGGCGCTGCTCGGCTGGCCGCTCTGGACGGCGATCGTGGTCGGGGCGGCGATCGTGCTGGCGTACATCACCATCGGTGGCCTGTCCGGCGCGATCTACAACGAGGTGCTCCAGTTCTTCGTCATCCTGGCCGGCCTCATCCCGGTCACCGTGATCGGTCTGGTCAAGGTCGGCGGGGTCGGCGGGCTGATGGACGCGGTCCGGGACTCGAAGCTCGGCGAGGCGGGTCTGCACGCCTGGCAGGACACCGGCAGCACCGACAACCCGCTCGGCGCGCAGTGGATCGGCATCGTCTTCGGTCTCGGCTTCGTGCTCTCGTTCGGTTACTGGACGACGAACTTCGCCGAGGTGCAGCGGGCGCTGTCGGCGAAGAACATGAGCGCCGCCCGGCGTACGCCGATCATCGCCGCGTACCCGAAGCTGTTCATCCCCCTGGTCACGATCATCCCCGGCCTCGTCGCACTCGTGACGGTGAAGGGGCTCGGCGCGGACAAGGGCGACCTGCAGTACAACAACGCGATTCCGCTGCTCATGCGGGACCTGCTGCCCAACGGCGTCCTCGGGGTAGCGGTCACCGGCCTGCTCGCGTCGTTCATGGCCGGCATGGCGGCCAACGTGAGTGGCTTCAACACCGTCTTCACCTACGACATCTGGCAGTCGTACGTCCGCCGGGATCGATCCGACGAGTACTACCTGCGCATCGGTCGGTGGGCGACGGTCGCCGCCGTGGTGATCGGCATCGGGACGGCGTTCATCGCGTCCGGGTTCAGCAACATCATGAACTACATCCAGGCGCTCTTCTCGCTGTTCAACGCGCCGCTGTTCGCCACGTTCATCATCGGCATGTTCTGGAAGCGGATGAGCGCGCTGGCCGGCTTCTGGTCACTGTTGCTCGGCACCTTGGCGTCGCTGGCAACCTACCTGCTCTACAAGGGCGGCGTGATCGACTTCAACTCCGACCTGGAGGAGAGCTTCTGGGGCGCCGGCATCGCGTTCGTCACCGTGGCGGTGGTCGCCGCGATCCTCACTCCGCTCACGGCCGCCAAGCGCGACGAGGAGCTGCGCGGGCTGGTCTACGGAATGGGCGGCGTCGACCTGAAGGGCGACGTGCTCGCCGGAGACGCCGTCTGGTACCGCTCCCCCGTGCTGCTGGGCGTGATCGCCGTCGCGCTCGCCGCTCTCTTCTACATCCCGGTCTTCTAGGAAAGGAGTCGGCAGATGAGCAACGACGGCCAGCCGGCGCAGGACCCGCTGATCGACGAGACGCAGGCGGAGGAACGCCGCTCCGCCGCCGCCCGCCTGTTCGACATCCGTCGGGTGATCGGTGGCCTCTTCGTGGCGTACGGGGTCATCGTGACGCTGATCGGCGTCTTCGACAGCCGGGCCGAGATCGACAAGGCCGAGGGCGTCCGCATCAACCTGTGGGCCGGGCTCGTGATGCTCGCCTTCGGGCTGCTCATGCTGCTCTGGCAGTGGCTGCGACCGGCCGAGGCGCCGTCCGCGAACGAGCAGCAGTCCGACCACTGAAACAACCCGGTCCGCCGCCGGCGTCGTCCACACGGACGGCGCCGGCGTCGCGCATGGGCGCTCCTGCACCGGGTACGCGAGGGGGGATCAGGCAACCTGTCGGACACAGGAGGCAGCACCATGACCGATCGCGACCGCCGACCGCCGTTGGAGGAGAGCCCGCAGACGGCCGCTGCCGTGGACGACGACAGCACCGTCCTGGAGTTGCGGACCGGGGGTGGCCCCGACAGTGACACGCCGACCTTCACCGAACCCCGCGACCGGCCGAAGGACCTCGCCCCGGACACCGACGACCTGATCGGCGACCCGTACGCCGCCGGCACCGGCGCCACCGGAACGGGCACCGGCGCGGGCGGCGACAACATCCGTACCGGCGCCGAGCAGCCCTGGGAGCCGGAGGACCTGGTGATGGCCCGCGGGCAGGACCTCACGCCGGAGAACCTGGAGAAGGCCCGTCGCGACCTGGCCGAGCAGGGTCGTTCGGCGATCGAGCGCACTGTGCCCTGACGCTGGAACAAGCACCAAAGGGGGGTCCCCGGCCCGACCGTGATGGTCGGACCGGGGACCCCGGGGAAACCTGCCGCCGGCAGTGCCTCACCTACTGCCGGCGGCGGGTTGGCGCGTGAGCTGTCCGGTCAGAGCGCCGGGTAGGCGTTCTGCATCAGCTCCCGGAACTGGGCCGAGAACCACGCACCGGAGATCGGCGCATTCGCCAGCGCCCCGGTCGGGTTGTTGCCGTTACGGGCGTTGCCGCCGTACGTCGGGTCGCACATCCGGTCGAAGCCCTTGCCCTCGTTGTTCGGGATCTCCGCGCTGGAGCCGTCCGACTCACCCGGGGGCTTCACCCAGACGTAGGCGTCGATACCCGTGGCCGGGTTCGCCCGAGGCCGCTCGCCGAGACCAGCGCCAGCCTGGTTGCACCAGTTGCCGGCGTGCGCCCGGCGGTCGATCCGGCCACCGTTGACGTACGTGTCGACGCTGGTCGTCGCGCCCGGGCCGGTGGGCCGGTTGGCGCCGCCCCAGCCGTTGCGGGACGTGTCGATCAGCATGCCGATGTTGGAGTTGAAGCCAACCGAGATCAGCTTGGTCCGGAACGCCTGGGCGAAGGACAGCTCGTCGACGTAGTAGTTCCAGTCGACCCACTTGGACTGCCGCACCGTCTGGCCGTTGACGTTGTCGGTGATCTTGAAGTTCGGCTCGACGAGCGCCGAGTAGTTCGCGGTGTTGGTGATGAAGCCGTGCACGTTGTTGACCGTGCTGCCGGAGGCGACGGCGGCGGTCTTCAGGATGTCGGCGGTCGGGCCGAAGTTGCTGTCCCAACCGAGCCAGCCGTGGTGCCCGGCGTCGATGTAGTTGTAGACGTTGCCGATCGCGCCCAGCTTGGCGAGGGCGTAGCCGACGCCGTTGACGTACGCGCCGTTGGCCTTGACCGTGTCACACATGACCGTGCCGCCGGCCTGGCCGGACGTGTTGGTCACGAGGTTCGGCAGCGAGTCGATCTCGATGACGTTGATGATCCTGATGTTCCGGTACTTCGAGTCGCTCTGGATCGCGGCGATCGGGTCGATGTACTCGGACTTGTAGCGGGGCAGCTCGTCCGGGCCCAGCTCGCCGTTCGAGGCGAGCGCGGAGCAGTCGCGGCCGGGCAGGTTGTAGATCACGAACTGGATGTAACCGGCACCCTGACGCAGCGCCTCGTCCAGGTGGTCCTTCACTCCGAAGGCACCGTTGGAGCTGCTGTTCGGCGTGCCGTTGATCGCGGCGATCCGGTCCAGCCAGACGGCGGTGGGATTGTTCGAGACGCGGCTACCGCCGGGCTCGGCGTCCGCCTTGGCCTTCCACTCCGGGTTCACGTATCCGGGCACACCGGCGTACGGGTTGTCGACCTTGGTCCCGGGGGGCGGGGTGGTCGGCGGCGGCCCCGTGGTGGGCGGAGGCGTCGTGGGCGGAGGCGTGGTGGGCGGGGGCGTCGTCGGCGGGGGCGTGGTGGGCGGCGGGGTGGTCGGGTTGCCGGTGCCACCGTTGCAGACCACACCGTTCAGGGTGAACGAGGTCGGCTTCGGGTTGCTGCCGCTCCACGCGCCGTTGAACCCGAGAGTCGTCGAAGCGCCGGTCGCGAGGGTGCCGTTGTACGACATGCTGCGCGCGGTGACCTGGCTGCCGGACTGGGTGAAGGTGGCCGACCAGCCCTGCTGCACGCGCTGGCTGGAGTTGGGGAAGGTCCAGCCGAGCGTCCAGCCGTTGACCGGGTCGCCGAGGTTCTTGATGGTGATGTTGGCAGTGAAGCCGCCCTGCCAGTCGTTGGTCGCGTACGCGATGTCGCACTGCGTCGCGGCCTGCGCCGCGGTAACCGGGATTGTCACCAGCCCGCCGGCGACCAGAACGCCCGCGCCGGCGAGCGCTAGGGTCCGGCGTGGGCCGGACAGCCTTCTCCACACATTCATGCCACTGATCTCCTTGGGCGAGACCGGGCTCGCGTACGGCCCGGCGAGACGGCCCGGCGGGCGTCCTGCACGGACGGCCTCCGGCGCCACGGGATTCATTGGGGGGTGCCCGACCCGGACGGGCGGTGGTGGTGGTGGTGATTGGCCGGCGTGTGGCCGACCGCTTGGCGGCCGGTTGTCGTCCGGCTAACCGGATGCCCTCGACGCCCTGCCTGCGCGGTGTGGCTCCCCGAACCGCGTGCGCCGATTCTTGCATGGGAGCGCTTCCATGGCAATGCCTCGATGCGCGGCCCGCCCTCAACTCGGACGATACCCCCGAGTGACGCGAGCGGCACAGATCGCCGGCTACGGACGTGCGTGGGCGGTAGCGCGCTGCGTGTCAGCAACAGGCCGGTCGGCCCGGGCGGACGAGGAGCACCCGGGGTGGCAGTGCGAGCGGTGAAAGCCACGTATCACTCCTTTGACGCTTACTATCAGCAAAGGTCGAAACGCGAATCTTTCCCTTCATAGGTCATGAAAACGTCTAACGTCGGTCTTAGCTCGGTTGTCGCCGAGCTCAGGACAACAGGGATGGAGTTGACGCAGGTCATGGCTAAGAAGATGCTCGGGAAGGTCGTTGCGGGCGCCGCCCTCGGTGGCGCGTCGCTCCTGGTGTTTGCGCCGGGGATCGCGTTCGCTGACGGGCACCACGACGAGGACGGCAAGGTCTACGCCAAGCCGCACGTCGTGAAGGCTGGCGACGAGGTCAAGCTCCTCGAGATCTGCCCGGATCGGCAGGAGCACGCGTACGTGTGGTCCAAGGTCACCGGCAAGGTCAAGCTCAAGCCGGCGCGGGACGACCGGGGTGAGGACCGCGGCGAGTGGAGCGAGGAGGAGGACTCCTACGACCACGACGACAAGGGCAAGGACGAGCACGGCAAGGACGACGACAAGGGCAAGGACGAGCACGGCAAGGACGACGACAAGGGCAAGGACGACAAGGGCAAGGACGACAAGGGCAAGGACCACGAGGGCAAGGACGGCGACAAGGGCAAGGACGGCGACAAGGGCGACAACGGCGACGACAAGTCGCAGCCGCCCGCCGACGCCCAGCCCGGTGGCCAGGGCGGCGGCGCTGCCGCCGACGCCTACGAGGACGAGGACAGCAAGGACTGGAAGGGCGAGGAGCACGGCCAGGACGCGGATGACAGCCGCGACAAGAAGGACTGGGAGTCCAAGGACGAGGACAAGAAGGACTGGGAGTCCAAGGACGAGGACAAGAAGGACTGGGAGTCCAAGGGCCACGAGTACGGCTCGGACGACGAGTACGGCTCCGACGACGAGTACGGCTCCGACGACGAGTACGGCTCGGACAAGAGCTGGGAGTCCAAGGGCCACGAGTCCAAGGGCCACGAATACGGCTCCGACGACGAGTATGGCTCGGACAAGGGCCACGAGTACGGCTCGGACGACGAGTACGGCTCCGACGACGAGTACGGCTCGGACAAGAGCTGGGAGTCCAAGGGCCACGAGTCCAAGGGCCACGAGTCCAAGGGCCACGAGTCCGGCTCGGACGACGAGTACGGCTCCGACAAGGGCCGGGACTCCGAGGACCGCGAGTACGGCTCCGACCACGGCCGTGGCGAGGACAGCCGGGACGACGAGCGCGAGTTCGTGTACTACGGCGAGGCCAAGGTCGACAAGGACGCCAAGCCGGGTCGCTACGAGCTCAAGGGCTCGTGCGGCGAAGGCGAACTGGTCGTCCTGCCCCACGGTGGTGTCGACGGTGGTGACGGCGGCGCCAGCACCGGCACCGACCGTGGCCTGGCCACCGGTGGCGCGAGCCTGCTCGGCGCTGCCGCGCTCGGCGGGATCGTGCTGATGCGTCGTCGGCGGACCGATGGTTCGCTCGTCTGACGTGACGACGACACGGGCCGGCGGCCGTCACGGGAGACCGTGGCGTGCCGCCGGCGCGGCCGTCGTCGTCACCCTTGCCATGATCGGCGCCGGCATGATCGGCGCCTCGTTGCAGACTTCGCCCGCTCCCCGACCCCCGCAGCCGCTGGCCCAGGCCGGTCCCCAGGTCACCGGTCCGGCGGTCGCCGACAGCGACGTCCCATCCGTCGACGGGGCAGCCCCGGCAGGGCTCACCCGATCCGCCCCGACCACCATCGAGATCCCCCGGATCGGCGTCGACGCGACGATCATGTCGCTCGGCACCAACCCGGACGGCACCGTCCAGGTTCCCCCGCTGGAGCAGGCCGACCAGGCTGGTTGGTACGAGCCGGGGGCGAGCCCCGGTGAGACCGGTAACGCGGTCATCGTCGGGCACGTGGACTCGGCGAAGCTCGGCCCGGCCGTCTTCTTCGACCTCGGCTCGCTCGTGCCAGGTGACACGATCACCGTGCGGCGGGCGGACGGTCAGCCGGCGACGTTCCGGGTCGACTCGGTGAAGTCGTACCCGAAGACGTCCTTTCCCACCGAGTTGGTGTACGGGCCGAACGACCGGCCCGGGCTGCGGGTGGTGACGTGCGGCGGCCAGTTCGACGAGACCGTGCGCAGCTACCGCGACAACGTGGTCGTCTTCGCCACTCTGGCGGCGTGACCCGGCGTACACGAAAAAGGTCCGGCCGGTCGGGGGGTGACCCGACCGGCCGGACCGTGTCCGGCGTAGCGACTCAGGCGGCGGCCGAGGTCCGCACCAGGGTGCGGATCTGGCGCAGCAGCACGGACAGCGCGGCGAGGTCCGCCCGCGACTCGTCGAACTCCCCCATCGCCCGCTGGGCCCGGTGGATCGACGTCGCGTTGGACTGTTCCCACTGCTGCACCCGCTCGTGCGGCGGCAACTCCTCCGGAGTGGAGTCGAGCACCTCCGCGGTGAGCGCCGCCAACGCGGCGTACAGGTCGTAGCGCAGCGCCATCCGCGCGAGGGTCTGCCAGCGGTCCTCACGCGGCAGCAGGGAGATCTTCGACAGCAGCGAGTCCACCCGGAACAGGTCGGAGAGCACGAAGTAGACCGAGGCCACCTCGCCGACGTCCCGCCCGCTGCGGGTCGCGGTCTCGACCACGTCCAACAGGCCGAAGCTGTACATCAGCCGGGTCGCCCGCTCCGCCAGGTCGCGGGGCAGCCCACGCCCGGTCATCGAGTCGATGTGCGCCACGATGCCCTGCCGCTCGCTGCCGTAGAACAGCTCCTCCATCCCCGGCAGCAGCCGAGCCACCCCGTCCCGCAGGCGGGCGATCTCGGTCGGCACGTCGATCGGCGAACGCCGGTTGGTGACCAGCCAGCGCACCGCACGGTCGAGCAGCCGACGGGTGTCCAGGTAGACGCTGGTCTGCAACTCCGGAGACACCTTGTTGTCCAGCGCCTCCACCGCGTCCCACAGGTCACGCAGCCCGAACACCTCGCGGACCACCACGTACGCCCGGATCACGTCCGCGGCGCTGGCCGCGGTCTCCTCGACGACCCGGAAGACGAACGAGATGCCGCCCCGGTTGATCGCCTCGTTGACCAGCACGGTGGTCACGATGTCGCGGCGCAGTCGGTGCCGGCCCATCCGGTCGGCGAACCGCTCGCGCATCGGCGTCGGGAAGTAGTTGACCAGGACCTCGGACGTCCACTCCTCGTCGGCCAGCCCGTCGGTGAGGATCTCCCGTTCAAGGACGATCTTCACGTACGCGAGCAGCACCGCGAACTCCGGCGCGGTGAGGCCCGACTCGCTGCGGACCGCCAGTTCCTCGTCCGGCGGTAGCGCCTCCAGCGACCGGTCCAACGCGCCGGACCGCTCCAACTCGTTGATCATCCGACGGTGCACCGGGAGCAGCGACGCGGCCTGGGCCTGGGCGTTGTTGATCGCCCGAGCCTGGTCGTAGTTGTCCCGCAGCACCAGCTCGGCGACCTCGTCGGTCATCGTGGCCAGCAGCTCGTCCCGGTCGGCCGTGGTCAACTCGCCGTCGGCCACCGCGGTGTTCAGCAGGATCTTGATGTTCACCTCGTGGTCGGAGGTGTCCACACCTGCCGCGTTGTCGATGAAGTCCGAGAAGATCCGGCCACCGGTCAACGCGTACTCGATCCGGCCGAGCTGGGTCCAGCCCAGGTTGCCGCCCTCGCCCGCCACCCGGCAGCGCAGGTTGCGCCCGTCCACCCGGATCGCGTCGTTGGACTTGTCGCCCACCTCGGCGTTGGTCTGGGTGGACGCCTTGACGTACGTGCCGATGCCGCCGTTCCAGAACAGGTCCACCGGAGCGGTGACGATCGCCTTCATCAACTCCTGCGGCGACAGCTGCGTCACGTCGTCGTCGAGGCCGATCGCCGCCCGGACCTGCGGCGTGAGCGGGATCGACTTCGCGGTACGCGGGAAGATGCCACCCCCGGCCGAGATCAGCTCCGGGTTGTAGTCCTCCCAGGAGGATCGGGGCAGGTCGAACAGCCGCCGACGCTCCGCGTACGAGGTCGCTGCGTCCGGGTCGGGGTCGAGGAAGATGTGCCGATGGTCGAACGCGGCCACCAACCGGATGTGCTCGGAGAGCAGCATCCCGTTGCCGAACACGTCGCCGGACATGTCCCCGACGCCCACCACCGTGAAGTCCTGGGTCTGGGTGTCCAGGCCCAGCTCCCGGAAGTGCCGCTTCACGGACTCCCAGGCGCCCCGGGCGGTGATGCCCATCTTCTTGTGGTCGTACCCGGCCGAACCACCGGAGGCGAACGCGTCGCCCATCCAGAAGTTGTGCGCCACGGAGATCTCGTTGGCGATGTCGGAGAACGTGGCGGTGCCCTTGTCCGCGGCGACCACCAGGTACGGGTCGTCGCCGTCGTGCCGGACCACGTCGTCGGGCGGCACGATCTGCCCGCTGACGATGTTGTCGGTGACGTCCAGCATCGCGCCGACGAACTCCTGGTAACAGGCGACCGCCTCGTCCCGGTCCCCCGGCTTCTGCTTCAGCACGAAGCCGCCCTTGGCACCCACCGGCACGATGACCGTGTTCTTCACCATCTGCGCCTTGACCAGGCCGAGCACCTCGGTCCGGAAGTCCTCCCGACGGTCGGACCAGCGCAACCCGCCCCGGGCCACCGGCCCGAACCGCAGGTGCACGCCCTCGAACCGGGGCGAGTAGACGAAGATCTCGAACTTGGGGCGGGGCGCCGGCAGGTCCGGGATGGCCTGCGGGTCCAGCTTGAACGCCACGTACGCCTTCGGCCGCCCGCCGACCGGCTTCTGGTAGAAGCTGGTCCGCAGGGTCGCCTCGATCAACGTGAGGTACGAACGCAGGATGCGATCCTGGTCGAGGCTGGCCACGTCGTCCAGCGCGCCCCGGATCGTCTCCACCAGTTCGCCGCTGCGCTGCTGCCGCTGCTCGGCAGTCAGCTCACCCGGCGCGAACCGCGTCTCGAACAGCTCCACCAACAGGCTGGCGAGCTTCGGGTACGCGATGAAGGTCTGCTCCATGTAGTCCTGCGAGAAGACCGTGCCGGCCTGCCGCAGGTACTTGGCGTACGCCCGCAGCACCACCACCTGCCGCCAGGTGAGACCGGCGCGCAGCACCAGCTCGTTGAACCGGTCCACCTCGGCCTCGCCGCGCCAGGCCGCCGCGAACGCGTTCTCCACGTGCGGGCGTACCTCGGCCAGCTCGTGGTGCCCCTCGGGCAGCATCAGGCCGAAGTCGTACAGGTAGACCCGACCGTCGATCCGGTCCACCTCGTACGGGTGCTCGTCGACCACCCGTACGCCGAGCGAGTGCAGCACGGGCAGCACGGCGGAGAGCATCATCGGCTCGCCGTACCGGTAGACCTTGAACCGCACGTTCATCTCGTCGGCCAGGTCGGCGCCGGGCACGCGGGTGCCCGGCCGGGGCGCGAGCTGCTTGCGGAACAGGTGCATCTCGAGCTGGCCGGGCTCCTCCAGCAGCTCCAGCTTGGCCAGGTCCTTCATCGCCTCGTACGGCGTGTGCCCGTCCTTGTAGCCCTCCGGGAACGCGTCGGCGTACCGGGCGAACAGGTGCTTGGCCTGCTCGTCGCCGAGCTTGCGCTCCAGCACCAGCCGGTAGTCGTCGTCCCAGAGTCGGGTGGCGTCGGCCAGTTCCTCGGCCAGCAGGTCGGCGTCGATCTCACCGGGCGGCCGGGTCGGGTCGGTACGGACGATGTAGTGGATCCGGGCGAGCATCGACTCGGTGACCCGGGTCGTGTAGTCCACCCCGACGCCGTTCAGCTCCCGCAGCAGGATCTCCTGCATGCGCAGCCGGTTCTGCGTCGTGAACCGGTCGCGGGGAAGGTAGATCAGGCAGGAGATGAACCGCCCGTACGCGTCGCGCCGCAGGAACACCCGCAGCTGCCGCCGGCCCGCCATCCGCAGCACACCGACCACCGCGTGGTACAGGTCGTCGGTCTTGATCTGGAACAGCTCGTCACGCGGATAGGTCTCCAGGATCTGGAGCAGGTCCTTGCCGGAGTGGCTGCGCCGACTAAGTCCGGAGCGGTCGAGGACCTCGGCGACCTTGCGGCGCACCACCGGCAGCTCCCGGACGCTGGTCCGGTACGCGGCGGTGGAGAACAGGCCCAGGAAGCGCCGCTCACCGATGACCTCGCCGAACTCGTTGAAGATCTTGAAGCCGATGTAGTCCAGGTACGCCGAACGGTGCACGGTGGCCCGTGAGTTGGCCTTGGTGATGATGAGAAGGCGCTTCTCCAGCACCTTCTCGTGCGCTTCGGACGTCATCGACGACAGCGACCGGGCGTCCGGTGAGTCCGAGCGCAGGATGCCCAGCCCGGTGCCGAGCACCGCTTCGAGGGCCTTGCCGTCCACCGGGTCGGAGGGGGTCCCGTCCCGGGCGTCCACCAGGCGGTACTCGCGGTAACCGAGGAACGTGAAGTGGTCGTGCGCGAGCCAGCGCAGCAGCTCCACCGAGTCGGTGATGTCCTTCTCCGGCACCGGCGGGCGGTTGTCCGAGGTGCGGGCCGAGGCCAGCTCGTCGGCGAGCGCGAGGGCCCGCTGGCGCATCTTCGGCCAGTCCTCCACCGCCTCCCGTACGTCGGTCAGCACCCGTTGCAGCTCACCGACCAACCGTTCCCGCTCGGCCGCGTCCCGGACCGGGTCGATCTCGATCCGCATCCAGCTCTCGACGATGTCGCCGGCGATCGCGTCGTCCGGTTCCACGTCCGCCGAGACCTCGGTGAGGCGGCCCAACGGCTCGCGCCGGACCACCACCAGCGGATGCACCAGCAGGTGGACGTCCAGGTGGTACGAGTTGAGAAGCGCGGTCACCGAGTCGACCAGGAACGGCATGTCGTCGGTGACGATCTCGACAACCGTGTGGTGCTGGTCGGCGTGCGGCTCGTGGATGCGGAGCTTCAACTCGCCGGGCACCCGCTGCTGCGCGAGGTCCCGGTGCGCCCGGGCCGCGTCGAGCATCTCCTCCGCCGTGAACCCGACCAGCTCCTCGTCCGGGGCGAACCGCCAGAAGCGGCCGACCAGGGTCGCCGCGTCGTGGTCGTCCCCGGCGAGCGCGACGGCCTGGGCCACCAGCCGCTCCGCGTTGGGGACGGGCTCGTCGAGCTCGGCGTCCTCCACGTCGTCTGCCAACGCCTCGGTCGGCAGACCCAGATCGTAGATGGTGTCGATGCTCGACCCGGTCAGCCCTGTGACGCCCGTGTCGAGCCGGCCGTAGCCGTCCCCGTCGGTCGCCGAATCGAAGCTGTCGCCGTCCCGGCCGGTGTCATCCTGCCGGAGGTCGGGTTCCGGTTTGATCGCCGGACGCCGGTCCATCGGTGCCACTCCCCTCGACCCACCGCGTTGTGGGTCACTCTGCCGCCCAGCCTAGGCCTGCCGGGTGCCGCCTCCGTCAGCGGACCGCTAGCCGGACGTCGGATCGGGACTTCGTCCTTTCACCCGTTGCGGGTCCGAGGTTGGCCGGTTGCGGGTTACCCCGCCGCGCGATGTTCATCACACCGGCTCGGTCCGTCTTTCCGTACGTAGAGGGCTTCACGGGACGTTGCGGACAGCGTTCGCGTACTACCGTGCAGAGCAGCGCGAGATCGGAAGGACCGCTTCATGACCTTGTTCTACCCCCACCCCCATCGGCCGAACCGCAGACGGCGGTTAGCCGCGCTCACCGCGTCCCTGCTCACCGCCGGTGTCCTGGCGGCGTGCTCCGGCGACGACGGGCCGGACAAGACCGCGGACGCCTTCCTCGCCGGCTGGCGCAGCGGCGACCTGCAGGCGGTCGCAATGGTCGACACGACCGGCGCCAAGGTGCCGGCGGCCGAGGTGAGCAAGGAGATCAAGGAGCTGTCCGGCGAGCTGGCAGCCACCCCGCCCGCGCTGACTCGGCAGGGCGAGCCGAAGATCACCAAGAACATCGCGACCACCACCGTCCGGGTGGACTGGTCGCTGCCGGGCCAGACCCATTGGACGTACGACCGGGAGCTACGGCTCGTCCAGGGCGACGACGACCAGTGGCAGGTGATGTGGGAGCCGCGGGTGCTCCACGAGAAGCTCGTCAAGGGCGACCGGTTGGGGCTCCGCCGCGACACCGGCCCCCGGGCCGGTGTGCTGGACGGGGCCGGCAAGCCGATCGTGTCGCCGCGCCCGGTGGTGCGGGTGGGCGTGCAGCCCAGTGAGGTCACCGACATCAACAAGCTGGTCAAGGACCTCGACGCTGCCTTGAAGGCGATCCGTCCGGTGCTGGTGCCCGGCGTCGACCTGGCCGATCTGCCCAAGCGGGTCGCCGAGTCGGATCCGAGTGCCTTCGTCGAGGTGGTGACCCTGCGCGAGGACGCGTACAAGCAGATCAAACCCCGCATCTACGACCTGCCCGGCACCAAGTTCGTCTCCGAGAAGCTCGACCTGGCGCCGACGCGGGAGTTCGCCCGCGCCCTGCTCGGTAGCGTCGACCAGGCGCAGGCCGACGACCTCGCCGCCCACCCCGACAGGTACGTCGCCGGCGACCTGGTCGGACACGGCGGTTTGCAGGGCCGCTACGACGAGCGGCTGCGCGGCGCACCTGGGCTGACCGTCCTGGTCGAGCGGCCCGCCGAGGACGGCAAGCTGGCGCCCACCGGCACCGAGCTGTTCCGCCGCGAGCCGCAACCCGGCCAGGCGCTGAAGACCACCCTGGACGTGGCCACCCAGAACGCCGCCGACGGGGCACTGCGCGCGGAGTCGCACCGCGCCGCGGTGGTCGCGGTACGCGTCAGCGACGGCGCGGTGCTCGCCGCCGCGAACGGCCCCGGCTCGGCCGGCGAGAACCTGGCCTTCACCGCGCAGGTGCCGCCGGGCTCGACGTTCAAGATGGTCAGCGCGTTGGGCCTGCTGGACCGGGGCGCGGTCACCCTGAACGGCCCGGTGGAGTGCAAGAAGACCTTCACCGTCGACGGTCGGTCCTTCAAGAACTCGAACAACTTCGAGCTGGGCTCCGTGCCGTTCCGCACCGACTTCGCGAAGTCCTGCAACACGGCCTTCGCCTCGCTGGCTCCGAAGCTCGGTGGTGACGGGCTGGCCGCCGCCGGCCGCTCGCTGGGGCTGGAGGGGCAGTGGGATCTCGGGGTGGACGCGTTCACCGGCAAGGTGTCGACCGGCGGCAGCCCGGCCGAGCAGGCCGCCGCGTCGTTCGGCCAGGGCACCACCCTGGTCAGCCCCCTGGCCATGGCCGGCGCCACGGCGGCCGTCGCCCGGGGCGCCTTCATCCAGCCGAAGCTGCTGGTCGACCCTGCGCCGGCGAAGCCGGCCGCAACCGACGGACCACTCAAGCCGCAGTCGATCGAGGCACTGCGCACGATGATGCGTGAGGTGGTCACCACCGGTACGGCCACCGCGCTCAAGGACGTCCCGGGCGGCGCGGTGTACGGCAAGACCGGCACCGCCGAGTTCGACGACAACCCGGCGCACACGCACGCGTGGATCGTGGGCTGGCGGGGCGATGTCGCGTTCGCCGTGTTCGTGGAGAAGGGCGGCTCCAGCACCGATACGGCCGTCCCGATCGCGGAACGCTTCCTCCGCGCCCTCCCGACCTCCTGACCCCACACCCCCTCCCCCGTCCTCGTCGCCCTCTCCCGTCCTCGTCGATCAAGAAGTTTGCGTCAAGATTCCGCTCGAATCTGACGCGAACTTCTTGATCACCGAGTTGAGCGGGGGCCCGGGGGGCGGGGCCGGGGGCTGGGGTTAGGCGGTGTCGGTTTCGGGGTGGTCGGTGGTGGTTGTTAATCGGCGTAGTCGGCCTGGGCCGGCTGCGGCGGGCGGGCCGACGGGTTCGACGGCGCTCAGGCCGACATCCGGCTCTGCATCGGCCGCCTCGGGACGACGACCCGGCTCCGGATGACCTGCTGACCCAAGGCCGTCAGCCGGCTCCGGACGATCTGCCGGGCCGAGACCGCCGGCCGGCCCGAGACCACCAGCCGGCTCCGGATGACCTGCTGGCCCGAGACCACCAGCCGGGCCGAGACCGCCAGCTAGGCCGAGACCACCGGCCGGGCCGAGACCGGCAGTCGGCTCAAGACCACCGGCAGGCTCCGAGAAGCCGGCACTGCCAGCCGAGACCGGGTGGGCCGGGGCGAGCGTGTCGAGCGGTATCGCGCCCGCGACCTCGGTGCCGTTCTGCCCCGCCGGCCGCTCGCCGGCAGACACGGTCCGGCCCTCCGGCCTGCTCGGGCGGGCGTCGTCGGTGGGCTCGGGATCGTCGGCGTGCTCGGGGTCGAGCGTGGGCCGGCTGCTGCCGCGGCGCGGGGCGGGCGTGGGCCGGGGCGACAGCAGCCGTGGCGGCATCGCCTCCGGGGCGCTGACGGGGGCCAGACCGGCGACCACGGTGTTGACGATCTCGGCGGCGTACGAGCCGTCCGGGTCGTAGTCGGGGTCGAAGACTGTCAGCTCGACACCGAGGCAGTGTGGGGTGTCGACCAGGCCGGCGAGCAGGATCTCCAGCTCGGCGAAGGCGATGCCACCCGGGTCGGGAGCGTCCACGGCCGGCATCACCGCGGGGTCGAGCACGTCGACGTCGATGTGCACCCAGTAGCCCGCGCAGTCGGCGAGCTGTTCGTGCGCCCACTGGGCCGTACGGGCGGCGCCCTCGGCGCGCAGCGCCGGCACCGGCCGGGTGGTGATCCCCGCAGCCTGGAGGTCGAGGCGGTACTCGTCCTGTGCGCGGATGCCGAGCACCACCACGTCGATGTCGCGGAAGTAGGGCCGGCGGCCCTCCAACGCGGCCAGGTCGGCCTGCCCGCGCCCGGTGACCAGGGCCAGGTCCTCCCCGGCGGCCGCCCCGACGTAGGAGGCGTTGCCGGGGTGCCGGAAGTCGGAGTGCCCGTCGACGAAGACCAGCCCGATCCGCCCGCCGACCGCCTCGCCGAGGCGGTGCATGGCGAGCGCGGAGCCGAGCAGCACGGAACAGTCGCCGCCCAGCACCACCGGGAACTCGCCACGGTCGATGATCGAGCCGATCCGCTCGGCGAGCGCGAGCGAGTAGTCGGCGATCTCCCGGGCGTGGCACACACCGTCGCCGGGCCGCCAGTCACCGGGGTCGTACCGGGGTGCGGTGAGGCAGCCGGCGTCGCGGGCCCGCAGCCGGGCCAGCAGGTCGTGGTCGCGCAGCGCGCCGGGCGCCTTGGCGCAGCCCGGCACGGAGGTGGACGTCGGTGGCCGTAGGCCGAGATTTGTCGGCGCGTCGAGGACGGCTATCCGGCGCATCATGAGCTCCCGTCCCCGGTGGTCGAGCGGGCCGGCGAACACGCCGGCCCGCGCTGGCGTACTACGAACTCACAATCGTGCCGCTGCTCTCAGAACAGGGCGCTGGCCAGGGCCCGACGGGCCGAGGCGACCGCCGGGTCGTCCGGACCGGCGATGGAGAAGAGCGATACCAGGTGCTGGCGAACCGTCTCGCGGTCCTCGCCGGCGGTGCGCCGGACCAGCCCGACGAGCCGGGCGTACGCCTGCTCGGCCAGGCCACTGAGCACCTCGATGTCGGCGGCCAGCAACTGGGCCGCGACGTCGTCGGGGGCGCTCTCGGCGGCGGCCAGCGCGGTGGCCGGGTCGGCGCCCGCCACCCGCCGTGCCACGCCGACCTGGGCGAGGCCCGCCGTGGCCGCGGCGTCCGCGGGGGCGTCGGCGAGGATCTTGCGGTACGCCTGCTCGGCGGCGTCCAGGTCACCGCTCATGAGCGCGTCGTCCGCCTCGTCGAGGCGCGGGTCCTCCGGTTCGGCGACGGCCACGCCGCCGGCCTTGAGTACGGCCTGGATCCACTGGCGGAGCTGCGCCTCGGGCACCACACCGGAGAAGGCGTCGATCGGCTGGCCGCCGACGACCGCGTAGACCATCGGGACGCCCTGGACGCGGAACATCTGGGCGATCCGCGGGTTCTCCTGCACGTCGACCCGGGCCAGCACCCAGGTGCCGCCGCTCTCGGCGGCCAGCCGCTCGAGCACCGGGGCGAAGTCGTCGCTCTCGGGGAACCCGGCCGCGCCGAAGAAGACGATGACGGGCAGGGCCATCGACTGCTCGAGCACCGCGGACTGGATGGTCGCCTCGGTGACGTCGACGATGGAGGCGTTGCCGGCGGTCGGCGCGCCCGGCGCGCCGGCGGACGGGCCGCCCTGCGGGGGTGTGCCGGGGCGGGTACTGGCTGGTGCGGGGCCACGCAGCGTGCTGAGGTCGACCGCGCCGCGGGTGAAGATCGACGAGGTGATCCGTGGGTCGCTCATGGTTACCTAGTCTCGCACGCGACCCCGGATTCCCGGCTCACCCACAACTCCGACGTTGCAACTCTCACGCCCATCGGACAACGCGAAACGGCCCCCCATCCCCCACCCCGCCGATCTTGCACTTTCGGTTGCCGCTACGTCACCTTCGCGGCTTATGCCGCGACAGAAACCGCAAGATCGACGGGGGGGAGGCGGGGGGGTGGGGCGGGGGG
>NZ_JBEXIL010000010.1:0-173532 GCF_040608555.1 Micromonospora sp. NPDC005172
GCATCACCCTCATTGTGGTGTCCGCCGCGCCAGGCTCAAGGCGAAGGCCTCACACCTGCTGTCTGCCCCTCGGCTCGACCGAGGACCTTGACACAAGGCCTAGGGAATCCGCTGGCTGATCCGACCCCGTGCGTCTGCTGCTGCACTGCCGCCCGGTTCGTCTGCCGGCACCGCGAGCGCCCACGTGATCCGTCGCAGCCGCCGGAGAGGGTGCCCGCCCGCTCCTCAGCCGCGCAGCAGTGGCAGCAGTTCGTCGCCCTGACGCCGGATCTCGCCCAGGTAGGGCGTGTCGGAGAGCACGAAGTGGGTGACGCCGAGCCGCTGGTACTTGCGCAGCGAGTTCGCCACGTCCTCGGCGGAGCCGACTAGCCAGGTGGTGCTTGCTCCGCCGCCACCGAATCTGCCAGGGGTGGTGTAGAGGTTGTCGTCGAGGACCTCTCCGCGTGCGGCGAGGTCGAGCAGCCGGCGCTGACCGACGGCGCTCTGCCAGTTCCGGTCGCGCGCGGCGCCTTGGGCCTTGGCCATGTCGGCGACCTTGGCTTCGGCATCGGCCCAGGCCTGTTCGGTGGTCTCCCGCACCAGTGTGGTGACCCGCAGCCCGAATTCCAGCGGGGCGTGCTCGCGTCCCAGTTTCTCGCTGAGCTGCTTGAGTCGCTCGATCCGCTCGGCCACGCCGTCGAGTGGCTCGCCCCAGAAGAGTTGGACGTCGGCCTCGGTGGCGGCCACCTCTTCGGCGGCGGGGGAGGCGCCGCCGAAGTAGAGCCGGGGGTGTCGGCGTTCGCCGCGGACGATCGGTCGGAGCGCCAGGGTGGAGCCGGCGACGGTGAAGTGCTCGCCCCGGTAGGTGACGCTCTCCTCGGTCCACAGCTTGCGGACGATCTGGAGGAATTCCCTGGTGCGGGCGTAGCGGTGGGCCGGATCGCTCTCGCCGTCGCCGTACGCGGCCAGGGCGTCCTTGCCCGAGACGATGTTGATCAGCGTCCGGCCCCCGCTGAGGTGGTCGAGAGTCGCGGCGGCCGAGGCGAAGTTCGCGGGCCGCCAGTAGCCGGGTCGGATCGCGATCAGCGGCTGGAACGTGGTCGTCCGGGCGGCGAGCGCGGTGGCCACGGTGAACGTGTCGGGCCGGCCCCAGCCGGTTCCGATGAGCGCGCCGCCCCATCCGTGCTGCTCGAGAGCCCTGGCGTGGTTGGTGAGGGTCTCCAGGCTGTTGTGGTTGTCGGTCACGTCGTCGCCGCGGTGGCCGGGCTGGACCTGGTTCGGGATGTACCAGAGGAACTCGAGGCTCATCAGAGGGTCTCCCCGCTTCGGGGGCGGAGCGGTGACGGCCGCCCCGCCCCGATGGGTTCGGTCAGCGGAACAGCTGTCGTGCGGTGCGGAGCGTGTGCGCGGCCACGTCACGGCCGAGCCGGACGCCGGCCTCGTCCGCGGTACGGGTGTGGATGCCCGACCACACCCGGGCGTCGACGTTCTCCCTGGTGGGTCGCCGCCAGTCGCGGTAGGTCCGGGCGGCGCCGGGCTGGCTCGGGCTGGTGATGGTGTACGGCTCCCGGGCCTGCGGCCCCAGCAGGGCGGTGAGCACCTGCTCGGCGGCGCCGGAGTAGGTGTTGTGCCCGCTCGGGTAGTCCGGGTGCGCCGGCGTCGCGTGCAGGGGCGTCCAGGCCGGATCCCCGCCTGCGCCGGCCCGGATGGCGGTGACCGGTCGCCAGCGCAGATATGCGTACTTGGCGTCAGAGGTCGCGATCTGGGTGTCGACGAGCGCGACGTGGAAGATGGCCACGAGGCTCGCCCGCTCGGCGACCGGCCCGGTGGACTGCGCGAGCGCGGCGCGCAGGATCCCGGTGTAGAGGGTCAGTGAGGAGCCGAGCCAGAAGGTCGCCGTGTCGGTCTGCTGCGGTGTGCGTACGGCGCTGTCCACAGCCCCGTACGCCCGGACCTCGGCGAGGTCCGCCCGGTAGGGCTCCGAGTTCAGGGCGGGCGGTGGACCGGGGCGGTACCGGTCCGCGTGGTCGAGCAGGAACGGCCGGGCGAAGCGGGTTCCGGCCTGCTGGGCGGGGGAGAAGTCCGGTGGGGTGGGCTGCCAGCTACCCGGACCCGGTTCGGGGTTCGGATACGCCGGGTTGACGGAGGCGGGGTCGAGCCCGTCGCCCGTCCGCTGGGTCAGCAGCCAACGTGCTTCAACGCGGCCGGTCGCCGCACCTCGTTCCTTGGCCCGCCCGTCCGGTATCCGGTCCAGTGTGGTCCGCAGTGCCGAGTCCAGCGCGGCAGCACTGTCGGGTATCAGGGTGCTCAGCGCGGTGTAAACGGCGGACGCGAGCGCGGCGTCCCGGTAGTGGCGGGGGTTTCCGGTGGGCGCGGTCCGGGTGGCGCGCGCGGCGGCGAGCCAGCTGATCGCCCACGCGCGGCTGTTGGTGACCTGCGGCCGCGTGCCGGTCCCGACGGCGGCAGCGGTGGCGTCGTACCACTCGAGAGCGGTGTCGGTCGTCGTCGTGGGGGAGGCGGCGGCCGGCGCGGCGGGCAGGCCGGCGACCAGGACGGCGGCGGCGATCATCGCCACACCGCGGCGCCGGCCGCGAAGGCTCGACAGGGTCATGATGCGGTGGCTCCTAGGCTGGGAAAGGTAGGCAGGGAGGGGAAAGCCGCGCGCTCGGCTGCTCATCGGGCCGGTCCGGCGACGCGTGGCGGCGACCCGCCGCGTCGGCGGTCAGCCGAATCGGTCAGCGACGGTGGCTGGTAGCCGGCGTCGGCGGGGTTCAGGGTGGTGCCGGGCGGGACGATGGCGTCGATGCGATCCAGTACGTCCTCGGACAGGGTCACCTTGGCGGCGCCGAGTTGGGACTCCAGGTGTGCCAGCGTGCGCGGCCCGATGATCGCCGACGTGACCGCCGGGTGTTCCAGGACGAAGGCGATCGCGAGGTGGATGAGGGAGAGTCCGGCCTCGTCGGCGAGTGTGGCCAGTTCGTCGACGGCGGTCAGTTTGGCGGCGTTGGCGGGCAGGGTCGGGTCGAACCGGGCCGGAAGTCTTTCGGCGCGCCCGGAGATCGGCGCTGTCAGCCCGGAGTGGTAGCGGCCGGACAGCCACCCACCTGCCAGCGGGCTCCACGGGATGACCGCCAGACCGTGTCGCTGGGCCACCGGTAGCACCTCGCGCTCGATGCCGCGGGCCAGAATCGAGTACGGCGGCTGCTCGCTGACCACCCGCTCCCGTCCGCGTCGCTGCGCGATCCACTGCCCCTCCACGATGGCGGACGGCTCGAACGTGGACGTACCGATGTAGCGGATCTTGCCCTGGCGCACCAGGTCGCTGAGTGCGCCCAGGGTTTCGTCGAAGTCGGTGTCCGGCTCCGGCCGGTGCGCCTGGTAGAGGTCGATCCAGTCGGTGCCCAGCCGGCGCAGGCTGTTCTCGACGGATCGGACGATCCAGCGGCGCGAGTTACCGCGGTGTTGTGGGTTGTCACCGACCTGGCCGTGGAACTTGGTGGCCAGGAAGACGTCGTCGCGTCGCCCGCCGACGAGGGCCTTTCCGACGATCTCCTCCGACTCGCCGTTGGAGTAGACATCCGCGGTGTCGATGGCGTTGATGCCCTCGTCGAGGGCGCGGTGGATGATCCGGATGCCGTCCTCGTGGTCCGGGTTGCCCCGTTGTCCGAAGTTCATCGCGCCCAGGGTCAGGGAGCTGATGCGGACGCCGGTGCGCCCGAAGGGCCGTTGGTCGACCATGACTTCTCCTTCGCGGTGGGTCAGTGGGACGCGGTGGTGAGCTGCCGGGTGAACTGGTTCGTCGGTCGGGGCAGCCCGTAGTGCTCGCGCAGGGTGGCCCCGGTGTACTCGGTGCGGAACAGCTTGCGGCGTTGCAGGATCGGCACGACGTGGTCGACGAACGTCTCCAACCCGGACGGCAGCACGGGAGGCATGATGTTGAAGCCGTCGGCCGCGCCGCCGTGGTACCACTGCTCGATGGCGTCGGCGACCTGCTCCGGTGTGCCGGCGAAGGTGCGGTGCCCGCGCCCGCCGCCGAGCCTGCCGATGAGTTGACGGACGGTGAGCCGTTCCCGTCGGGCCAGGGTGACGATCAGTGTGTAACGGCTCTTGGCGCCCTCGATCTCGTCCTCGCTGGGCAGGTCGGCGGGCAGTTCCTTGTCCAGGTCGAGGTCTTCGGCGGCGACCCGCAACGTCGTGGCGAGCTGCTGCCGGGCGTACTCCGGTTTGATCAGCCGGTCGAGCTCCTCCTCCAGCGCGCGGGCCTCGGCCTCGGTGGACCCGATGGCCGGCACGATGCCCGGCAGGATCTTGATGGTGTCCGGGTCGCGGCCGACCTGGGCGGCACGCTGCTTGAGGTCGCGGTAGAACGCCTGCGCCTCGCTCAGCGTCTGCTGGGCGGTGAAGACGGCCTCGGCGTGGCGGGCGGCCAGGTCCTTGCCGTCCTCGGACGACCCGGCCTGCACCAGCAGCGGATAGCCCTGGGGTGAGCGGGGTACGTTGAGTGGGCCGGCCACCTTGAAGTACCGCCCGGAGTGCTCCGGCGGATAGAGCAGCTCGTCGTCGCCCCACCGGCCGGCGTCCTTGTCGCCGAGCGGCGCGGCGTCGTCCCAACTGTCCCAGAGCTTCTGGGCCACCTCGATGAACTCGGCTGCCCGCTCGTAGCGGTCCCGGTGCGCCGGTAGGTCGTCCAGGTTGAAGTTCCGGGCCGCCTTCTCGCCGGCGGTGGTGACGATGTTCCAGCCGGCCCGGCCGCCGCTGATGTGGTCCAGCGACGCGAACCGGCGGGCCAGGTTGAACGGCTCGTTGTACGTCGTCGACGCCGTCGCGATGAGCCCGATGCGGCTCGTCGCTCCGGCGAGGGCGGTGAGCAGCACGGTCGGTTCCAGCGTGCCGCCCGGCCGTCGACCGATGCTGTTCCACAGCACCGGGCTGTCGGCGAGGAACAGCGAGTCGAGCTTGCCGCGCTCGGCGATGCGGGCCAGGCGCGTGAAGTGCTCGACGTCGGTCTGCGCGAACGGGTCGCTCTCGGGCAGCCGCCAGGCCGCCTCGTGGTGGCCGACGCCCATGAGGAACGCGTTGAGGTGCAGCATGCTCATCCTTCCGTCTGGTCGACGCCGAGCGCCCGCAGCAGGGTTTCGCGGTACGCGAGGAACTGCGGCTGTCGGTACGACCTCGGTGTCGGCAGGTCGATGGCGAGGTCGACAGCGATCCGGCCGCTGTCCAACAGCAGCACCCGGTCGGCCAGCGTGATGGCCTCGTCGACGTCGTGTGTCACGAGCAGCACCGTGGGTCGGTGCCGGGCATGGAGTACACGCAGCAGGGCGTGCATGCGCAGCCGCGTCAGCGCGTCCAGCGCGCCGAACGGCTCGTCGGCGAGCAGCAGGTCCGGCTCGGACACCAGCGCCCGGGCCAGCGCCACGCGTTGCTGCTCGCCGCCGGACAGCTCGTTGGGCCAGGCCCGCTCCCTGCCGGCGAGGCCGACCTCGGCGAGGGCCGCACGGCCGCGCTCACTGGCGTCCGGCCCGCGCAGGCCGAGGACGACGTTGTCCAGTACGCGCTGCCATGGCAGAAGCCGGGCGTCCTGGAAGACGACCGATGAGTTCTCCGGTACGTCGATCAGCCCCGAACCGGTGGCGTCACCGTCCAGGCCGGCGAGCGCACGCAGCATGGTGCTCTTGCCCGAGCCGCTGCGACCCAGCAGCGCGACGAACTCGCCGGTGCCGATCTCCAGGTCGAATCCGTCGAGGATCACCCGGTCCCCGAATCCTCGAGCCAGGCCGTGCACCCGTACGGCGCGAGATGCGGTCAGTCCGCCAGCGTGCGTCGCCACGACAGCGCCCTCCTCTGCGCGAGCCGGACGGCGCCATCGGACAGCAGCCCGAGCAGCCCGTACAGCACGAGTCCAACGATGATCACGTCGGTCTGGCCGTACTCACGGGCCAGCTCCATCATGTAGCCGATGCCGCTGGTGGAGTTGATCTGCTCGACGACCACCAGGGACAGCCATGCCCCGACGACCGCGAACCGCATGCCGAGCAGGAAGCCGGGCAGCGCGCCGGGCAGCACGATCCGGCGGATGAAGGCGGTACGCCGCAGCCGCAGTGACTCGCCCAGTTCGACGTACCGGCTGTCGATGGTGCGCAGCCCGTTGTGCGTATGTATGTAGACGGGCACGAACACGCCCAGCGTGATGGTGATGACCTTCATCTGCTCGCCGATGCCGAACCAGAGGACGAGCAGCGGTAGCAACGCGAGGGCCGGGATGGCCCGCTTGATCTGGATCGGCCCGTCGAGGATGGCCTCGCCCCACCGGCTCAGACCGGCGAGCACGGCCAGCACCGTGCCGGCGGCCGTGCCGATGGCGAGACCCAGGCCCGCCCGTTGAGCCGAGATGACCAGGTTGTCCTGGAGTCGACCGTCGGCGATGAGGTCACCCGCCGTGATCACCACGGTCCAGGGCGCCGAGAGGGTGCGGGGGTCGATCCAGCCGGCGGCCGAGCCAGCTGCCCACACGACCAGCAGCAGGGTCGGACCGATCGCCGCCCCGAACGGGATGGGGCGGCCCGGCTTGAGTCGGCGTCGCGGCCGGCCGGCGAAGGCGGCGGCGGTCGACCGGGGCCTGGTCGGTGCCGAGACGCTCATTGGGCACCCCCGGCGGTCAGGGCCTGCGCGCCGACCGACTCGTACCGTCGGTCGTACAGGTCCTCCGCCCTGAGGGGCTTGTTGCCGGTCTCCTTCGCGAGCAGGTCGATGGTCTCCTGGTGCCGGGCGATGGCCTCGGTCCAGCTCGCCGGGATGTCGGCCACGCCGCTGTTCTGGACCAGCCACCTGCCGTCGTCGGCGGTCAGGCCCTGGTCCTTGACGTAGTACCGCTCGATCCACTCGTCCGGGTTGGCCTCGCGCCACCGCCAGGCCCGCGCCCACGCCTGCGCGTACTCGCGGATCGCCGCCGCCTTCGCCGGATCACCGAGCACCGTGACGGGCGCGTAGAGGTGCCCGGGGTCGTCGCGCAGGCCGTGCGCGATCGTCGTCGCGCCGTCCCGGCTGTACTTGGTGTCGTACCGCTTGATCTGCACCCCGCCGATCGGCGCGACCTCGACCTGGCGGCTCGCGAGCGCGGTGTTGTAGACATCGCCGGTGCTCGGCAGCTCGACCAGCTTGACGTCCTTCTTGCTGAGGCCGGCCTTGTGGAGTACCCGCAGGACGAGCGCCCCCTGCGCCTGTCCCGGGCTGTACGCGATCTTCTTCCCAGCGAGGTCGGCGAGGGTGGCGACCGTGACGCCCGGTGCGATGCCGAGCCGGTAGATGGCGTGGTTGAGCGGGTCCTGGCGGAATTTCGAGGCCACGATCTTCGTGGGGATGCCCGTCCAGTGCGAGTGGATCGGCGGGATGTCCGCCACCGCTCCGACGTCCAGCGCCTTCGCGCGGAACGCCTCCAGGGTCTGCGGGCCGCCGCTGATGTTCGCCCACTCCACCTCGAAGCTGAACGTGTCCGCCTCGCCGGAGAACTCGATCGCCTTCTGGTGCTCCTTGTCCCCGACGACGAGCTTGGTGCCCTTCGGCACGGCCTGTGGCAGTGGAGCGCCCAGGGCCAGCGCCGCGGCTGGTGTGTCGTCACCGGCGCAGGCGGTCAGGCCCAGCGTCACCGCGCCGAGGGTCGCGGACAGGATCGCCCGACGGTCCAGGAGGGATGATGAGGTCACTTACAACTCCTTCGTCGCTGCTTGCAGGGCGGCGTAGCGCCCCATGTGGTAGAGCAGAGGCGCGCCGTCGCGGTGACTGGCGAGCAGCGGCTCGGCGATCACGATGACGTGGTCGCCCGCGGGCACCCGTTGGGTCACGCGACACAGGAGCCAGGCGACCGGCTCGTCCAGTAGCGGCACCCGGTGCGGCCCGTACCGCCACGCGGAATGTGCGGCGAACCGGTCGATGCCGCTCGTCGCGAAGGTCCGCGCGACGTCCTCCTGGTCGTCGCCGAGCAGGTGCACCGCGACGTGCTCCGCGTCGGCGATCGTCGGCCAGCTCGACGACGATCGGGCCAGGCAGAACGACACCAACGATGGGCGTAGTGACACCGACGTGAGCGAGGTGACGGTGATCCCGACCGGTGGCTCGCCGGCGGCGGTGACCACCGCGACCGCGGCAGCGTGCCGGCGTAGAAGAGCACGGAACATGGTCGGGTCGACCGGGGTCACGGGTTCGGTGATGACGGTCATGGCTGTCCTCCTGGGTCGACGAAGACAGCTGCGTGCCGCCACGAGCGCGCGTGGACGTAGGGCGGCGAGCAACCGTCGATCGGTGCGAGGAGTCGGCTGCCGGTCGTCGTCGAGCCGGCGGCGCGAGTGGAAACAGAGAGGAGCGCGGGCTCAGCGGCAGCGGCCGCAGGCGGCGGTCCAGCCACGGCAGCATCCCCGCGACACCGCGATGGCGGTGCCCTGAAGCAGGGTGTGTTGGCTGGTCACGGATACGACGTTAACCCACAATTCCTATGTGTCAAGTAGGGTTTCAGGCGCTGGGATCCGCCCGGCTGGCCGGCCACCCCGTCGACCCTGCCTCCGAGCATGCTGGGCCGCCTGGCTCCAGGGGCTTGAAATCCTACTTGTCTGGTAGGAAAATCGGTCCATGCTGCTTGTCCGGCTGCTCACCTCCCGCCGGGTCGTCGACCTGATGCGGGTCGCCGCGCAGCTCTGTCGCGTGGCCGCCCTTCCGGCCTGAGCGGGCGATCTCCGCCCGCCGGCTGTCGTCCCGCCGGCTCGCGTCCGGCACCTTCGCACCCGTTCCGAGTGGTCGTACGCCAACGAGAGGGATCGGTCATGACACGTGATCTCACACCGTCCGCATCCGCCGACGACGCCCGATCCGCCCGCGCGTTCGCCGAGGACTGGCAGGAGTGGCACCGCCGACACGAGGAGGCGCGGGCGGACCGCCACGGCTTCCTCGCCGTGGCCGGACTGCACTGGCTCACCACGGAGCCGCAGGGGTTCCCCGATGTGCCCGGGAGGTGGCACACCGGGACGGCCGGGCCGGTCGTGACCGTCGCCGACGACGAGGAGATCGTCGTCGACGGCCGGCGCGTCCGGGAGAGGCATGAGTTCGGGCCGATCGCCGAGCGGGCCGGCGTCACCGTGGACATCGACGGGGGCGTCCTCGAGGTGGCCCGGCGGGGTGGGCACGACATCCTTCGACCGCGACGTCCCGATCACCCGCTGCGGAGGGGTTATCGGGGCACCGCCACCTACCCGCCCGCCGAGCGGTGGGTGCTCCACGGGCGGTTCGTGCCGTTCGACCGTCCCCGACCGACCACGGTCGGCGCTGCTGTGGAAGGGCTCCACCACGTCTACGACGCGCCGGGTCGGATCGAGTTCAGCGTCGACGGGCTGCCGCTGAGCCTGACCGCGTTCAACGGTGTGACACCCGGCAGCCTGTCGGTGCTGTTCACCGACACCACGTCCGGCGTCACCACCTACGGGGCCAACCGGTCGCTGGCCGTCGGGACGCCGAACGAGCAGGGCCGGGTGATCCTCGACTTCAACCGGGCCGTCAACCTGCCGTGCGCCTACACCGACTTCGCGACCTGCCCGCTGCCACCGGCGGAGAACCGGCTGCCGGTCGCCGTCGAGGCCGGCGAGAAGATTCCGTTCGAGCGGCTGACGGCCGACCCCGCCGCCCGCTCCCAGCGCTCCGCGCCCCCACCCCCTCGGGAGGAACGCCCATGACCTCGTCCACCGACGACCCGACCGACGCCGACGTCGACGCGCTGCGCAGGTTGCTGCGCCACCAGGCCAGCACCGTCACGGTGGTCACCGCCCCCGGTGCGCCGCCGGTGGGCTTCACCGCGACATCGTTCACGTCGGTGTCCCTGACGCCGCCGATCGTCTCGTTCTGCCTGAATCTCGGCTCGTCCACGTGGCCGACGCTGGCGCAGGCGCGACACGTGGCGGTGCACCTGCTCGCGCACGGTCAGCAGGAGTTGGCCCAGACGTTCGCCACCAGCGGGATCGACCGCTTCGCCGCTCCGACCCGCTGGCGGCCCGGGCCGAACGGGCTGCCGATCCTCGACGGCGCCCTGGCCTGGCTGGTGTGCCGGGTCGTCGACCGGGTGGTCGTCGGCGACCACGTGGTCGTGCTGGCCGAGCCGGAGCTGCTCCGGCACGCCGACGTCGGCTCACCGTTGCTCTACCACCGGGGTCGCTACGCCGGTCTCGCGGACACTTCCGACGGCACGGCCCGCCGCGCCGCCGCTTGACCGGAACGGGCCGAGGTCTTCAGCCGGATGCGGTGGGATGTCCGGCGGACCGGTCCCGGCCCGGCGCGGGTCCAGGTCGACCCGCCGGACACATTCCCTCTAAATCCTATAGCCTTAGTAGGTAATGCGTCAACGAATCGGCGTCCCCACGTGCGATAGCCGACATCCATCGACCGATGTGTTGACACCGATCCGCGCGGCGAGTGGACTCGGCTCATGTCCAGCGAGCTGCGGCTGACGATCCGCGGCCACATCGACTTCGGTCGGGTGTGGTCGAGTTCCTGTCTGGCCTGACCGGCACCCCGTCAACCCGGCCCGCCGCACCGGCCTGCCGAGGTGGGGCTCACTGCCGAGCCGACCGCCGAGCCTTCACGCACCGACACCGTGACCGACCCGCGCCACCGCGCCGGGCCGGGTGTCGGCGTGCCTCGTACCGCCTGCCTGGACAGGAGACCTCGCCATGCCCGCCAACCGTCTGCGAACCCTCGCCGCCGCCGCGCTCGCCCCGCTGCTCGCCGTCGTCGCCGGCTGCTCCACCGGTGCCACGCCGGCCGCCGAGGCCGCCGGCCAGCCCCGCTCCGGCGGCGGCCTCACCTGGGCCGTGGAGACCGAGCCGATCACCCTCAACCCGCACCAGTACGCCCAGGCCAAGGCCCGCCTGCTGGTCTGGAACACCTTCGAGTCCCTGCTCACCTACGACAGGCAGGGCAAGCTGGCGCCCTGGCTGGCCACCGGCTGGCAGGTCGCCCCGGACGGGTTGTCGTACACCCTGACACTGCGCGACGGCGTCACCTTCTCCGACGGCACGCCCCTGGACGCCACGGCCGTCAAGGCGAACATCGACAAACTCCGCGAACCCGGGTACGCCCCCGCCGTCGCCGCCGTGCAACTGCGCAACCTCAAGGCCGTCGAGGTCGTCGACCCGCGCACCGTACGGCTCATCCTCACCACCCCCGACGTGCTCATCCTCGACTTCCTCGCCTCCCCGCAGGGCGCCCAGATCTCGCCGAGGTCGTTGCGCGAGGCGAAGAACCTCAAGGCCGGTGGCGTCGACGTGGTCGGCACCGGACCGTTCGTGCTGGACCGCTACGTCGCCGGTCAGGAGCTGCACTACCGGCGAAACCCCGGCTACGACTGGGCGCCGCCGACCGCGACGCACACCGGCCCCGCGTACCTCGACGAGGTCACCTACCGCTTCCTGAAGGAGTCGGCGGTGCGCGTCGGCGCCCTCACGTCGAGCCAGGTGCAGGTCATCGAGGGCGTGCCCGCCACCGACCAGCCGTTGGTCACCGGCAACCGGGCGCTGCGCCTGACCCGGGAGCTCAACTCGGGCTCGGCCTACTCCTACTACTTCAACACCTCCCACCCGCCCTTCGACGACGTGCGGGTCCGCCAGGCGTTCCGCGAGGCCGTCGACGTGGACACCGTGCTGCGGTCGGTCTACCGGGACACCGCGACCCGTGCCTGGAGCGTGATCAGCCCGTCCAGCCCGCTCTACGACAAGCGGCTGGACGGCAGCGCGTACAGCGGTGACGCCGCCAAGGCGAACAGCCTGCTCGACCAGGCCGGCTGGACCGCCCGGGACGCCGACGGCTACCGGGTGAAGGCCGGCAAACGGCTCACCGTACGGCTCGTGCAGTCCGCACCCTTCGTCCGCGACCGACGCGACGTGCTGGCGCAGGCCGTGCAGGCGGCCGTCAAGCGGAGTGCCGGCATCGACCTGAAGGTGTCGCTCGTCGACCAGGGCACCGCCACCGACGCCATCCAGCGCAACGAGTACGAGGTCTTCGACAACTCGCGGGCCGACACCGACGCCGGGGCGGCACTGAACCTGCTGCTGCACTCGAAGGGCGGCATCAACCGCACCCAGATCAACGATCCCGGGATCGACCAGCTCCTGGAGGCCGGTCAGGCCGCCGTGGACCCGACGAAGCGGGCCGGCATCTACGCCGACCTGCAGCAGCGGGTCGTCGTCGAGCAGGCCCTGTTGCTTCCGTTGTACGCGCCGGCCGACCAGATCGCCGCCAGCACCGGCGTCGGCGGTGTCCGCTTCGAACCCACCGCCGGGGTGCCCGCCAGCGCGTACGACCTGTGGATCGGGAAGTGACATGAGCAGCCCACCCGTGCGTGCCGTGGCCCGCCGGCTCGGCACCGGCCTGGTCGTCCTCTGGGTCGCGGCCACCGCCGCCTACCTGGCGCTGCTGGCCGCCCCCGGCGACACCGTGGACAACATCGTCGGGGACGGCGCGGACACCCCGCAGATCCGCGCCGAGATCATCGCCGACTGGGGCCTGGACCGGCCCGCCGTCGTGCAGTACCTCGACTACCTCGGGCGGTTGGGCGGCGGCGACCTGGGTCGCTCGTACCTCCTGCAACGACCCGTCACCGAGGTGATCGGTGAACAGCTCGCCCCCACCCTCACGCTCGCGGTCGCCGCCGCCGGGCTCGGGGTGCTGCTCGCCCTGCTCATCGCGGTGGCCACCGCCGGGTACCGGCGACCGTGGCTGCGTCGGCTCAGCTCCGGCACCGAACTGCTGCTGGTCTCCACCCCGTCGTTCCTGATCGGGCTCCTGCTGCTCAGCGTGCTGTCGTTCCGGTTCGGCCTCTTCCCGGTATCGGGTGACCAGGGCGTCGTCGCGTTGGTGCTGCCCGCCGTCACCCTCGCGCTGCCCATCGCCGGGCTGCTCGCCCAGGTGCTGCGCGACGGCATCGACAAGGCGCTCGACGAGCCGTTCGTGCTCACCGCGAGGTCCCGAGGCGTACGGGAACGAACGGTCCTGGTGCGCCACGCGTTGCGGCACGCCGTCCTGCCGGCCGTCAGTCTGGCCGGCTGGGTCTTCGGCATCGTCATCGGCGGCACCGTGATCGTCGAACAGGTCTTCGGTCGACCCGGCCTCGGCCAGGTCACCCTCTCCGCGGTCACCACCCGGGACATGCCGGTGGTCCTGGCCGTGGTCACTCTCTCCGCCGCCGGCTACGTCGTGGTCAACACCACCGCCGACCTGGCGTACCTGCTTGTCGATCCGCGTCTGCGAAGGAGCTGACCCGATGACCGTCACCCTGGGCACCCCACTCACCGACGCGCCCGCCGGGATCCTCGTCGACCCGACCGAACCGGCCGTACGTCGACGCGCACGGCCGGGACCCGGTCTGCTCGCCGCCGGGGCGTACCTCGTCCTGCTGGTCGTCGCCATGGCCTGGCCGGCGGCGCTGGCCCCCGGCGACCCGCTCGCGGCCGATCCGCTCGCCGTGCTGCGTCCGCCCGGTGCCGGGCACTGGTTCGGGACCGACCACCTCGGCCGCGACGTCCTGACCCGGGTGGTGCACGGCGCCGGCCACTCACTCACCATCGGTGTGGCCGCGACCGCGATCGCGGTGACCGGTGGAGTGCTCCTCGGCCTGCTCGCCGGGCTCACGCACCGGGTCGCCGACGAGGCGCTCAGCCGCACGTTCGACGCGCTGTCGGCGTTCCCCATGCTCCTGCTGGCGCTGCTGTTCATCGCCATCGCCGGCCCCGGAACCGCCAGCCTGATCGTCGCCATCGGCATCGCCACCCTCCCACACCACGCCCGTGTGGTCCGTGGTCAGACGCTCGTCGTGCGCCGCTCCGGCTTCGTCGAACAGGCCGTCACCTTCGGGCAGTCCCGGCCTCGGCTGGTGCTGCGGCACGTGCTGCCCAATGTGGTCGGCCCGGTGCCGGTGCTCGCCGTGATCGGGCTCGGTGAGGCGATCCTGGCCGCCGCCGGGCTCAGCTTCCTCGGCATGGGCCCCCAGCCGCCGTCGCCGGAGTGGGGCGCGATGCTCTCCGAGGGACGCAACTACCTCCAGGTGGCCTGGTGGATCAGCATCGTCCCCGGCCTGGCCGTCACCGCCACGGTGGTCTCGCTGACCGTCGTCGGCCGGCACTGGCAGGCCCGCTTCGACGGGCGGCGACGCTGATGGGCCCGCTGGTCACGGTCGAGGACCTGCACGTCGACTTCGACACCCCGACCGGCCAGGTGGCCGCGGTGCGTGGGATCAGCTTCACCGTCGAGCGTGGCGAGTGCGTGGCCGTCGTCGGGGAGTCCGGCTCCGGCAAGAGCGTCACCGCCCGTACCCTCGTCGGTCTTGCCGGCCCGGGCGCGCGGGTCCGCGCGGCCCGGCTCGAGCTGGCCGGCGAGGACGTGCGGACGCACCGCCCCCGGGACTGGCGGCGGGTCCGGGGCCGCCTCGCCGGGCTGGTCCTGCAGGACGCGCTGGTCTCCCTCGACCCGCTTCGCACGGTGGGCGCCGAGGTCGGCGAGGTGCTCGCCACCCACGGCATCGTCGGCCGACGGGAACGGGCCGGACGCGTCGCCCACCTGCTCGACCTGGTCCACCTGCCGGAGCCGCAGCGTCGGGCCCGACAGTATCCCCACCAGCTCTCCGGCGGGCTGCGACAGCGAGCGCTGATCGCCTCGGCGATCGCCGGAGAACCGGCGCTGCTCATCGCCGACGAGCCGACCACCGCGCTGGACGTCACCGTGCAGGCCCAGATCCTGCGGCTGCTCGCCGAACGGCGGGCCGCCGGCGTGAGCCTGCTGCTGATCAGCCATGACCTGGCGGTGGTCGCCCAGGTCGCCGACCGGGTCCTGGTCATGCGCGACGGTCGCATCGTCGAGGACGGACCCACCGGCCGGCTGCTGCGGGCACCGGAACACCCGTACACCCGGCAGTTGCTGGCCGCGGTGCCGTCGGCGTCGTCGCGGGGTCGCCGCCTCGCCGCGACGGCCACGGTCGTGGGTGCCCGGGCGACCCTGCCCGCCCGCGGCGAGGTCCGCCCCGACGACCTGGTACTCGATGCACGCGGGCTGACCAGGAGGTACGGCGAGCACACAGTCGTCCGCGACGTCTCCTTCTCCGTCGCCCGTGGCGAGACGCTCGGGCTGGTGGGGGAGTCGGGGTCTGGCAAGAGCACGGTGGCGCGGATCGTCGCCGGTCTGCTCGACCCCGACGCCGGCACCGTCACCTTCGAGGCAATGCCGTGGTCCGCCGCCCGCGAACGGACCCGCCGCCCGATGCGCCGCCGGCTGCAACTGATCTCGCAGGACCCGCTCAGCTCCTTCGACCCCCGCTACACGGTTGGCCAGGTCATCGGGGAGAACCTCGACCCCGACGTCGACCGGCGGGACCGGCGCGACCACGTCGTCGACCTGCTGCGTCGCGTCGGTCTCGGGCCGGACCTGCTGGACCGGCACCCCCGACGGCTCTCCGGCGGGCAGCGGCAGCGGGTGGCCATCGCCCGCGCCATCGCCCCCCGACCGAGTCTGATCATCTGCGACGAGCCGGTCTCGGCGCTCGACGTCTCCGTCCAGGCGCAGGTCCTCGACCTGCTGGCCGAGCTACGCGCCGCCGACGGCACCGCGCTGCTGTTCATCTCCCACGACCTGGGCGTCGTGCACCACCTGAGCGACCGCGTGCTGGTGATGCACGACGGCACGGTGGTCGAACAGGGTCCGGTCGGCGACGTCTTCACCTACCCCCGGCACGACTACACCCGATCCCTGCTCGACGCGCTGCCCACGCTCGTCGCCGCCGGCCGACCGCAGGAGGAACGCCCATGACCGGAAAGACCCTGCACCTGGCAGTCGCCCTCGACGGCCTCGGCTGGCATCCCGCCGCCTGGCGTCTGTCCCGCGCCGACGCGTCGGCACCGCTCACCGCACGCTACTGGGCGGCCCTCGCCGGGGAGGCCGAACGCGCCACCCTGGACCTGCTCACCGTCGAGGACAGCCTCGACCTCCAGTCGACGCGACCGGACGGCCCCGACGGCCGGGTCGACCAGCTCCGCGGCCGTCTCGACGCGGTGCAGATCGCGGCGCGGTTGGCCCCGCTGACCCGGCACATCGGGCTGGTGCCGACCACCAGCACCACCCACACCGAGCCGTTCCACCTCGCGACCGGCGTGGCCACCCTCGACCACCTCAGCGGCGGCCGGGCCGGCTGGCGACCCCGGGTCTCCGCCCGGCGCGCCGAGGCCGGTCACTTCGGTCGCCGGGAGATCCCCGCCCTGGATCCGACCCGGCTCGACGACCCGGAGGTCGTCCGACTCGTCGGTGACCTCTTCGCCGAGGCCGGCGACGCGGTGGAGGTGGTCCGCCGCCTGTGGGACAGCTGGCAGGACGACGCCGAGATCCGGGACGTCGCGAGTGGACGCTTCGTCGATCGGGAGCGGCTGCACTACATCGACTTCGTGGGTCGGTGGTTCTCCGTCAAGGGCCCCTCCATCGTGCCCCGCTCGCCGCAGGGCCAGCCGGTCGTGGCCGCGCTGGCCCACTCGTCGGTGGCGTACGCCTTCGCCGCCCGGCACGCCGACGTCGTCTTCGTCACCCCGACCGACGCCGCGCACGCCGCCGCGATCGTCGCCGAGGTCCGGGCGGCCGAGGCGGCCGTCGGCCGGACCGAACCGTCGCTGCGCGTGTTCGCCGACCTGGGTGTCCTGCTCGACGAATCGCCGACCCTCGCCCGTCGGCGCGGCGCCCGTCTCGACGAGCTGCACGGCCAGGAGTACCGGTCGGACGCGGCCACCTTCACCGGCACGGCGGCCGACCTGGCGGACCTGATCGCCAGCTGGCAGCACTCCGGTGTGGACGGTTTCCGGCTGCGACCCGCCGTGCTTCCCCACGACCTGACCCTGATCACCCGTGCGCTGGTGCCCGCGCTGCGGGGCCGTGGTCTGTTCCGCGTCGGATATCCCGGCGGGACGCTGCGTGACCTGCTCGGCCTGCCCCGACCGGCCAGCCGGTACGCCGTCGCGGCAACCGCCTGATCTCTGGAGACCGTCATGCCGAAGCAGATCATCCTGGCCGCGCACTTTCCCGGCGTGAACAACACGACGGTGTGGAGCGACCCCGACTCCGGTAGTCAGATCGACTTCTCGTCGTTCGTCCACCTGGCCCGTACCGCGGAGCGTGGCACGTTCGACTTCCTCTTCCTCGCCGAGGGGCTGCGCCTGCGCGAGCAGCGTGGCCGTATCCACGACCTGGACGTGGTGGGCCGCCCGGACACGATGACCCTGCTGGCCGCCCTCGCGAGCGTCACCAGTCACCTCGGGCTGGCCGGCACCCTGAACACCACCTTCCGCGAGCCGTACGAGCTGGCCCGCCAGTTGGCCAGCCTCGACCACCTCTCCGGCGGGCGCGCCGCCTGGAACGTCGTGACCACGTCCGACGCGTTCACCGGGGAGAACTTCCGCCGGGGCGGTTACCTCGACCGCTCCCTGCGCTACGAGCGGGCCGCCGAGTTCGTCCGGACGGCCCGCGAGTTGTGGGAGTCCTGGCCGGCCGAGGCGATCGTGGGAGACCGCGACGGCGGACGGTACGTGACGGAGGCGGACCCCGGCGCGTTCGCCCACCACGGCGACCAGTTCGACATCGCCGGGCACTTCACCGTGCCGCGCAGCCCGCAGGTGCACCCGGTGATCCTCCAGGCCGGTGACTCGCCTGACGGACGGGAGTTCGCGGCGTCCAGCGCCGACGCGATCTTCTCCCGGCACGGCACGCTGGAGGACGGCCAGAAGTTCTACCGGGACGTCAAGTCCCGGCTCGCCCGGCACGGCCGCCACCCCGACGACCTGAAGATCATCCCCGGGGTCACCTTCGTGCTCGGCGACACCGACGCCGAGGCGCAGGAACGCGCCCACCACATCCGCCGCCAGCAGGTCAGCCCACAGACCGCGATCCTGCTGCTCGAACAGCTGTGGAACCGGGACCTGTCCGCGTACGACCCGGACGGCCCGCTGCCCGCCGAGGACCCGGACGTGAGCGCCGACGCGATCAGCCGAGGCCGGGCCGGCATGTACCCGGACCCGCTCGACACCGCCCGTCGGTGGCGTGCCCTGGCCGAGGAGAAGAGCCTGGGAATCCGCGATCTGATCATCGAGGTGACCGGCCGGCAGTCGTTCGTCGGCACCCCCCGGCAGGTCGCCGACCGGATGAACCACTTCGTCCAGTCCGACGCCGCCGACGGGTTCATCCTGGTGCCACACCTGACCCCGCGCGGTCTCGACCAGTTCGTCGACCAGGTCGTCCCACTGTTGCGGGAACGCGGCGTCTTCCGCACCGAGTACACCGGCACCACCCTGCGCGACCACCTCGGTCTCGGCCCCGCCCGCCCGTCCGGCCGCGTCGGTGCGGCGTGACCACGCCCGTCACGGTCTGCCGCCGGCGGTGGGACGACCCGGACGCCACAGCCCTGCGGTCGGGAATGACCGCCGAACTGCGCCACCGGTACGCCGACCGTCCCGCCGACCCCATCCACCTGCCCACGGCCCAGGTGCTCACCCCGACCTCGGTGGCGTGGACAGGCGTGGCGTACACGGCCGACGCCACGCCGGTCGGGCACGCCGCCATGCGGTGGCACGGCGCCGACCTGGAACTCAAGCGGATGTACGTCCCGCCCGCCCACCGGGGGCGCGGCATCGCCGAGAGTCTGCTCGACGCGGCCCGGGAGGCCGCCGGTCAGCTCGGCGCGGTACGGATCGTGCTACAGACCGGTGACCGCCAGCCCGACGCGATCCGCCGGTACGAGCAGGCGGGCTACCGGCCCATCCCGGTCTTCGCCCCGTACGACACCCTGCCCTACTCGCGCTGCTTCGCCCTGGCGGTGCGCCGCCCATGATCTCAGTGCCGGAAGCGACGGTCCCCGCATGAAGTTCCTGCTGATCACCCTGATCACCCACCTGCCCGACCCGGTCACCGGTCGACGCCCCAGCACCAGCGAACGGTTCCGGGAGGTGGTCGACACGGCTGTCCTCGCCGAGGAACTCGGCTTCGACGGGTACGGCGTCGGCGAACGGCACGAACGGCCCTTCATCTCCTCCTCGCCACCGGTGGTGCTGAGCCACATCGCGGCCCGTACCTCCACCATCCGCCTCTTCACCGCCGTCACCACGCTCAGCCTGCTCGACCCGGTCCGCGCGTACGAGGACTACGCGACCCTCGACCACCTCTCCGGCGGCCGACTCGAACTGATCATCGGCAAGGGCAACGGCGCCGCGCAGGCCCAACTGTTCCACGTCACGGCCGAGGATCAGTGGGACCGGAACCGGGAGGGCTACGAGCTGTTCCGTCGGCTCTGGCGGGAGGACACGGTCACCTGGTCGGGAACGTACCGGCCGTCGCTGACCGAGGCCGAGACCTGGCCGCGCCCGCTGCAACAGCCCATCCGTGTCTGGCACGGCAGCGCCACCAGCCGGGAGTCGGTCGACCTGGCCGCCCGGTACGGCGACCCGATCTTCTCCGCGAACGTCACCAACACCATCGAGCCGTACGCCGAACTGATCCGCCACTACCGGGACCGCTGGGTGCACTACGGCCACGACCCGGCCGACGCCCTGGTCGGCGCCGGTTCGGCCGGCTTCTACGTGACGCGCACCTCGCAGGAGGCGATCGAGCGGTACCGGCCGATCTTCGACGCCCGGGTCGCCGCATTCCGGCGGTTCGGCCTGCCGACGGTCTTTCCCAGCATCGAGGACGCCATCGAACGCAGCTCGATCCTGGTCGGCAGCCCGCAGCAGATCGTCGACAAGGTGCTGCGCTACCACGAGGAGTTCGGCCACGAGGTCATGCACCTCCAGGCCGATCACGACGGGCTGACCGACAAGCAGCACCGGGAGAGCCTGGAGCTGTTCCAGGCCGAGGTGGCGCCGGTGCTGCGACGAGAGATCCCCAGCCGCCCCTTCGCGCCGGCGGTCACCGCCACGCCGGCGGTCTGACAAGGAACGGGAGACCACCATGCCATCGACGCCACTGTCCGTCCTCGACCTGGCGCCGGTGCCCGCCGGGGGCACCGTCGCCGACGCCCTGCGCAACACCGTCGACCTGGCCCGCCGGGTCGAGCAGTCCGGCTACCACCGCTACTGGCTCGCCGAGCACCACCTCGCCACGGGCGTCGCCAGCTCGGCGCCCGCAGTCCTCATCGGGCAGGTTGCCGCAGCCACCAGCGTGCTCCGCGTCGGCTCCGGCGCCGTCCAGCTCGGTCACCGCACGGCCCTGTCGGTCGTCGAGGAGTTCGGCACCCTCGCCGCGCTGTACCCCAGGCGGATCGACCTCGGACTCGGTCGTTCCGGGCAGCGGCGCGTCGAGGCGGCCCGGGCACCCACCGCGCCTCCGAACGTGCCGCCCGTCGAGGCCCGGGTCGTCGACGGTCTGCTGATCCCGCCGCCGTTCTCCTACGCCAGCGTGCTCGCCTCACCGCGCTTCGCGCTGGCCAGCGCACTGCTGCACCAACCGGGCGCGCAGCCGCCGGCCTTCGCCGACCAGGTGGCCGACGTCCTGGCCCTGCTGCGCGGCGACTGGACCGACGAGAACGGTCTGGACGCGCACGCCGTACCGGGGGAGGGCACCGACCTCTCGGTGTGGCTGCTGGGCAGCAGCGGTGGCGAGAGCGCCCAACTCGCCGGCGCGCTCGGCCTGCCGTTCGCCGCGAACTACCACGTGAGCCCCTCCTCGGTGCTCGACGCGGTGACCGCCTACCGGGCCGCGTTCCGACCCTCGGCGGTGCTGGCCCAGCCGTACGTGGTGGTCTCCGCCGACGTGGTCGTCGCCGACACCGACGAGGCGGCACGTCGCCTCGCCGCGCCGTACGGGCCCTGGGTACGCAGCATCCGCAGCGGTGACGGCGCGATCCCGTTCCCACGCCCGGAGCAGGCCGCCGCGCTGCCGTGGACCGACGAGGACCGCGAATTCGTCGCCGACCGGGTGGACACCCAGTTCGTCGGGTCGCCCGGGACGGTCGTCGAACGGCTGCGCGTCCTGCGTGACGTCACCGCCGCCGACGAACTGCTGATCACCACGATCACCCACGCGCACGGCGACCGGGTCGGCTCGTACGAGCTGCTCGCCAAGGAGTGGCGGGACTGACGACGTCCGCGCCGGTGCGGGATCGTCGACTATCGAAGGTCCTGCGGTCCGCGCGGGACGTCCCCGCGCAGGGTGATGCGATGCATGACCCGCCGTTCGGACCCGTAGTCGCGGTTGGCGTAGTGGGCCGTGCTGCGGTTGTCCCAGAGTGCCACGTCGCCGGGGCGCCAGCGGTGCCGCACGATGTGCTCCGGCTTGGTGAGGTGGGCGTAGAGCAGGTCCAGGATGGCCCGACTCTCGACGTCGGAGACCCCGACGATGTGCGAGGTGAAGCCGGGGTTCACGAAGATTCCCTTTCGGCCGGTCTCGGGATGTACCCGGACCACCGGGTGCTCGACCGGGTCGAGCCGGGACACCGGCTGGCCCTCCCACACGTTGCCCCCGCGTTGGGCCAGGTAGTAGCCGAACTCGCGGGTGCCGTCGTGGACGGCGGTGAGGCGGTCGACAAGTCGTCGTACGGGCGCACTGAGCGAGTCGTACGCCAGCTGCGCATCGGCCCAGTTGGTGTCGCCGCCGGTCGGTGGGAGGGTGACCGCCCGCAGGATCGAGCCGAGTGGCGGCCGCTTCATGAAGGTGACGTCGGTGTGCCACACGTCGGCGAAGCCATTGTCGGTGCTGTCCAGGGCGTACACCTCCGGGTGGGCTGCGTCGACGCCACCGACGACCGGATGCGAGGCGGTCAGTTCGCCGATCCGGCGTCCCAGGCGTACCTGAGCGTCGTCGTCGAGGCGCTGGTCGCGGAGGAAGAGCACCTTGCGGTCGACCAGGGCGGCGCGGAGAGCGACGATCTCCTCGTCGCTGGCGGTGGCCAGGTCCAACCCGTGCACGAGGGCGCCGAAGTGTGGCCCCAGCGGTTCGAGGTCGAGCTGCACGAGCACGGTGGTCATGTGGATGCTCCTTCGCTTCGGACGGCGTGCCCGATCTCGGCTCGCAGTGCGGCGTACTCGGGCAGGCCCCGCAGGTCGTCCGGTGTGACGCCGGTGCGCGGCAGGTCGATGGGCAGGTCCAGGACGATCCGGCCGGGGCGCGGGCTGAGTACCACGACCCGGCTGCCCAGGAAGACGGCCTCGTCCACACTGTGGGTGACGAACACCGAGGTCCGACCGGTTACGGTGCTGACCGCGCGCAGGTCCTCCTGGAGGCGCTCCCGGGTCAGCGCGTCGAGCGCGGCGAACGGTTCGTCGAGCAGCAGCAGCGGACGGTCCGCGGCGAGAGCGCGGGCGATCGCGACTCGCTGCTGCTGACCGCCGGAGATCTGCCAGGTACGGCGCCTGGCCACATCGGGTAGGCCGACCCGGGCGAGGAGCCGACCGACACCGTCGGTGGGCTGTCCGGCGTAGCGCAGGGCCGACTCGATGTTGCCGCCGACGGTCATCCACGGGAACAGGCGGGGCTGCTGGAAGACCAGGCCGGCCCCGCGCCCCGGAACCGGCGGCAGCCCCGCGGTCAGGACCGTCCCGGTGGTGGGCCGCTCGAAGCCGGCGATCAGCCGCAGCAGGGTGCTCTTGCCGCAGCCGGAGGCGCCGACCAGGACGAGGAACTCACCCGTCGGTACGGTCAGGTCGAGCGGACCAAGGGCGATGACGTCGCCGTACGCGTGCTCGACGTCGTTGACGGCGATCGCGGCCGTCCCGCCAGGGTCAGCCGAGGACATCCGGAAGCCCTTCGGCGTAGATGGCGGCCTGGACGGTCGCCAGGTCCGGCACGGCGTCGATCTTCTGCTGGGTCTTGAGGAACTGTGCCGCGCTGACGAGGTTGTCGGCGAGTTGGCCCTTGGCTGCCGAGGTGCCGAGCCATGCGGGGCTGGCCAGGTCCGCGGGCTTGAGGAAGACACCCTGCGAGAGTTGCCGCTGTGCTTCCTCCGGGCTGAGGTTGAGCTCGACGCCCACCGATTTCGCGGCTGCGGCGGGGTCGTTGTGGATCAGGTTGAGGGCCTGGGACTGCGCTTTACGCCAGGCGTCCACGGCGGCGGGGTGTGCCGTGACGAAGTCGGTGGCGACGACACCGAGGTCCAGGGTGGGCTTGCCGGCGGTGGCCAACTCGCGACTGGTGACCAGCACGGTGCCGGTCTTCCTGAGTTCGTCGAGCGACGGCAGCCAGGAGTAGGCGGCGTCCAGGTCTCCGCGGGTCCAGGCGGCCTGGATGTCCTGCGGTTCCAGGTCGACGATGGTGACGTCGGATTCCTTGACGCCGGCGCGGTCCAACGCGGCCAGCAGGCTGTAGTGGGCGGTGGAGGCGAACGGGGTCGCCACCTTCTTGCCGCGCAGGCCGCTCACGTCGGTGACGCCGGAGCCCTTGCGGGCGACAAGTGCCTCGTTGTCGCCGGCGACGTCGAGCACGAAGGCGACCTGGTACGGGATGTTCAACGGTGCGGAGAGCCCGCGGGCGACCGGACTCGATCCGATCGCCGCGATGTCGACGCTGCCGGCGACGAACGCGGTGTTGATGCTGGCGCCGGAGTCGAACTTGGTCCAGGTGATCTGGTAGTCGGGTAGGGCCTTCTCCAGCAGACCCTGGTTTTTGACGATGAGGTCACCGCTCGGGAACGCCTGGTAGGCGATCCGGATGCTCTTGCGGTCCGGGTCGCCGCCGCCGCTGGCGGCACCGTCCCCGCAGGCGGTGGGCAGCAGCAGGGTGGCGGCGGCCATGAGGCTGAGAATCTTGCGCATCCGTTGTTCTCCTATAGCTGGCCGCGCCACGGGATCAGCCGGCTCTCGGCGGTCCGCAGCAGGGCATCGATGAGCAGGCCCGACAGGCCGATGGCGAAGAGACCGAGGACGACCACGTCGGTCTGTGAGTAGCGTTGGGCGTCGCGGATCATGCCGCCGATGCCGGGAACGCCGTTGATCGTCTCCGCGGCGACCACCGAGGAGTACGCCACTCCGACGGCGATCCGGATCCCGGTGAAGATTTCCGGTAGCGCGTTGGGCAGCACCACGTCGCGGATCACCCGTGCGCGGCTGGCGCCCAGTGCCTGCGCGGCCTCCACCAGACCGGTCGGCGCGGAGTGGACGGCTGCCGCGGTGGCGACCGCGACCGGGGGCAGCGCGGCGATGGAGAGCAGCCAGAGTTTGGGCGTCTCGTCGATGCCGAACCAGATGATGAAGAGGCTGAAGTAGGCCAGGGGTGGGAGCGCCCGGATGAAGGTGACGACCGGTTCGACGACCACCCGGATCCAGCTGACCGTGCCCATGACGACGCCGAGGAGCACTCCGCCGGCGACACCGATGACGGAGCCGATCAGGATGCGGCGCAGGCTCACCCCGAGGTGCTCGACGAGCAGGTGTCCGCTGTAACCACGGATGCCATCGTGGGTGGTCGAGGTCTGGATGAGTTGGTGCCACACCGCACCGGGCGAGGGGATGAAGGTGGGGTTTCTGGTGGCGCGGGCGGCGATCTCCCACAGCGCGTAGAGCACGACGAGGGCGAGGAGCCGGAGCAGGACCCGGCGGCGGCGTCCGCCGTGCGGTGCCAGGGCGGCAGGGGTCGCCGCTGGCGCGCCGATCGAGGTTTCCGCGGCAGGTGGCGCGGGGACCGTGGTAGTCACCTACTTTTCCTATCGCGTAGATAGGAAATGAGCAAGGGGGAGATCGAGGGGTGGGAGAGCGGTGGGTCCGCCCAGCGGGGTCGTCCGCCGTCACCGGGGGCCGAGCGGCTGCGCCGGAGTCACTGCGGCGTGACCCGTCGTCGGGTTAGGGCGGGTCGGCGGCCGCCGTCGCCTGCCGCAGGGCAGCGTACGTCTTGAGGGTGTCGGGGTGATCGGGTCCCAACAGCCAGCGCTGCGCAGCGAAGGCCTGCGTCAGCAGGGCGACGGCATCTGTTGAACGACCAACGGTGAGATACGCACCGGCCAGCTTGAACCGCGAGTGCGACGTGTCGGGATGGTCCGGGCCGAGCAGCGCCAGCCGGCTCGCGAGGGTCGCCTCGTAGAGCTCGATCGCCTCGGCCGGTCGATCGGCATGCTCGTACCCGCCGGCCAGGTTGTGCTGCGACTGCAGGGTGTCGGGGTGGTCCGGGCCGAGCACCCTCACTCGGGCCTCGAGATTGCGTTCGTAGAGGTCGATCGCCTCGGACAAGCGGCCGACCGCGCGATAGCAGCCGGCGAGGTTGTTCCGCGAGCGCAGGGTTTCGGGGTGTTCGACACCGAGGATCTGTTCGCGGTGTGTCAGAGTCTGCTCAGCCATGGCGATCGCCTCGTCGTGGTGTCCGAGTTCTCGCAGACCGACCGCGATGTTGCTCGCGACATCGAGAGTTTCCGGGTGGCTGGGGCCGAGGCGCTGCTCGCGGGCCTGCAGAACGGCGCGGGCGGTGGCGATCGCCTCCACGAAACGGCCGGTGGACCAACACCCGCCGGCGACACCGTAGAGCGACGTGATGGTGTCGGGGTGGTCCAGGCCGAGGGTGCTCTCACGTAGCTGCAACGAGTGACGGTACAGCGCCAGGGACGCCTCGTATCGGCCCTGCCCGCGGTGATACGAGGCGCCGCGCATGAGCACCTCGGCGGTGCGGTCGGCTGTCTCGGCGCTCAGCGTCTCTGCGTGCTCGCCTCGCAGGCGCGCCGCCAGGGCGTCGATGTGCGGGGCCAGCTGCGCCCACCGAGGCCACTGGGCGACGGTGGTCTCCGGGTCGCCGACGGGCTGGGCCACCTGCAGCAGCGCGACGGCGTCCGCCAGCGACCGCTCGCCGGGCTGGCTGAGGCGGATCACCGTCTGCACCAGCCGATGCATACCGATGGCCGGGCCCGACCGGCTGATCAGGCTGTAGGACGCCGCGGTGGTCAGGGCCTCCTCGACCGACAGCGCGTCGGCCAGCGGATTGAACAGATCTACCGGGATGTGATCGGCACCGAGATAGGCCGCGACGCCGAGCAGGCGGGCGGCGAGCGGATCGTCGGCGGTCACCGCGTCGAGAGACACCTGCCAGGTGCGGGCCACGAGATCGTCGCTCGGGTAAGCCATCGCTGGCGCGCCCAGGATGCGGCTCGGCTGTTCGGCGAGCCAACGGCGGTATTGCGCGATGCTCACGTGCGGCCGCTCGACGAGGTACGCGGCGGCGTGGGCCAAGGCGAGCGGCAGGCCGCCCAGCTCGTCGACGAGCAGTTCGGCCTCGGTCCGCTCAGCTTGCCGGCCGGTGCGGCGCAGCAGCAGATCGAGGCCGATGCCGGCGGTCAACACCGGGAGCGCCAGCGGCGCGAGGCTCAACGTGCTCCAGTCCAGGTAGCGGCGGCTCGTGACGATGACCCGTCCGTTGGACCCGGTCGCCAGGACCGGTTCGATCGCGGCGAGATCGACCACGTTGTCGAGGACCAGCAACCAGCCGTCGTGCGTGGCGAGCCACCGACGTGCCCAGGCAGCCGTGTCGTCGACGCTCGTCGCCGCAGACCACTGCGGGGCGAGGGTACGGGTCAGCGCGGCCAGCCCGGTGGCGATGTTCTCCGCCGAGTCGGCGCTGATCCACCACACCGGGTTGTATCGCTGCCGGTGTACGTCGGTGAACTGCAGCGCCAGCTCTGTCTTGCCCACCCCGCCGAGACCGTGCACGGCCGGGCCGATCACCAGTCCCCGGTCGGCACCGCCGAGAATCTCATCCAGATGCCCCAGCGCGTCGTCGCGGCCCAGGAACAGGCCGGCGGGGCGGCGGGGCAGGTTCGACACATCGGCCGGAGCGGGCCCTGCGCTGGCGGCGATTGGCGGGCGAGCGCCGTGCAGGCTGTCCTGCTCCCGGTGCTCCTGCAACGCTTCCCAGGCGAGGAGGAAGTCGTTCGGGTCCTGGCCGCAGTACGAGACGTAGGCGATCACGGTGTCCCATGTCGGCAGCACGTCGCCACCAGCCGCCTCGGACAGAGCCGTCCGGGAGCGGCCGGTGTGCCGGGCCATCGCCTGGTAGGTCGGATTTCCTGCCCGCCCGCGCAGCGCGCGTAGGGCGGCGGCGAAGGCGTGCAGAGGACTGAGCTCCGGAAACAGGGCGCGCTCGGGGCGGGGCATGCAGCGCTCCAAGTACTCGACCGGTCGATTGCCGTGACGAGATGGTAACGGTTGGTAAGACCGCCGCCACCCTGGAAGGATCGACGAACGCGGAACGGTCTGGCGTCCGTACGCCCGACATGCCACGGTGTGCGCCGGTGACGGGACCAGCATCCGCCCGTGACCCCCATATCCGCCGGTGCCGGCGGTTTACTCGTCCAACACGGCGTCGGCGAACCTGGTCACTGACGTCAGCCAGAGGTCGGGGCAGGCCCGGTGGGCGCAGTGCCCGCCGTCAATCTCGACGAACCGATCCGCTCCGACCAGCCGCCGGAGTCGGGTCCGCGACGCCGACAGCGCGCCACCGGTGCCGGCGGGTGGGGTGAGCACTGCGATTGGCGCAGCGGCGTCCGTGACCAGCTGGCCAAGGTTCCAGCGCGGCCGGCTGGCGACTGCGGCCCTGATGCCGGCCAGGTCGGCCGCGCTGGCCCCGTCCACGGCACTGGCGACGTCCTCGTCGGCCCACCGCGGATGCAGCCGTCGGACCCGCCGCAGCGCCGCATCCCGGTCTGCGGGCGGTACCTCCCAGGCGTCGGGCATCCGGTCCGGCGGGTCCTCGAGTACCAGGGCCCGGACCCTCCGCAGCCGTCCCGCCGCGAGCAGAAGTGCCACGACCGCACCCAGGCTGTGCCCGGCGAGCAGGTCGATTCGCTCCGGTAACCGCTCGGCGGTCAGCGTCGCGAACCGCCGCAGGCTGAACGGACCGTCCAACCGGGGCGCGTCGCCGTGGCCGGGCAGGTCGATCGCGTACACCCGCCAGCCCTGACCGGCCAGCGCCGGCCCGATCCGCCACCAGGTCGCCGCGGTAGCCATCGCCCCGTGCAGCAACACGACCGTGCCCCGTCCGGTCCCGTCCGGTTCCCACAACACGTGCACACGACCTCCGTCGTCGGGCCGTTCTGGTCCATCGGCGGTCACCACGCTGCCATCCGCGGCCGGTTGTCCGCCGCGATACCCGGACAACGACGGCCGTCCGTAGAACTGGACGCACTGGCAGATCCACCTCGGAGGAAGCCTCATGCGAACCGCACCACGAACCGGACCGGCGATCGGACGACGTGTCGCCATCGCGGCGACCGCACTGTTCACCCTGTTGCTCGTCCCGACGCTGGCGACCGCCGCGCCGCCCTCCATTCAGGCCCCGCGGCCACCCAGCGGTACCACTGATGAGCCCTCGGCCGCGGTGCCCGACCGGGAGCGCGACAAGGTGCTGCCCCGCGGCTGGCGCTCATCCGACGACCGCATCATGATCACCAGCGGCGACGCCGCCGGCCTGCACGTGCTCGTCGCCGACCAGAGCGCCGGCTATGCCTGGCGTACCGTCGCCACGCTGGCCGAGCCGGGCTTCGACGCCGATCAATGGATTGGCAACGCGTGCGTCACTGGCTCCGGTCGGCGGGCCTTCGTCGTCTACGCGCCGCGAACCTTCGCCAACGACACCAGTCTGTTCGACCGCGGCGCGTTCACCGCCGTCGTCGATCTGCAGACGGGTGCGGTGACGAAGCTGCCCAGCCTGTCCACGCTTGCGTACTTCAGCCCCGGTTGCGGTGCCGGCGAGACGGGAGTGCTCACCCGGTTCCGCGACGACGAGGTGCAGGGCGCGGCCCAGACCCGGCTCAGTGTCGTCAGTGCGACGGGTCAGGAGGCGATCCGCGAAATCTCGCTCGACGGAACGATCACGTCGGCCGTGCCGGTCAAGGCCGGTCTGGTGGCGGCCAACGGCGCGCGGCTGGTCCGCATCCCGGACAAGGGCGCCCCGATCGGCCTCGTCCGGACCACAAATGTGCCGTTCGACCTGAGGGCCGACGGTTCGGGTGCGGTCGTCTACACGGAGCGGTCAGGGGACCGGGTCCGGATCAACCGAACCTCGGCCCGGCCTGGCGCGGCGGCTTCGCTGCTGGCCACCGGCGTCGCCGGCAGCGTCGGCCCGCTCTCGCCGGTCGGCGGCCGCGTGTTCCTCGCCGGTACTCCCGACACGGTCGGCAGGCTGCCGACCAGCGTGCTCCGCACGAAGGCTGGCCGCTTCGCGCCACTGTCCAGCCGAGGCCACTTGACGGTCACGAAGCTGAAGCAGCAGCGACCGGGCAGCGCCGGCGCCGATCCGGGCGGGTCTCGTTCGCTGCGCATCGACGCCGAGGTCGTGGCCAGCGGCCAGCGGGTCAGCTTTGCGGTGGCGCCCACCAAGGCGGCGGGGCGGTCCGCCGAACACCCGATCATGGCCGGGAGCGGTGCTCGGGGTCTCGTCGCGGGCTCGCCGACCGACCCGGTCGACGCCGACCGGACCTGCTCGGTGCCGCGCAACGATCCGCGCACCCAGGTATACCAGCCGACGCCCCGGCAGGTCGAGTGGGCGGCCGATCAGGCGGTCACCGGGCACCTGACGATGACCCGACCGGCCAACTGGCGGCAGTCGGGCCTGCCAGCGTGGAGCCCACAGGGGATGTTCCCGCGGCCGGCCCTCGCTGGCGGGGGACGCGTCCCGGTCCAGGTGCTGCTCGGCATCCTGACCCAGGAGTCGAACCTGTGGCAGGCGTCGAGTGTCGCCCTGCCTGGCGCGACCGCCAATCCGCTCATCGGCAACTTCTACGGTCGCGAGCTGTACAACCAGAACACCGGCGATGACTGGATCATCGATTGGAGCAGCGCGGACTGTGGCTACGGGGTCGCCCAGGTCACGGACGGCATGCGTCTGGGTGATCCGGCCCGCACGGCGAACCAGCAACGGGCAATCGCCCTGGACTATGCCACCAACATCGCGGCTGGGCTGCGGATCCTGGTGGCGAAATGGAACGAGACGCGCGCGGCTGGGCTGATCGTCAACGACGGCGATCCGGCAAACATTGAGAACTGGTTCTTCGCCGTGTGGGCGTACAACTCGGGCTTCCATCCCGAGGCCGACGCCGGCCAACCCTGGGGGGTGGGCTGGGCGAACAATCCGGCGAACCCGCGCTATCCGGCCGACCGGCTGCCGTTCCTCGAGTACGCGTACGCGGACGCCGCCCACCCGCAGTACTGGCCGTACGAGGAGAAGGTCCTCGGCTGGGCGGGCCACCCCATCGACTCGGTGGTCGCGCCGGACACGATGATCGCCGGCTACCGGGCCGCATGGTGGACGACGGAGGCGAACCGGGAGACGGCGAAGCCGCCCGTCGACCAGTTCTGCGACAGCTCCAACGACTGCCACCCCGGAATGGTCTTCGTCCCGAACGATCCATCGGTGGCCGGCGAGCCGGCCGGTCCGTGCGGACACCGCAACGCGTCCGGGAAGTACGACCTGCAGTGCTGGTACCACCAGTCCACCGCCTGGAAGGACTGCAACACCGATTGCGGGTACGAGCTCCTGCGGTTCGATGAGACGTACCCTGAGCAGCCGGATGGCGTGAGCTATCCGCCCAACTGCGCGCTGGCGGGCCTGCCAGCCGGCGCCCTGGTCATCGACGACGTCGCCGACTCGGTGCCCTCGGTGCGCACCTCGTGTGGCCACCCCTGGATCAACCAGGGCACCTTCGGCCTCACGTTCGCCGCCGACGGCTCGGGCACGTACCCGTCGAAGGTGGACTTCCACCAGATCGGTGGCGGCTTCGGCGGCCACTTCTGGTTCGCACGCACGCGCCAGAGCGGCGAGGCGCAGATGAAGGTCACCGGCACCTGGACCCTGAACCGGTCGTTGTCGGGCTGGGCGCGGGTGATGGTCCACATGCCGGACCATGGGGCCCACACGCAGCAGGCGAGGTACGAGATCGACCTCGGCAACGGCACCAAGACCCGAGTCGTGCTGCAGCGGACCCTGCAGAACCGTTGGGTGTCGCTCGGGGCGTTCCCCTTCGCGGGGGTGCCACGGGTCCGGCTCAGCTCGCAGACTCTGGACGGCACCGGCAATGACGACATCGCCTTCGATGCCGTCGCGTTCCAGCCGCTGCCCGGCAAGCCGCACGATCAGGTCGTCGCACTCGGAGACTCGTACTCGTCCGGAGAGGGCGCTTCGGTCACCGGCGGTGGTGACTACTACCGCGAGACTGACAACAACGGCGGCGACGAGGCCACCCGCAACGCCTGCCATCGCTCGCGCAACGCCTGGAGCCGCAAGGCGGTACTCCCGTCGTCGTCGCTGCCGATCGGCATCCGGGCCGACGCCTGGGACACCTCGATGGACTACCACCTGCTGGCCTGTTCGGGTGCCTGGACCAACGGCGTCATGCCGCTGCTGCCCTACCGCCCCGGGCCGGATGACAAGCACGTGGAGCAGTACGGCGAGCTCAACCAGCTCGACCGTGGATTCGTCGACGAGAACACCACGCTCGTCACGCTCTCGGTCGGCGGCAACGACGCCCTGTTCAGCGACATCATCAAGAAGTGCATCGCGGACCTCTTCCATGACTGCCAGGACGAGACGCTCGACGGCGAGACCCAGCCGCTGAGGGTCACCGAGCCGCAGCTGCTGAATGCCGTCGAGCCCAAGGTGGCCGAGGTTCTACGCCAGATCCACGTCAAGGCGCCGAACGCCAAGGTCCTGCTCATGGGATATCCCAGGCTGATCGACAACGACGGCGTCTGCCTCGCCGGCGTTGCGGGCATCGGCATCAGCCCGGCCGAGACGCAGTGGCTGGCCCAGATGGGTCAGCTGCTGGATCAGCATCTGGCTGCTGCTGTTGCCACGGCGAACGGCCAGGGCACGCGATGGGCCTGGTACTCCGACCCCAACGACGAGTTCGCCGGCAAGGGTGCCTGCGGCTCACCCGAGTCGATCCACGGCGTGGTGATGGCCAAGACGCCCGGTGACAGCCCTGGGATGAGCGCGTCGCAGCAGTCGTTCCACCCGAAGAACGAGGGCACGACCCTCTACGCCCAGGCCATGAACCAGACCGTGCCCGCCATGGGCATGTAACGGAAGCGAGGAAATGCCATGAACCACTCTCGATTCATCAGTCTGCTGGGCGCCGTCGCCCTCGGCCTGTCTGGCACCATCGCGGTCGGCTCACCGGCCCTTGCGGTGAGCTGCTACGGCGACTACTGCTCGGGCCAGGACCCGGAGGCCTCGGGCTGCAGCGCGGACGCCACGACCACGGCGTCGGCCCGGATCTGGGGCACCTACTCCTACATCGAGTTGCGCTGGTCGCCGACCTGCAAGACGAACTGGGCCCGCGTGCCCGCCTCGTGGGGAACCTCGTACCCGTCGCAGGTGCAGGCATTCCAGTGCGCCACCGGCTACAACCAGTCCGGTGTCTCAGCCTCGAACGCCTCCTACTCCTGGAGCCGGATGATCTATTCACCCAAGCTCGGTGTCAGCGCCCGGTGGACCGGCGCCCCGGGCTACACCAGCACCGCGTGCGCGTGAGAGGGACCGCCAGCATGCGCACACGTACTCGGACCATGGCGTTGTTCGGTGTGGCACTGGTCGCACTGTCCGGGGTCGTCGTCGCCCCCGCACCGGCCCGGGCGGTTGGCTGCTGGGGCGACTACTGCTCGGGCCGCGACCCGGAGGAAACCGGCTGTGGCGCGGACGCGGTGACCGTGGCTTCCGGGCCGATGTGGGGTACCTCCGGCTCCTACGTGGAGTTGCGCTGGTCGCCGACGTGCAGGGCAAACTGGGCGCGGCTTCCCGCTGTGTATGGCACGAATGAGCCGCAGGCCCTTGTGGCCTACCAGTGCCCGACCGGCTACCAGCAGGTTGGCGTCTCGGCCTCGAACTCGACGTGGTCGTGGAGTCGGATGATCTACTCACCGTACAAGTCGGTTCGGGCGCTCTGGAATGGCGGCCCGGGCAGAGGCGCTACGGCCTGCGTGTGATCGACAGCGCCCTCCGACGGCCCTGAGGGGTCGCCGGAGGGCGCTGCCCGGCTGGTGTCCGTCAGAGGTGGTGGAGACCCTCTGTCAACTGGTGGATGACGTGCCACGGTGCTTCGTCGGCGGTGGGTCGGGGAAAGCCGCCGTGCCGGAAGGTCCAGTTCAGGTAGCCCACCAGCGGCATGCGAGCCTCGCCCACGAAGTGCGCGTCGGCGGATGCGTCGGGAAGGATGATGCCGTACGGACCGCCGCCGCTGACGTTGTCCTTGTGGAAGTGATCGGGCGCGACGGGCAGGAGGAATGGTTCATCCGGGTCGTCCTGCCACGCCTCGATCTCCTCCGCGAAGTACTCGCGGATGTCGCTGTCCGGGTAGCGGGAACCCGCCAGCTCCAGCACGAGCGGGTCGGCCGCAGCCGAGTTGGGCCACTGGGGGTGCGTTCCCACCAACCACACGTCGCCCACGATGCGGATCCACGACGAGAGCGTCATCGGAAGTGCGCCCAGACGCTGTTCCAGCCAGTGAAGGAGCTCTTCCGCCTCCGCGCCGGGTGGCGTGTATGGCTCTGTCGGAGTCTGGTCGTCGTCGTTCTGGTGGAATCGGTAACCCTGCTCGCGTAGGCGCGCGACCAGGGTTTCGATGTTGCTCCGTGCCCGGCGAGCCATCTCGTCGCACACCGCCTGCGCCTCCGGGGCGAAGTCTGGCTCGCGGACGCGGTCACCAAGCTGCCGCATCTCATGCCATACATGATCTTCTTGCCCGGCGACGTAGCGGTTCAGCCAGTCCAGGTGCTGAGTCATCGTGATCATGGTGCCGCAGGTGATCTTTTCACGCAACGGTCCGTGCGGCAGGCGCGTCCAACCGACGGCCCCTTTGTCATACCTGGGTAACTGTGCCGAACTGCCGCGAGCGGAGCTACTCGCGATCGTGTAGCCAGTCCTGGTACCAGTCGGCAAAGTCGGCCTCGGAGCTGAGGCCACCGTCGGCGGCTCGGTCGTCGAACCAGACTTGGCCTCGGGCTGGTCCCGTGATGATCAGGCGGTGGAAGGCGCCGCAGCCGAATTCGGCGATTATCAGCGAGCCAGCGATTTCTCGTTCATCGAAGTATTCGTCCTCGGTCATCAGGTCGACTGGTCCGGGGACGCACGGGTCTGGCACGTGGTAAGCCGGGTTCCATGCCTGGGTGTGAGGGAAGGGGGTGGCAAGATAGCCAGGCCGGTGACGCGCTTCTCGCTCGTGGTCGCGCAGACCGTCGCCGTCGAGAGTGAATAGGCCGTAGTGTGGGCCCGCGCCGCCGTTTCCGACCTCCCGAAGGAAGCTGCGGTAGGCGTCCGGCAACGTGATGTGGTGGTGGCACTCGAACGCGGCCAGGTCGGCTTCGCTGAGAGTGGCCCCGAGCTGGTATCGATGGCGCCGCGCCCCGGAGCGTCGGAGTTCCGGGTCTTCAGCTCGCATAACTGCAAGGCGGGCTTGGATGTCCTCAACGTCCCACATGTTCCTCATCCTGGTGCGGTGCTGTCAGCCTACGGCTGCTTCTGCCGGTGGCGCGATGGCACCTTTGAACGTGGGCACTCCCTTCTGCTGGCCTTGGATCGAGCGACCGCTTGGTAGTCGTGTGAGGCACCTCGGCCAGAACCCGGTCACCGTCGAGTTTGAAGGGCGGTACCGGCGGCTTCGACCACCAGCACTCGTGAGCGTGCGCGCGAGTCGGGTCTGCCCGGCAGAACCGGACAGACCCCGAAGCTCCCGCGTCGAATCACGGAATCATGCGGCTCACATCAGCCCGTGCAGGGCGTCGTGATCGTCTCCTCGCCTGAGACATTCCCCCCGTAAATCCAGCCGTACGGCGCCGCTCCTCCGACACTGACGTAGTACCACCAGTTTCCCGAAGAGTTCTTGAACCTGCACCAGCCGCCGAGTCACCAAGCCTCGCCGCTGGTTTCCGACACCGACAAGGATCTGACCTGTGCGGAACGGTTCCGCACACGCCACCCTGACCACCGCCTGCGGCGTGTGCGCGAAGCTCGTGCCGGCGTCGCCGCACGGTCGACGCGGCGTAGGGGCTGTTGTGCGAGATGGACGGTGGGCGGTCATCGAGCCGCTGTCGCCGGTACGGGTTCCGGTGTGCTGGCACGACCACCTGGGACTGTGAGCCGATCATCGAGAAGCGGGAATCAGGGCTGCCGAAGTCGCGGAGCCGTGGAGTGTGGACCAGTCCCGACTACACCCGGCTTGGACAGGAATGCAGGGACACCCTCAACGCTTTCTGACAGGTTCCTGACACCCGGTCCGTAGGTTCTCGCGCATGACGACACCGGAACGCCGATGGTGGGGCGAGGGCAGACGCGCCTCGATCATGCTGACGTCGGCAATGCTTGTCCTCGGAACCGCCATCTCCCTACCGAGCGCGGCCGCCGCGGCTGCCTCGTCGACTGTCGGCAGGGCAGCGAACGTGGCAACGCATGCGCAGGCGGTCAACGCCGCCGAGCGGCAGGCGGTCCTCGACTACTGGACATCGGAGCGGCTCGCGGCGCTGAACGAGCCCCTCTCCGGCAACCCTGCGACGAGTGGACCCGACGGTGCTCCCTGGACCCGGTCCAACGCCGTGGCGTCGACGGTGGGCCGACTCTTCTTCACCAGCCAGGGCGAAGACTCCAGTTGCACGGCGACCGTTGTCGACAGCGCCAATCGAAGCACCGTGGTGACGGCCGGGCACTGCGTGCACAGCACCGATCTTCTCGGTGAGAACGGCGAGTGGGCGACGAATGTGATGTTCGTACCCGGCTATCGTGAGGGTCGGGCACCCTACGGCACGTTCGTCGGACGCATCGGAGTCGCCGATTCGACCTGGTTGCGGAACAACGGCCAGGACCCGAAGTTCGACTCGTACGACCAGGCCTTCGTGGTGCTCCACAAGAATGAGCGTGGCCAAAGGGTGCAGGATGCGGTCGGGGCGGCGCAGAGCGTCGGCTTCGACCTGCCCGGAGCGCAGCTCGTCTTCCAGTTCGGCTACCCTCGCGCCGCCTCGGACCCTGCCCGGGACGGTCTTCCGGAGTTCACGGGGCGGCGGCTCGCCTACTGCACGGGCCAGGCCAGCGAGGATCCCGGCAGCACCGACTGGCCCACTCCGAAGGGCCAGTGGGGCGCCGCCTGCGTGATGGGTGGTGGTTCCAGTGGCGGTCCGCGCATGGCCCGATTCGATGTCGTGTCCGGCCTGGGAACCGTGGTGGGCGTGAACACCTGGTCCGATTTCCTCGACAACACCGGCACGGTGTGTGAGCGCGGCGACGAGGCCTGCACCCGTCACCTCATCGGCCCCCAGTTCACCTCGGCGATCACCAGGCCGCTCTATGACCGCGCCCAGCGCGCCTAGGGTCTGCTTCGTCAGCAGCCGTGCTGGCTGACTCCGGGCAGGTCGACCGTCGAGGCGGATCGACCTGCCCGGCTGCGGTCCGGGATTGCAGAGCCGGTCGCCACGGATGGCGATCCGGAACGCCCACTGCCGTCCCCTCAGCCCACGTGATCGACGACTGCGCCGAAGTGCTGGGCCAGCCGGAGGGCGCGTACGTTCTGCGGCACGATGTATGCCTGCTGGACACGGTGCCCGTGCGCGGTGGCGAGTCCGACCAGCCACCCGGCGACCGCCCTACCCACGCCGATCCCCTGCCAGTCGTCGGCGACCAGTATCGCCACCTCGGGCGGCGCGGACTTCTGCCAGAAGAGGTGGGCGAGGCCCACCAGACGGTCCTGGCCCGATACCGAAACCAGAACGGTGTAGCCCTTGTCGGGATGGGTCAGGTTCCGCCACTCACTTGCCCGGATCCGGCTCCGCCCCGCGTGGTACCGCGCGGCCCGGCTCGCGGGGGAGCAGTCCTGCGCGTGGAACTGATTGACGAGGTGGAGATCGCCCGGTGTGGCGTGACGTATGTGCAGCCGGTGTCCTGCCGAGGTGGTCACCTCGGCCGCCTCCCGCGGCGCTTCAGAGCACTCGTTCATCACCTACCTGATGTTCGTGGCGGACGAGAAGTTCGGATCTGGCCGGGATGATGAGGATCACGCCCGGCGTCAGATCATGACGACGGGAGTGAGCGCCGGTGGCGTTCCGCGTTCGCAATCCTCGTACTCTTAAGCTTCTTTGAAGTTCTTCCGCGCAGCTTGATGGTCGGCAAACCGGCTCACTAACCTCATCTCGTCCGGATCATCCCCAGCTCCACGATCCGGGCGAAACATCCCCTGAGGAAAGTTGCCACCGTCATGAGGCTGACCCGCCGTACCCTGCTCGGCTCCGCGATGGCCGGCGCCGCGGCCACCGTCGCCGGCGTCTCGCTCGACGCCCTCGCGGCCAGTCCCGCCGCCGCCGCGGTGAGCCCGCCCGGCGACGTGGTCGGAAAGATCACCGTCGGCTACCAGGGTTGGTTCACCGGGGCCGGCGACGGGAGCCCGTTGTCGGGCTGGTGGCACTACGGCCAGGACTGGCAGAAGACCCCCTCGCCGGTCAACGAGGCACTCAAGTCGTGGCCGGACGTGCGCGACTACGACCGGGTGTACAAGACCGGATACCAGAACCTGGGCAACGGCCAGCCCGCGTCGCTGTTCTCGTCCTACGACCAGCAGACCGTGGACACCCACTTCCGCTGGATGCAGGAGAACGGGCTGGACACCGCCGCGCTGCAGCGCTTCAACCCGGTCGGCGGGGAGGGCCCGATCCGCGACGCCGTCACGATCAAGGTCCGCAACGCGGCCGAGGAGTTCGGCCGCAAGTTCTACATCATGTACGACGTCAGCGGCTGGACGGACATGCAGCAGCAGATCAAGGACGACTGGACCAACAAGATGAAGGCGTACACGGCCTCCCCGGCGTACGCGAAACAGAACGGCAAGCCCGTCGTCGGCATCTGGGGGTTCGGCTTCAACGACAGCAACCACCCGTGGAGCGCCGCGGTCTGCCTCGACGTGATCAACTGGTTCAAGGCGCAGGGCGTGTACGTCATGGGTGGCACGCCGACCCACTGGCGCAACGGCGACAGCGACTCGCGGTCCGGCTTCTCCGACGTCTACCACGCGTACAACATGATCTCGCCGTGGATGGTCGGCCGGATCGGCGACGCGGCCGGGTCGGACTGGTTCTACACCAACGTGACGCTTCCCGACGTGCAGGACTGCGCGGCGCACGGCATCGACTACCAGCCGTGTGTGCTGCCCGGTGATCTGCAGGAGCGCCAGCGCGCGCACGGCGACTTCATGTGGCGGCAGTTCTACAACGTGATCCGGGCCGGAGCGCCGGCGATCTACATCTCGATGTTCGACGAGTACAACGAGGGCAACCAGATCGCCAAGACGGCGGAGACAGCCGCGTTCGTTCCGGTCGGCTCGAAGTTCCTGCCGTTGGACGAGGACGGTACGAAGTGTTCGGCGGACTACTACCTGCGGCTCAGCGGTGACGGCGGCCGGATGCTCAAGGGCGCGATCGCGTTGACCGCCACCCGACCGACCGCGCCGGTGCTCGGCTCCACGCCGACGCCGCCCGCCGCCGTCGGCGTCCGGTCCCGGGCCAACGGCCGCTTCGTCGGAGGCTCACCGCTGGTCGCCTCGCTGACGTCCGCGTCGGAGAAGTTCACCATCGTCGACGCCGGTGGCGGTCTCGTGGCCCTTCGATCCAGCAGGACCGGAAAGTACGTCTGCGCCGAGGACGCCGGTGCGGCCGCGCTGGTGGCCGACCGCGACACGATCGGCGGCTGGGAGACGTTCACGAGGGTGACGAACCCGGACGGCAGTGTCAGCTTCCGCAGTGGCGCGAACGGCAGGTACGTCTGCGCCGAGGACGCCGGTGCCGGTGCGCTGATCGCGAATCGCACGGCGGTCGGCCCGTGGGAGTCCTTCGACCTCGTCTAGGTGTTCTGTCCGGAGTGGTTGGGGACGCGGCTGGCGGGTGGGCCGCCGAGTGCGGTGTGGTGGCGGTGGTGATTGTAGGCGTGGAGCCAGGCGGGTAGGGCGGCTCGTCGGGCGGTCTCGGATCGGTAGGGCTTGGCGTAGGCCCATTCGTCGGTCATGGTCCGGTGGAAACGCTCGACCTTGCCGTTTGTTTGTGGCCGGTAGGGGCGGGTCTTCTTGACGGTCGGTGGTGTGTCCGGGGGTGGCGGTGCGGTTGAGTTTTCCGCGAGCACGCCCTTGGGTGCGCCAGCCGCCGCCGTCGGGGATGTTGCCGAGCTTCTTGATGTCGACGTGGACCAGGTCGCCGGGGTGGGGGGGTTCGTAGCGGCGGATCGGTTCTCGGGTAGCGCGGTCGAGATGGGCCAGGCGGGTGACGCCCGCGCGGCGCAGGATCGCGTGGCAGGTGGAGGCGGGCAGATCCAGGCGTCCTGCGATGCGGGCGGGTCCCCAACGCCGGCTCGTCCGTAGATGCAGCACCTGGCGTTCTACCTGGGGGCGGGTGCGGTTCGGGCTGGGGTGTGGCCGGCTGGAGCGGTCTTTCATGCCTGCGACGCCTTCGACGCGGTAACGCTCGGCCCAGCGTTTCGCTGTAGTCGGGCTGACTTGGAACCGTTCCGCGGCCCGGCGTAGGGGCCACTCGTCGTCGACGACGCAGCGGGCCAGACGCAGTCTGCCGCGTTCGGTCAGGGGTGCATTAGCGTGGGTCACGAGGACCTCCTGGGTGGTGCGGAACCTTCGACAAGCTCCACCTCACCCGGAGGTCCTCACCCATTTCAAGATCTACGCCCTGTCACCAACGTCCATGGACAGAACACCTAGGCTGTGTGTCAAGGTCCTGGGTCGAGCCGAGGGGCGGACGGCGGACACCACAATGAGGGTGATGCCTGTGAGGCATCAAGATGACCCACAGGCATCACGCTCAATAGAGCGGGCGGCTCCGATCCGGCCGGACCACAGGCCCGCGAGCGGCGGTTCACCAGCGGCCGAAACGGCCGGTCCTCTCGGCCTCCGCAGGCCGGCCAGGGGCTTTTGACACACGCTAGGAGTCGGGTCCGCCGGAGCGGTCGGCCCTGGCCTGCGCAGTGCTCAGCCGCAGGCCAGGGCCGTCGCATCGGTCGGGCGTCAGGCCGGCACGTGCCCGGCCGTCCAGCACGCCGAGTGGCTGTGGCAGGCGACGTACGCGGCAAGCGCGTCGTGCAGCGTGGCCAGGCGGGTGGCCGAGAGCCCGGAGGCGATGTTGTTGAGCTGGTCCGGGTCGGCGACCCGGTTGTAGTACTCCCGTTCGCCGTTCGAGTACTCGACGTAGGTGTAGGTCGCTGTCCGCAGCGCCTCGTAGGTGACCGGACTGCCGTTGCGGCGGTCCTGTGCGTCGGGGTCGTCGGCCGCCTGGTTGGGGCCGTGGTGCTCGATCAGCGCCCCGGTACGCCAGTTCGGCGCCGGGTCGCCCTGCGCGAGGGGTAACAGGTTGCGCCCGTCGACGTGCGCGCCGACCTCGGCGGTGCCGATGCGTTGGAAGGTCGGCGCCAGGTCGATGTTCTGCACGATCTCGGCACGCTGCGAGCCGGGGACGACACCGGGTCCGGCGACGACGAGAGGGACCCGCACATCGGTGTCGAACGCGGTCTGCTTGCCGCCGGTCAACCGGTACTCGCCCATGTGGAAGCCGTTGTCGGAGCTGAACACCACGTAGGTGTTGTCGGCGATGCCACTGGTGGTGAGCTGGGCGCGCAGGTTGCCGATCAGCCGGTCGACGGCCTGGACGGACTGGGCGCGCTTGCGGAAGTTCGTGTCCAGGGTGCTCTTCTCCTGCGCGGTCAACGGCCCGTTGCCGGCCAGCCAGGACGGCGGGTTGGTGGGCAGTCGGTCGTACGCCGCGGTGCGCGGGGCGGTCAGCCCCGGGAAGTCGTCCAGGTCCTGGTTGGCCGGGGTGAACGGGCTGTGCGGGGCGAAGGTGGAGACCTCCAGCAGGAACGGCGTGTTGGCGGCCGCCGAGCGCTGGATGAAGTCCCTGCCCTTGCGGGACAGCACGTTGGTCAGGTAGTCGGCGGGTTGACTGCCGTAGTGGACGACTGTGTGGTTCTCGTTGAGGTCGTAGTTGTACTCGGGGTACCCGTTGCCCGCCACGTACCACTCCGACCAGCCGGGCGGGACGTACGGCAGCGACCCGCCCTGCGTGTCCGCCGGCAGGTAGCCGTTGAGGTACTTGCCCATGAACCCGGTCCGGTAGCCCCTGCCCTGCAACGCGGTCGCGAAGGTCCGGTTCTCGTTGCCCCGGCCCTTGAAGACCGCGAACCCACCGTCGTCTCCACCGTTGGTGAAGACGCCGGTGTCGTGCGGGAACTGGCCGGTCAGGATCGACGAGCGGGACGGGCAGCACAGCGAGTCGGTCACCGTGTAGTTGGTGAAGGTGGCGCCCTCGTTCTGTAGTTGCCGCACCTGCGGCAGGTACGGCACGAGGTTCCACGCGAGATCGTCGACGAGTACGAAGATGATGTTGGGTGCGGTGGCGGTGGGCGTCGGTTCCGCGCCGCGTGCCGGTGTCCATGCGGCGAGCAGGGCGAGCCCGGCCACGAGGGCGGTGGCGACGAGGCGTCGATGGGTGATGGCCATTCGTCAAGCCTCACGAACACTTGTCAGCATCTATTCAACAGGTGGTGATGATCCGATCAACACCTGGCCGTTCCCCGCAGAGCGCGAGCGGGGCGGCTTGTCTATCGTGCCTCGCGCTGGGGTACGTCGCGGCCGCCCCACCGGAGGGGTTCGCCACCTGGGAGGCATGGCAGACCCATCTCAAGGTTCCCGAGGACGAGTGGGACGACGGCGCCTTCATCGAGGACCCGGACCATGGCCGGCCCGGAATCTCGTTCCTGACGGTGCCGGAGCCGAAGGTGGTCAAGAACCGCATGCACGTCGACGTCCACGTCGGCGGTGGCCGGCACGTGCCGTTCGAGGCGCGCTGGCCGCGGGTCCAGGCGATGGTCGACACGCTGGTGGCGGCGGGCGGCATCCTGCTCCGGGTGGACGCGACGGACGGTAGGCCTGACCACGTGACGATGGCCGACCCCGAGGGGAACGAGTTCGACGTCCTGTAGAGCCTGTCCCGCCGGGTTCGCCGTATGGTGCCGGAATGACATCTGCGGTCTGGCGGGACGGTGCGGCGTACGAGGCGTACGTGGGCCGGTGGAGCCGGCTCGTCGCGGTGGAGTTCCTGCGCTGGCTCGACCTGCCGGCCGGGCTACGGTGGCTTGACGTGGGCAGTGGTACCGGTGTGCTGACCTCGACCGTGCTCGGGACAGCGCAGCCGCGTCAGGTCACCGGCGTGGACCCGTCCGCCGGCTTCGTGCGGCAGGCCCGCGCCGAGGTCACCGATCCGCGCGCGGCTTTCGCGGTCGGTGACGCCCGGGTGCTGCCCCTGCCGGGTAGCGCCGTCGACGTGGTCGTCAGCGGGTTGGTGCTGAACTTCGTCCCCGAGCCGGCGCTGGCGGCCGCGGAGTTCGCCCGTGTGGTCGCCCCCGGGGGGACGGTGGCCGCGTACGTGTGGGACTACGCCGAGGGGATGGCGATGATGCGGCACTTCTGGGACGCTGCCGCCGCGCTCGATCCCGCCGCGGCGGCCCGCGACGACTGGCAGCGCTTCGCGCTGTGCCGTCCCGAGCCGCTGCGAGCGCTGTGGACCGACGCCGGGCTGACGGATGTCTCGGTGCAGGCGCTCGCCGTGCCCACGGTCTTCACCGACTTCACCGACTACTGGACGCCGTTCCTCGGCGGGCAGGGCTCCGCCCCCGGCTATCTGGCCTCGCTCACCGGGTCGCAGCGGACCGCCCTGCGCGATCTGCTCGCCACCCGTCTGCCCACCGAGCCCGACGGCTCGATCCGGTTGACGGCCCGGGCCTGGGCGGTCCGCGGTGTCCCGGCGACCGGGACCGTTCCGTCAACGAAGCGTTGACGGGTTCACCGCAGGCGCGAGCACCGACTCGCACCACCGGCGGAAGGTCGTCCCCCCGCCTCCTTCGCGGACGGGCGGGTAGACGCCGGCCGTCTGCGCCTCGGCCATCTCGATCATGGCGTCGACTGTCGCCGGACTCGCTCCGGACGACGCGTACCGGGCGCGGTAGTCGGCGAGGCTGGCCTGCTGGTAGGTGACCGGCCGCCCGAGCGTCTCGGCGATGACCTGCGCCATCTCGCGCGGGGTGTGGTCGACGGGCTCGCGCACGGGCACGTCCTCCTGGCCGGTCCACGTGTCGTCGGCGAGCAGGTCGGCGGCCGTGCGGGCGATGTCCGCGCTCGCTACCGCCGCGAGCGGCGCGTCGGGGTCGGCGGTGAGCACGAACATCCCCGGGCCCCTGATCAGGTCGACCTGGTGCAGCAGGTTCTCCATGAAGAACGCCGGCTGCAGCGAGCGGTAGGCCGCGCCGCTGGACTCCAGCATGTCGTCCATTGCCCAGGCCGCCGAGAGCAGCCCGGCCGGGCCGGCGAATCCGCGGCCGAGTGAGGAGACGGCCACGACGCGGGGTACGCCGTGCGCGCGGACGGCGTCGGCGATGGGACGCGCGAAGCCGAGGTAGTACCCGGTGACGTCCGGAGCGCCGAAGTTCGGTGGTACGAGCACGAAGAGCGCCGTGGCACCGGTCAGCGCACGATTGAGCACCTCGGGGTCGGCGTGCGAACCGACGACCACGTCGGCGTACTCCCGAAGGGTCTCGGGCAGGCGGGCGGGGTCGCGGGCGATCAGGCGCAGCGGCGCGCCGGTGGCGCGCAGGGACTCGGCGACGGCGGCGCCGATCGTGCCCGTGGGAGTCGTGATGACGATCATGGTTCTCATCGTCGCGCGGGGCGGGTGTGGGCAGAAGGACCAGTTCGGGCGGCATTATTATCCTCAGGGTATGAATCCCGTGGAGTCCAGGCCGCTGCGCTACTTCGTGGCCGTCGCCGAGGAGCTCAACTTCACCCGAGCCGCCGAGCGGCTCGGCATCGCGTCGCCGGCACTCTCGCGCGCGATCTCCGGGCTCGAGGCAGAGCTGGGTGTACGTCTTCTCGACCGCACCACCCGCAGCGTCGCGCTCACCGAGGCGGGCGCGGTGCTCCTCGCCGACGCACGGGCAGCGCTCGTCGCGCTCGACGCCGCCACCCGGCGTGCCCGACGGTCCGCGGGTGTGCCCGGCGGCAGGTTGGTGCTCGCGGTGAAGGCCGACGTCGAGGGGGGCCTCCTCGACGACGTGCTCGCGGCGTACCAGGCCGAGCACGCCGCCGTACCCGTCGAGGTCAGGTTCAGCGGCTGGCGCGAGCAGCCGGCCCTGCTCCGCGCGGGCGAGGCCGACGTGGCGATCGTCGTCGAGCCGTTCGACGCCGATGGCCTGGATGTCGAGCCGCTGCTGTCCGAGCAGCAGGTGCTGGCGCTACCGGCCGGGCACCCGCTCGCCGGACGGCCCCGGTTGCGGATGGCCGACATCGAGGCCGCGCACCGGCGGGCCGTTTCCGGCGCGCACGTCTACGTGCGACACGGGGAGCAGCCACCGCCGTTCGGGGACATGGTGCAGATGCTGCGTCAGATCGAGCTCGGGCGGATGCTCGCGCTGCTTCCCGTGTCGCTCGCCGCGCGCAACGCCCGGCCGCAGCTGGCGTGGCGTCCGGTCGACGACGCCCCGGAGGCGGCCTTCGCGGTGGCGTGGCCGCAGAACTCGCACTCGCTCGCGGTCGCCGCGTTCGTCCGGGTCGCCACGGCGGTCTCCACACGCCGCCGGAACAGCCTGTCGGCGGACGCCGCGGAGACCGCCTGACGACGCTCGGCAGCACCCACCCCGCTACCGGCGGCGGTGGGCGTCGGCCTCGGCGTCGAGCAGGCTGTTGAGGGTCAGCGCGGTATTGATCAGAGACAGGTGGCTGAAGGCCTGGGGATAGTTGCCGATCTGCTCCCCGCTCGCGGCGATCTCCTCGGCGTAGAGGCCGAGGTGGTTGCTGAAGGTGAACATCTTCTCGAACGTGAGACGGGCGTCGTCGAGGCGACCGGCACGGGCCAGGGCCTCGACGTACCAGAAGGTGCACATGTTGAAGGTGCCCTCGTGGCCCGGGAGGCCGTCGGGGGAGTGGACCGGGTCGTACCGGTGGACGAGGCTGTCGGAGACCAGTTCGCGTTCGATCGCGTTCAGGGTGGACTGCCACAGCGGGTCGCTCGGGGTGACGAAGCCGACCGCCGGCATCGCCAGCAGTGCGGCGTCGAGGACGTTCTCGTCGTACGCCTGCACGAAACTGCCGCGGTCGTGGTGGTACCCGCGGGCCATGACCTGGTTGTAGATCCGGTTTCGCTGTTCGGTCCAACAGGTCAGGTCGCCGGGACGGCCGGTGCGGTTGGCCAGGCGGATGGCCCGGTCCAGCGCCACCCACGACATGACTCGACCGAACGTGTAGTTGCGGGGATGGTGCCGGCTCTCCCAGATTCCGGCGTCGCGCTGGTCCCAGTTGTGGCAGAGCCAGTCGACGAGCCGGACGGTGCTCTTCCACACCTGGTGCGAGACGCGGATGCCCTGTTCGTCGGCGAGGTGCATGGCGTAGAGCGCCTCGCCGTGGATGTCCAGTTGGAGCTGGTCGGCGGCGCCGTTGCCGATCCGTACCGGCCGGGAGCCGCGATACCCCTCCAGGTGGTCGAGCACCTCCTCGTGCAGGTCGGAGGAACCGTCCACGCGATACATGATCTTCAGCGGGTCCTGGTGTTCGCTGGCCGTGCGGATGCGCTCGTCCAGCCAGTCCATGTAGCGGCTGACCTCCTCGGTGAAGCCGAGACCGAGCAGCGCGTGCACCGAGAACGACGTGTCGCGTACCCAGGTGTAGCGGTAGTCCCAGTTGCGGGATCCGCCGACCAGTTCGGGCAGGGCGGCGGTGGGCGCGGCGATCATCGCGCCGGTCGGCGCGTACGTCATGAGTTTCAGTGTGATGGCGGAGCGTTCCACCATCTCCCGCCAGCGGCCGGTGTAGCTGGAGCGTTCGAGCCAGCGTCGCCAGTAGTCCCGGGTCCACTCGAACATGCCCTGGATCTCCTCCGGTGGGAAGATCCGTGGTTCGGTGCCGCCGGTCTCCAGGACCACCCCGCCGGTGTCGCCCTCGTTGAGGGTGCCGTACGCGACGAGGTCGCCGCCCTCGAGGCGGACGTCGCCGTGTTCGGAGATCAGTCGTCGTACCGGGTCGACCGGGTTGAACGTCAGCGTCGCCGACCGGCTGCGAAAGACGTAACCGTTGTGGTGGCGCTCCAGCTCATGCTCCTCCCGGGCGTAGTCGAACCGTGGCCGGCACTCCACGCGGAAGCGCATGCTGCCGCGGACCATCGTGACGATGCGGACCAGGCGGTGCGCGTCGGTGGCCCGCTCGCCGGTGACCGGCATGAAGTCCATCACCTCGGCCACCCCGTCGACGCTGATGAACCGGGTGATCAGGATGGGTGTGCCGGGCAGGTAGAGCTGTTTGGTGACGTACCGCACGCCGTCCGGCGCGATCCGGAAGTAGCCGCCCTTCTCCTTGTCGAGCAGCCCGGCGAAGATGCTCGGCGAGTCGAAGCGTGGCGCGCAGAACCAGTCGACGGTGCCGTCGCAGGTCACCAGCGCGGCGGTCTGCAGGTCACCGATGAGACCGTGATCTTCGATCGCCGGATAGCTGTCCACGTCTCTCCCCGGTTCGGCCGCGTCCTGCGCATCGAACTTAAAGGGAGAAATTGTCGAATAAGGTGGGATTCGGCTTCAACCACCCTGCCGCGTGCCCTCCACCCCGCCTCGCGCCCACGCCGTGACCGGTCGGCGGCACATCCCCGTGGCGGGCCGCTCGTTGGTGCGACGAGGGCGGACGGAGGCGGGCGATGTCGACGAGACATGGTGCGGATCTCCTGCGCCCTCCCGACAGCGCGGGCCGCGCCACGTTCCTGGAGCTCTTCTTCGACCTGGCCTTCGTGGTGGCTCTCACGCGGGTCTCGCAGCGCTTCGTCGAGCTGAACGGCGACGCCGGGTGGGCGCTCGTCGCCGGGCTCGGTCGTACCCTGCTGCTGTTCCTGGCGCTGTGGCTGATCTGGTCGCACACCACCTGGATCACCAGCCGCTACGAGCCGGAGCGGTCGGTCATCCAGGCCGTCGTGGTCGGCACGATGTTCGCCGGCCTGGTCATGGCGGTGACGCTGCCGCGCGCCATGGAAGAGCGGGCCGTGCCGTTCGTGGTCGCGTACCTGCTGGTGATGGTGGTGCGGCCGATGGTGATCGCGGCCGCGCTGCGGGGCCATCCGAGGCGGCTGGTCGCGTTCCGGCTCTCCGCGTGGGCCGTGCTGAGCGCGCCGATCTGGCTGGTCGGCGCGTTCGGCCCGGAGCGGCTGCGCCTGCCGCTGTGGGCTGTCGCCCTCGGCGTCGACTACCTCGCCTGGTTCCTGGGGTGGCCGCTTCCGCGGCTGGGGGCCGCGGCGGTGGCGCACTGGCGGATCGCCGGCACGCATCTCGCCGACCGCTACCAGCAGATGTTCCTCATCGCGCTCGGGGAGTCGATCCTGGTGATCGGCGTGGTGTTCAGCGGCCGGTACTACTCCCCGGAGCGGGCCGCCGCCTTCACTGTCGCGTTCGTCACCAGCGCCCTGATCTGGCGGATCTACTTCCACCGCGCCGGCCTGCTGCTGACGGAGGCACTGGGGCGGGCGGACCAGCCGGCGAGCCTGGGCAGGGTGTCGGAGCGGACGCACCTGCTGATCGTGCTCAGCGTGCTCCTCACCTCGGTCGGCTACGAACTGGTGATCGACGATCCGTTCGGCGAGCCACGGCCGGAGTGGCTCCTGTTCGTGGTGGGTGGTCCGGCGCTCTTCCTCGTCGGGCGGCTGCGGTTGGAGTACGAGGTGTTCGGCCGATTCTCCCGTTCGCGGACGATCGGACTCGTGGTCCTGCTGCTGGTCGCGCCGGCGTTGACCCGGTTGCCGCCGATGGTCGGCCTGTGTGTGGTGGCCGGTGTGCTGACCCTGGTCGCGGTGCTCGACGCGTGGGGCAGTCGCAATGACGCGCCGGAGGCCCCCGCCCCGCCGATCGGACGCAAGCCGCCCGGCCGACCCGACCTCGAGGCGTGAGCGGGACCGCGGGGAAGTGGGCGACGCGAAGGCGGGCGGTCGCGTCGACCGCCCGCCCGGTGTTTCGTCAGCTCAGATCGAAGGTGACGTCGTCGACGTCGAAGGCCGTGACGCCGTTGCCGGCCATCTCGCTGCCCAGGAAGCTGACCGTCGCGGTGCGCTCGGCCGCCGCCGTTCCGCTCGACATGCTGTACTGCCGCCACTGGGCGCCGCCGTCGAAGGCCAGCGAGAACCTCGTCTTCGGAGGTATGCCGGTGACCGCCAGCCCGACGTTCAGGTAGTCGCCGCGGGTGGTCTCCGTGGTGGTGGTCCGGACCCAGAAGCGGACCGTCAGATTGCAGTCGGCCGGCACGGTGACGGTCGTGCGCAGCAGGTCGGTACGCGTCACGTCCAGCCCGGCGAAGGTGGCGTACGCGCGGCCGGTGTGTGCGGGCCGGGTCTCGTCGCCGAGCACGACGACGCGGGGGCCGGCGGTCCAGCCGGTGGCACCACGCTCGAACGACGGGTTCGGGTGGATCTGCCCGGCGCAGGGCGTGTCCGGTGCCGGTGGTGCGGATGAGGCGGGTGGCGCGGCACCCGTGACCAGGAGCAGTAGGGCCGCGGCGGTGGTGGCGAAGGTCTTCATCGGTCCTCCCCGTAACGAATTGAAGGCTGCCGATATCTGACCATCCGCGATGGAAGCCGGTGCGTCAAGCCATTCCCGGGCCCCGGTGCTACCTGCCTTCGTCAGCGGCCGATCCACGCGGGCCGAGCTGGCTGATGTCGTACCCCTGGGGGTAGGTCCTGGCCTTGATGCCGTCGGCGAACAGTGGTGTGGTCCGCGGTGCGCCGAACCACCGTTGACACCGCGCGCGCGACCGCAACGCCAGTCGCAGGCCGGCCCGGACCGGCCACACCGGCGCGTCGACCCGCGTCGCGCGCCGCAGGGGTTCGTCGTACATGGCGCTGACCAGGGCGTTGCCCAGCGGCGCGAGCGTCCGGGGGAGGCGAGCGAGCATCAGCATGCGGGTGGCCCGCTCGATGGCCACCGCGTCGTCGTTCGGCAGCAGGTGGGCGGCGTCGTGGGCGTCGAACCAGGTCTCGAAATCGTCGTACGACCCGGGGATGTCGGTGATGCCCATCCGTCGGCCGAGTTCCCGGTAGAACAGGTACGTGGCCTGTCGCTCGTGGCAGCAGGGTGGACGCCAGCCGTACTCGCGCAGCCAGCGCGTCGGGATCACGACGAGGCAGCCCAGGACGTAGCGGAAGTCGTCGTTGCCGATGTCGTACGGACGGTGGATCTGGTTGACGCGCCGTAGCGCGTCGCGGCCCCGGGGCTCGTCGAAGCCGTTGAGGACCATCTCGTACATCAGCAGGCCGGTGTCGTCGATGCGCTTCTGGGTGCGGTCGGTCAGCTCGCCGGTGGTGGTGTGCACGGCGGCGATGGCCGGGACGGAGAAGGACCTGTTGAACGCCAGGTTGAGGCCCAGCTTCATGTCCCAGGGGAACTCGTAGCGCAGCATGGTCTGGTAGATGTCGAGGTAGTCGCGCTGCGGGTCCAGCGTGCGGACCCGCTTCAGGTTGTCGTAGCGGCCCTTCATCGGCGGGCGTCTCCTGCCGTCGGGTGCGGGATGGCCTCGGCGAGCGTCCGGGCCACCACCGGCGATCGGGCATAGGCGTCGGTGACGAGCGTCAGCCACGCCACCTCACCGGCGTAGCCACCGTCCGGGCGGTGCAGTTCGTCGGCGGGCTGTGGGGTCGCGGCGACGATGCCGGCGTGGTGCCGCCGCAGCGCGCACGCCAGGTGTGCGGCCTCGACCGCCGCCTGCCGCTCCGCCGCGCTCAGACCGGCCCCTTCGGCCAACCGCTCGGCCAGCGCGGTCACCCCGATATCGGTGTACGGGCGCAGGGCCAGGCGGCCGTCGCGGATCTCGGCGACCCGGCGCGTGAGCGCGTAGTCGGTGTCGCGGATGGCCGCGAACCGGCGTCGCAGGGTGGGGTCGAGTTCCAGCTCGGGAAGGGCCGCGACGAGGTCCCGCCAGAGGGGTTCGAGCCGTCGGTGGGAGTGGAAGTCCTCCCACCGCTGGCCGATCTTGAGGGTCGGCCCCCAGGCCGGCATGGTGAGGCCGATCGTGATGAGCAACGCGCCGATGGTCACCAGCACCGCCGCGATCTGACGCTCGCCGGTGGGCCGGTAGCCGGCCCAGTAGGCGACCAGGTAGACGATCTTGTTGGTGCTGTAGAGGAGCGCGAAGGCGGCGCCGACGGCGGTGATGCGCAGGCCCCGGCGCAGCCAGGGGCGTCCGCAGATCTTCGCGAAGCCCCAGCACAGCCGGGTGATGTCGAAGCAGTAGGCGAAGAACCCGAGGAGCAGGAAGATCAGCAGGTACGCGGTCACGACGGGGTCGGTCGCGTACTCGACGGTCAGGAGCACCGGCTCGTCGTACGTGAGGGTGTGGGCGAACAGGCCGAGCATGACCAGGAACGCGCACGCGGTGACCCAGACCCAGCGGCGTGCACGCACGGCTGCCGTCGCCGGGGGGAGCGCGAAGTGCAGCAGCATGATCTCGGCGTTGGCCGAGATGGTCAGCGCGCCGGCGTGCGACATGACCTTGGCGAGGTTGGGCAGGCCCGACACGTCGTCGATCGCGGCGGCGACGGGCGGGATGGCGACGGTGATGCCGGCGGCGAACGCCCCGAGGCCCGCGCAGATCGCGCGACGGGCCCGGCTGGGATGCCGCCGTTGCAGCCGCACCATGTACGCGAGCGCGACCCAGCCGGACGCCGCGCACACGGCGTAGAGGACGGTGTCCATCCCCGCGCTACCAGTGGGGGTGTTCGAGTGAGTGCCGCAGCCGGCCGTACAGCTCGGCGTTCTGCCCGTCGACCGGCGGCTCGTCCGCGTCCGCGCGACCACCGCGAATGCGCCGCAGGAGCAGTGACCCGATCATCTCGGCTTCGCGTTCCTCGGCCGCGGCGTAGTTGCTGCGGCCGAGACTGCGCCGCACGAGCTGCGGGTCGAGGTCCGGCAGCAGCAGCCGGGAGGCGTCGGCGTCGAGCACCTCGGTCGCCTGGTGGCCGGCGAGCAGGTGACCCAACTCGTGACCGATGATCAGCAGTTGGTGCAGCGGCGAGGTGTCCTGCTCGTAGAAGATCGCGTCGAAGTCGTTCGTCGGCACGCACATCCCGCAGACGGAGTGCGCCGGCAGCTTGATCGGCACCAGGTGAATGGGCCGACCACGCCGCTCGCCGAGGATGTCGCACAGCGTGCGGATGTCGAACGGGTCCGGCATCTCCAGCTCGGCCACGATGCGCTCGCACCGTCTGCGTAGGCGATGCAACGTCACGTCGGCGTTCCCCCACTCGTCGGTGTGCTCCCACCGAAGGATCTGCACGGCCATCGGCTATCGGCCATCGCCGGGTGCGGCGATGGTCGTGTCGGTGCCCTCGGCCACGGCCCGCAGCCGGGCCACCATCTGCTCGACGAGCCGCGTGTCGGTCGCGGAGAGGCCGTTGTCGGCGAGCACCTGCCGCAGCGCCACCCGCTTGACGTCCATCCGACGCAGCTCACTGAGCAGCGTGATCTGGTCCTGGATGCGTCGTGCGGCCGCGTCGTCCACGAAGTAGCCCGAGTTGACACCGAAGGCGGTGGCCAGGGCGCGCACGTGCGAGGTGCGGGGATCGCTGGCCACGCCACGGCGCAGCTCGCCGATGTAGGCCGCGCTGATCGTCACGCCCGTCTCGGCCGCCGCTTCGTTGATCTTGTCGGCGATCTCCCGGTTGGTGTACCTGCGACCAGGCTCGTCGGAGTCGCCGAGTTCGTCAGGCGTCGGACGGATGTTGTCGAACAGGTACTCCAGCCGTGCTGCCAACGTGTCGAGGGGCGGCAACTCCCGCTCCGCACGCCGAACGTCCACCATGCTTCTCACCCTCCGGCGACCTGAACGACAGTGTCGCAGATGTGCCCGGCGACGAAACAGACGTTGACACCCGTACCGAACGTGAGCGTAAGCTCGCTCCTGTTTGGAGCAACGTGTGTTGAGTTGGAACGCGTTCTTGCTCAACGCTTGTTGCGCGGCGGGTCCTGTGGGGCGCGTCCCAACGAACCTGGGGGGGCCAGCGGGGAGGAATCCGCTCCGCAAGGAGCACAACGGGGGATTCCTCCCACTGCCAGTCCGGTCCGTCGCGGCAGGTGCCGCTTCGCGCCGGCTGTCATCCGCGAACTAGAGGCGCGTCCGCAGTCGGGCGACGGGCTGCCGACGAGCGAGATCGACGACGACCAGTCGACCCTCCGGCTCCCACATCGCGAGGGTGCCGGCGTGCTCGCGTACGCCGACCGTGTCGACGGCGGGTGGGAACACGACACGGAGGTCGCGGTCGGCGATCTCCACGGTGGTGACGGACCGGCTGTCGACACGCAGCGCGGACGTTGCACCGCTGGTCAGCACCGTCGGCGGCGTGTCCAGGGTCAGCGTGTTCGCGCCGTGCCCGACGACCTGGTGGGTGCCGCCCTGCTCGTCCTGACTCGTCGTCACCAGGGTCGAGGAGGCGAGGACCGCGACGCCGGTGAGGCCGTCGAGGTCGACCGCGCGGCGAGTGCGCAGCATCAGCGACGGCAGGTCCCAGCGCCACACCTCGGTGGTGCCAGCACCGTGACCCTGCGGACCGGTGATCCGGACCACGGCAGCGAGGCTGGTGGGGCTCCGGGCGATGTCGAGGACCGCGCTGCTCGCGTCGAGTTCGCGCCAGGCGATACGGGGCGCGTCCGAGGTCAGCTCGACGAAGGCGAGGCCGTCGTCGTCCACCACCGGAAGCAGCGTGCCGTCGTAACTCGGCAGGACCCGGCGCGCCGAGACGGCGATCGGCGGCCGCAGTCGCCGTGTGCTCAGGTCCAGGCCGCGGATCTCGCAGGTGGCGCCGCGCTGCGCGACGACGAGGACACTGCCGCCGTGGTCGGCGACGACGAGCTGGTGTGCGGGCGTGTCCCAGCGGGCGCGGACCCGACCGTCCAGGCCGACCAGACGTACGCCGAACTCGCCGTGGGCGGTCAGGATGACCCGGCCCGACAGCAGGACCGCGTCGTGGATCGGCAGTTGGCCGGCCTCGTCGGGCGCCAGGATGTCGACCCGGACGCCCCGGCCGGCCGCACGTCCGGCGGGCAACGGTGGCAGGTCGGCTGCCGCGAGCCGGTCCGCCCGCTGCCGTAGCCGGCCCGCGATCCGCCTGCGCTCGTCGCCGTCGGCCGGGTCGTCCGCGCGGTCGCGGACCAGGAGACGGAGCGCGGCGGTGCAGAGTTGACGGTCGCGTGCCGCGTCGGCGCTCCTCAGCTCGGCCAACGCCGCCAGGAAACCACGCTGCGCCGCTGCCAACTCCGGATCACGACCGTCGAGCAGCGCGATCGCGGCGGCGACGGTTTCGGTGTTCGGACGCCAGGTGACGAGGTGCGCGAACAGGTGTCCCGACGTGTGTCCGCCGAGCGCCATGCCGGCCTGGATGTTCGTCACCACGAGCGGGCGCAGCCCTTCGTCGGGCCAGGCCGCCTCGACGGCGCCGATGTGATCGTCGGCGGCCTGCCGCGCACGGACCCACTCGACGCGCAACTGCCGGGCCGCCGCGACGTCGACGCCGGCCAGTCGCTCGACGGCCCCGGCGAAGGCGCCCCGCGTCCGCGCCACCTGGAGCGCGTGGTCGCGTTCCCCGGCCCGCCACCACAGCCGTACCGCCAGGTCCGGGTCGAGATCACGTCCCTCGGCGAGTGCCGCGGCGAGCCGATACCTGCGGTTGCGCTCCAGCAGCGAGACCGCTTCGACCGGTACGTCGAGCAGGTCCGCGAGGACGAACGCCGACTCCTCGACCCGCCCGGCGCGGTCCAGCTCCGAGACCGCCTGCCGGTAGAGCGTCCGCAGGTGCCGTACCGCGTCGGGGCCGAGCGGGACCGCCGTCCCACCCGTGCGGTGCGGCTGCGGCACCAGTTCGCCGGTGCGGGGTCGCGGCAGCCGGAGTGTCGGGCGTCCACCGGAACCGCCCACCCCGATCGCCCCGCGCAGGGCGGTGTCCCAGTCCCGACGCGCGAACGCGGCGCTGAGCCGTCGCACGTAGCGATGCTGCGCGTCCGCCGCCAACCGGGCGGCGTGGGTAGCCAGCACGAGTCGCGTCAGCAGCCCTTGCCACCAGCCACCCGACGAGACGCTGCGGCCGGTCGGCGGCGCAGCAGCGCCCGCCGAGTCGGCGCGGCCCGAGGCGGTCGCCCCGCTCAGGCCGTAGAGCAGGACCGTCCCGGCACCGATGATCACCATCCGCAGCGGCGCCGCGGCGAGCGCGGCAACCCCGAACACGGCGACGGCCGCGCCGATCGCGACCACCTTCGCGACGACGGTGTCCGGCACGCGGCGTCGACGGCGCGGTCGGGCGGACGCGGCCAGCAACCGGCGGGTACGCCGCGGAGCCGGGGCGACAGCGGCCAGCGCGCGCAGGTCAGGCGTCGGTGGCGGCGGTTGCCAGGGCGCGGGTGCCGTCGCCGCGACGCCCTGCCGGTCCAGCGCCGCGAGCGGCTCGACCCGCAGGGCGGTCAGGTCGATCCAGGAATTCCGGTCGACGAGGGCCAGGGCGTTCCGGCTGAACCGGCTCGTCGTTCCCGCGCGCGGCACCAGCACATCCCCGGGCTCGGCGTCGTCGACGGGAGTGCCGTGCGGGTGCAGCACGCCGCCGGTGTCGACGAGGACGAGGCCGGGGGCCAGTTCCGCGCGGACGTCGACCGCCTGGTCGAACGCCACCAGCCACCCTCCGCCGGGCACCTCGAACAGCGCGGTGTCGGGCTGCCAGGCATCCACGACCCGCCGGCGCGCCTCGTCCGCACCGAGGAGGCGTACGTCGATCAGCAGGGCGCGGGCGGGAAGCCGGCCGCGGAACGCGCTCATCCGGCGCTCCGCAGCGCGCACAGCACGTCGTTCGTGGCGAGGTCGGCGATCTCGACCAGCCCGTCGGGGCGCGGCACGGCCAGCCACGGCCGACTCGGATGCAGGGCTGGAGCGCCGGTTCCCCCCGACCAGCGGGTGAGGGTCTGGATCCCGGCCGGCGAGACGAGACGGACGATCAGCCCGCCGCCGGACAGGGTCACCAACTGTGGACCGTCGATGTCGACAATGCCGAGGACCGTGGCGTCCCGCGCGACGTCCACGTCGCCGACGAGACCGGACGCGCCGTGGACGCGCCAGGTGGTGGCGTCCAGCGACCAGGCGGTCCGCGCTCCGACGCCGAGGACGACCCGGGCGGTGGCCGGGATCGGCAGCACGGCGGTGTGCTCGGTGACCTCGATGTGGTCGCCGGCGCGCCAGGCCATGCGGGGCACGTCCATCTGGGTGCCGGGGGCGACCGTCACGTACGACGGCAGGCGGTCAGTGCCCTTCGTGGACAAACTCCACCAGTCTCCGCCGAGCTCGCACAGCAGACGGCCGCCCTGGAAGTACAGCGGCGACAGCGCGCCCTGGGCGGCCGTCTCGACCTCCGCTGCCGACAGGCCGACCGCGTCCAGTGGCACCGCCAGGTCCTCCAGGCGGCCCAGCGGCTTGCCGATCACGACCGCCCGTAACGTCTCGTCGACGCTGGTCAGGACCACGAGGCGGCGACCCAGCCAGGCGGCGGCCAACGCCGGACCGGGCAGGTGATGACGTCGTGGTCGCCCGGTCGGCACCCGGACCGAGACCATTTCGGCGGGACGGTCGCCGCGGGTGAGCAGGTACGGATCGGCGCTCGGGAACACGGGTGCCCGCAGCGGACCGCCAGCTGCGCGGGCACCGGCGGAGACAGCGCGGAAACCGGCGCCGCGCAGCACCCGCAACGCCACCTCGCCGCCTGGCAGCGGGAGGTCGAGACGCCGTTCGCCCACGACGACCCGTACGCTGCGCGCCCCCTCGTCACTCCAGTCCTGCTCGTGGCTCGCCAGCACCCGGCTCCGGTCACCGAGCTGGCTGGCCAGGTGCGGCCCGGTCAGCAGCCACATCTGATCGGCCGCGTCCAGCTGTTCCGTCCACTCCCGTACCGTCGGCGGGGTCGGCTCGACAGCTCTGCGGGCGGCCAGCCAGCCGGCGAGCTGCCCGCCCAGGTCACCCTCGCGCCAGTCGCCGGGTCGGTCACCCAGCACGCCCAGCACCAACGAGCGCCCCTGGCTTGCGGCCCGCCGGTGCAGCACGACGAGCGCGGCGAGCTGGACGAGTCGCGCGGCCCCCAGCTGCTCCGGACCGGTGTCGACGAGGACGACCACCCGTCCCCGCACCGCGGCCGAGCGGGTTGCCGGCGCGAGGTACAGCAGCTCCCCGCTGGCGGCGCGGCGGACGAACTCGTCCGGCAGCTCCCGCATCAGCAGCAGCTGCGACGGAAGCAGGCGCTCGATGACGCCACGGGTCGCCAGACCGGAGTACCCGTCCGGCTGGCCGTCCCCGGCCGAGCCGTCCTCGGCCGAGGGGAACAGGCTGTCGATCTGTCGGACCAGCGGACCCAGGGCGAGGGCCACGTCGCTGGTCAGGGCGGACAGCGCCGGCGCCCAGGGGGCCAGCGACGCCGGGAGGGCCGGATGTCCGGTCATGTCGGCGTCAACCGCGCGGGGTCGAGCGGTTCCCGTGGCAGCGGCCCGGCCAGGACCAGGCCGGGCAGCAGCGCGATCAACCCGGACGGCTGGGCGGTACGGCGACGCAACGGCTCGCGCAACAGATCGACGCACGGCCAGGGCTCGGCGAGCGTCGGGACCAGCACGCCGTCGTCCCAGCCGAGGTAGACCGCTCCGTCGGCCCACGGCAGGTCCGTCCGATCGCCGAGCACGACCAACCAGCTCTGGTCACGACCGGCGCACGCGCGCAGGCGAGCGCCGGCGGTCACCCGCAGCAGCGTGTCCGCGCGCAACCCGTCCACCACGGCGCCGGACGCGGCCACGGCCGCGGCCGGGAGCGGGACGTCGCGTCGTCGCCACCGTAGGGACAGCGCCTGTGCGCTCATGCGTTAATCGCGGCGACCAGGAGGCCACGGACGTCCCGGAGTGCCTGCGGGGCGTCGGCCAGCACGAACCCGGCGTCGATCTCCCGTAGCGTTCCCTCGACGCGCAGCCGCTCGTCGTGCCCCAGCGGCCCGGTGCCCACCTCGTCGAGCAGCCGACGGCCCGCCTCGACCAGCCGGGCCGCGCGGGCCTGCTGACCCCGGGCGAACTCCTCCGCCGCGTACACCAGGCTGCCGTTCCGTCCCGACTCCACCAGGTCCGCGAGCACGTCCCGGGCGGCGGCCTGGGCGTCGAGGGTCGGCGCGATCAGCGGGAGCACCCAGAGGTCGTCGGCGGAGGCCGTGGTGCGGCCGTCCAGCGCCGCCGCCGCGGACACCAGACGCTGCGAACGCACCGCCCGGCGGTCGCTCAGCGGTACGCCCGCCTGGCGCATCCGGCGGATCGCGGCGGCCAGCGGGCCCCGGACCGCGCCGAGATCACACGTGCGGGCCGCCTCCGACAGGCGATCCACCGTCGGCAGCAGCGCGCCCGCCGTTGGCGCCGGTCGGGAACCCGCGCCCCACCCCACCTCCAGCAGCTCGTCGAGCCGCCCGTCCGCGACCGGGGTGACGAAGACGCGCGCCAGGAAGCGGTCCGCGAACGCGGCGAGGGCCGGGTCGTCGGGCAGGGTGTTGGCGGCACCCACACACACCCGCAGTGGGCACGAGAGGCGCGTCGATCCGCGCCGGAACACCCGTTCGTTCAGAATCCCCAACAGGGTGTTGAGGACCGCCGTCGAACCGAGGAAGACCTCGTCGAGGAACGCCACCTCGGCCTCGGGCAGCATGCCTGCGGTCTCGAACTCCACCAGCCCCTCACGCAGCCGGCGCAGGTCCACCGGGCCGAAGATCTCACTCGGCTCGGTGAACCGTCCGAGCAGGTACTCGAAGTACCGGCCGCCGAGCTGGTCGGCCGTCCGGCGGACGGCCTCGGACTTGGCGGTGCCCGGCGCGCCGATGACGAGCACGTGCTCGCCGGCGACCGCGCACAGCACGACCACCTCGGCGACCACCTCCCGGTCGACGAGACCGGTTCGTGCCCGTGCGATGGCGTCCCGGAGGAGGGCGGCGTCCGTCGACAGGGTGACCGGCTGCGTGGAGATCATCTGCACCGGCGAAGTCTACGGACACCGCCCCGTCCGCCGCGTCCCGCTAACGTCCGGCCAGGGGCCGCGTCAGTACGGGTACCCCGGGATGTTGAGCCGCACGCTGTACAGGCCGGAGTCGCCCCACGGACCCGAGGTGATGTAGAGGGTCTGCCGGTCCGGCCCGCCGAAGGCCACGTTCGTCGTGCCGGAGAAGCCGGGCCGGATCGTGCCGAGCTGGGTGCCCGTGGGGGAGTAGACGTGGACCAGGGAGTCCGCGCCGGAGGTCCAGTACACGTTGCCGGCGCAGTCGATCGTGCCGCCGTCCGGGCCACCGATGTAGTTCACGAAGACGCTGCGCGCGCCGGTGCTGCCGTCGGGCTGGACGGCGTACTTGTAGATCTTGTTCTCGGAGTAGGCGCCCACGTAGAGGGTGCTTCCGTCCGGTGAGAGCGAGATGCCGTTGGGCTGGCGCAGTTGGTCGTCCACCAGGGACACCTGCCCGTTGACGACACGGAAGACGCTGGTGCGCCCGTACATCTGGTCCGGGCGGTTGCCGCGCTGGAAGTTGGGGTCGGTGAAGTAGGTGACGCCGTCCGAGCGGACCGCGACGTCGTTGGGCGAGTTGAACGCCCGACCCTGGTAGTTCGCCGCGACGGTGCTGCGGCTCCGGTCGCTCAGCCGGTACGCGGAGACGTTGCGCTGGTCGTGGGTGGCCGCGACGAGCTGCTGGCCGTCGGCGCTGAGCGCCACACCGTTGCTGCCGGAGTTGGCGATGAACGTGTCGAAGGTCGACGGCGGGGTGAACCGGCGGATCGTGGACGGCTGGACGTTGTACGGCCCGGTCCCGCCGGCCATGTCGGAGAAGAGCAGGTAGCCGCCGTCGGCGACCCAGACGGGCCCTTCGAGGAAGGTGAATCCGCTCCGGATCTTCGTCGCCGTCAGGGAGCTGGACGGCAGCGGCGAGCCGGACCCGGCCCCGGTGAGGCAGACTCCGGGCGGTGTGCCGGGCGGGCCGGCGAGCGCGGCGTGAGCGTTCACCTGGGCGGTGCCCGACATTCGGGCAGTCGCACCAGCGGGGACGGGCGCCGCGCTGACCGCGAGGCAGAGTCCGGCCAGGACGGAGATGGTGGTACGCCGGTTCATCGGATGCTCCAATCGGCGTCGACGGGTCGCGGGGACCCGGCCGACGGTGTCGAGAACGCGAGGCGGGCGCGGTGCGGCCCGTCCGGTTCGGCTATTCGAGGTGGAAGGTGGCGGAGCTGCGCTCGGCGGTCGAACTGACCGCCTCCAGGTAGAGCAGACTGTCGCGGTGGCGTACGTAGCGGCCCGGGTAGTTCTGTGACTCCAGCGAGAGTCCGGCGCTGTCGGCCAGGCCGGACCGGCGTTGGAAGCTCGCGTCGTTGGCGAAGATCGACGAACCGTCGTTCGGCGCGATGGACAGGGCGAAGCCGTAGTGGCGCAGGTAGTAGCCCGGGTAGTTGGTCGACTCCAACGACACGCTTCCGCCGCCGGCCAGGCCGTTGACGATGCGGAACTGGGAGTCGGCGAGGTTGGTGACGTTCGCCTCGACCCGTGCCCGGTAGTCGTAGTGCCGGATGTAGCTGGTGGTCAGGTCGTGCGACCGCAGCCGGACCGGGGTGGCCCCGTCGGGCACCGGGATGCCGAAGTTGGGGGTGCCGTCGGCGTTCCAGTAGACCTTCTGGAGTCTGGTGCGCCGGTTGGGGTCGTTCAGGGGGTCGCCGCTGATGTCGCGGTAGTTGCGGTCGTGGTAGACGAGGATGTCGCTCTGCCCGTCCTCGGAGACGGTGAACGAGTTGTGGCCGGGGCCGTACTGGCCGGTGGCGGCGTTGGTGGCGAAGACGGGGTTGGGGCTCTTGCTCCAGGACGCCGGGTCGAGCAGGTTCGCGGTGGCGGAGGCGCTCACCATCCCGAGGCAGTAGTTGGCGTCCGTGGCGCTGGCCGAGTAGGTCAGGAAGAGACGACCATTGCGCTGGATCACCGCCGGCCCCTCGGCGACCCGGTAGCCGCGGGTCTCCCAGGCGTACGTCGGTACGACGAGCCGGGCCACGGTGCCCGTGATCTGCCACGGGTTGGCGCCCATCCGGGCGAGGTAGACGTTCGAGTTGTTGGAGATGCCCGGCTCCTGCTGCGCCCAGGTCAGGTAGCGCACCCCGTTGGCGACGAAGGTCGAGGCGTCCAGGCTGAAGGTGTCCCAGGGTGTCGTGATCCGGCCGCGTTCGGTCCACGAGCCGGTGAGCGGGTTCGCGTTGGCGTTCTCCAGCACGTACATCCGGATGCGCCACACGTCGTCGGTCCGGCCGGCGGCGAAGTAGACGTACCAGCGGTCGTTGATGAAGTGGATCTCCGGGGCCCAGATGTGCGCGCCCATCTCTCCGCTGGTGTGCCGGTTCCAGATCGTCGTCTCCGCAGCCGTCGACAGCCCCTGCAGGGTGGTCGCACGGCGCAGGACGATCCGGTCGTACTGCGGCACGGTCGCGGTCATGTAGTAGTAGCCGTCGGTGTGGCGGAAGATGTGGGGATCGGCCCGCTGGTTGACCAGCGGGTTGGTGTAGTTCACGGCGGGCGCGGCCTGCGCGGGCCCGGCCATGGGCAGCCCGGCCGACACGGCGAGGAGCACCAGCATCGCGGCCAGGACGGACCGTCGGCGGACGCCGGGACCGGTACGCCCCGGGCCGGCCGCTCGGCGGGCGACGGCAACGCTTCGGTCCGGTGGCAGCGACATCTGTCCTCCGTGAGCTGTGTGCACGGCGCTGGTCGACGCTGCTGCGACGGCCAACCCGCTGCGGTGCCCGCCGAAGGCAGGAACGCCCGTGGGCAGGGGTGTGTGACGGGTGTGTTGCGCCCAGGTAACGGCCTAAGTGTTGGCGCTAACATCGACGAGTGTCAAGATGTTCCGGTAGGCCGCGTGCCCGGCGCCGCGAGCCGCGGTGGCAGCTCGGCGTCGAACGGTGGGGCCGGCCGAACCGAGGCCCCGGCACCCTGCCCCGGTCGCTTGGTAACGGATGTTTCACCATCGTGTGACGGGTACTCAGGCGCACCGGTGCGGCCGGTGGAACCAGTGTCACGAAGCGAGGGAGCGCCTGTCATGCCCGATTCGCAGCCCACCGTCGTCCTGGTGCACGGCGCGTTCGCCGAGTCGGCGAGCTGGAACGGCGTGATCGAGCGGCTGGGGTCCGCGTACGACGTCGTGGCCGTCGCCAACCCGCTGCGTGGCGTCGCCGGCGACGCCACGTACCTGCGGGACGTGATGCGGGGGATCGGCGGCCCGGTCGTCCTCGTCGGCCACTCGTACGGCGGCATGGTGATCACGCAGGCCGCGGCGGGCGACACGTCGGTGCGCGCCCTCGTCTACGTCAACGCGTTGTGCCCGGACACGGGTGAGTCGGCGCTCTCCCTGTCCGCGAAGTTCCCCGGCAGCACGCTCGCGGACACGCTCGTGCAGTACCCGGTGTCCACCGGCGGCAACGAGGTGGTGATCGGCCAGGACGCCTACCACGCCCAGTTCTGCGCCGACGTGTCGGACGACCTCGCCTCGTTGATGGCCCGCACCCAACGGCCGATCACCGAGCAGGCCCTGAGTGACGGTCTCACCGGAGAACCCGCCTGGCGGTCCCTGCCGAGTTGGTTCGTGTTCGGTGACGCCGACAAGAACATCCCGGTCGCCGTACACCGCTTCATGGCCGAGCGGGCCGCGCCGCGCGGGCAGCGCGAGGTGGCGGGCGGGTCGCACGCGATGGCGGCGGCCCGGCCGGGCGAGGTCGCCGAGACGATCATCGAAGCGGTCCGGGGCTGAGCGTCCGACCGGCGGCTCGACATGAGCGGAAAGCCGCCCGCGTAGCCTGCTGAGCGTGGGGGACTGGGAGCTTCGGCCGGCGCTGACGGCGGACGTCGAGGCGGTGGCCGAGTTGCGGTCCGTGGTGCTGCGCGCGGATCTGGAACGGCTCGGACGGTACGACGAGCAGCGGGTGCGGCAGCGACTGCGGGACGGGTTCTCGCCGGCGCACACCTGGCTGATCGAGATGGGCGGCGCGTTCGCGGGCTGCGTGTCCCTGCGGCCGGCCGAGGACGCCCACTGGCTGGAGCACTTCTACCTCGCGCCCCACCTGCAGGGTAATGGCGTCGGCGCGGCCGTGCTGCGCTCGCTGCTGGCGCGGTGTGACCGCGACGGCCTCCGCGTCCGGTTGAACGTGCTGCGCGGCAGCCCGGCCCGGCGGCTGTACGAGCGGCACGGGTTCACCCTCGAAGCCGAGGACCCGGTCGACGTGTTCATGGTGCGCGAGCCGACCCGGGCCGCGCCGGTCGACTGATCAAGCGACCCGTCCGGTCGTCTCCCGGTACGCCGCGGCGATCCCCGCCAGACCGCGGCCCAGCTCCGGGCCGCGTACCCCGGCGTAGCCCAGGACCAGGGCCGGCGGCCGGTCGTCCGGTCGCAGGGCGTAGGAGCGGCCACCGCGCACCAGCACCGAGCGCCGCCGGGCCGCGTGCACCAGCGCCTCCTCCGCGCATCGCTCCGGCAGCAGCAGGTACGCCTGGAGTCCGCTGGTCGCGCCGAAGAGGGTGACGTCGGGCAGGTGCGCGGCGACGAAGTCCCGGACCGTCTGGCGACGTTTCTGTACGTCCGCGCCGAGTCGGCGCAGGTGCCGGTCGAAGGCGCCGGTGTCGATCAGCCGGGCCAGGGCGAGCTGCTCCAGGCCGGAGCAGCCGATGTCCCAGCTGGCCCGGACCCGCTCGACCGGCGCGGTCAGGTCGGCCGGGGTGGCCAGCCAGCCGAGGCGCAGCGCCGGCGTGAGGACCTTGCTGGCGCTGCCGGCGTAGACCACCCGGTCCGGTGCGAGGCTCTGCAGGGCGGGCATCCGCTGTGCCGGCGCGACGAGGGCGGCGTCGAAGTCGTCCTCGATGACGTAGCCGTCCACCTCCTTCGCCCAGGCGGTGAGCTGCGCCCGCCGCTCCGCGCTGAGCGTGACTCCGGTCGGGAACTGGCTGGCCGGGGTGACCAGCACGGCGCGTACCCCGCTGCCTGCCAGCGCGTCCACCCGGAGGCCGTCGCGGTCCACCGGGATGCCCACCGGACGCAGTCCGGCCCCGGCGATGAACTCCCACTCGCCCGGGTGCCCCGGGTCCTCCACCCCGAGCGTGTCGTGGCCACGGTCCTGCAGCACCCGGCAGAGCAGCGCGAGGCCCTGCGCGAAGCCCGAGGTGACCATGACGCGGTCGGGTCGGGTCCGCACCCCGCGTACGCGACCGAGGTAACCGGCGAGGGTGTGCCGGACAACGGCAAGGCCGGACGGCGGGGCGTACGCCAGCTCGCGACGGCCCGCCGAGGTGACCACCGCGCTGACCGCCCGGATCCAGTCCTGGCGGGGGAACGTCGACGCGTGCGGGCTGCCGGTGCGCAGGTCGCAGACCGCCGGTGTGGGCGCGTGGTCGTCCGGGGTGAGCGCCGAGCCGACCTCGGGGCGTGCCGTCGCCGCCACGGAGGTGCCCGAGCCGTGTTGGGAGACGAGGTACCCCTCGGCGCAGAGCTGTTCGTACGCCTCGACGACCACACTCCGGGACACCCCGAGGTCGGCGGCGAGCTGCCGGCTCGACGGGACGCGGGTGCCGGGACGGAGCACACCCTCCTCGATCTGGGTCCGAAATGCGTTACGGAGCTGCACCGACAGTGTTCCGTGCGATTGACCATCTATTGACAGGCTTAGATTGAAGGACAAGTGGTCCGCTCCGCGATCGCCGAAGTGGTATGGACAGCGTGATCCGTGCCTGTGGAAAGTGTTGGTCGGGTACGCAACCGCCCGGTGACCGGCGAATCAGGGCGTACGTTCCGAGCGTGTCCAATGCGGACGCCTCCGCTGCCGGCATCGAGGCGTCCGTGCGAGTCCTTTCGCCTGGGGGAAGGGTCCGACCTGCCGTGTCGTCGGCGGGGTGAGCGCCAACGGCGGCGCGGAATCGGGCTGTTCAGAGGGGGTTCCGCAAGTGTCCCTATTGTCAACCGAACGCGCCACGTGGTCGATCTGGTCACATTCTTCGAGCGGTGCGCATACACCATTGGCGAACTCGATAGAGGTGGAAGTGACATCTGTCACACTGCCATCGATCGATCCGTTGTCGCTCTACGAGGCACTCACCGAAAGCCTTTCCCGCGACGATCTGTATCTGTTCGAAAGTCTGGACGGTCCTGCTCAGGACCGGTATGCCGCAGCCGTCGGCTGGGGCCTTCTCGCCGAGGTGCGATTCATCGCCGACCGCCTGGAGCTGACCGCCGACGGTCCGCTCGGCGACGCCCTGGCCGCCGTGCTCACCGCCATCCTGGGCGAGCCGGTCCGGCAGTCCGCCGCGCGGCGGGTCTGGCCGGTCCCCGGCCCGCCCGAGGTGTGGGCCGCCGTCCGGGCGGTACAGCGGGCGTTCGCCGTGCGCACGACCGTCCCCACCGACAGCTTCGCGTTCGGTTTCCTCACCACCCTGGCCTACGAGGCGGCGCGGGACATGGACGACCTCGGGGTCGACCGGGTGGTCGACGACATCCCCCGGTGCACCCTCGCGCTGTTCCGGCACACCGTCTGGTGGGATCTGCGCGCCGGCACGGTGCGGCAGCTCCGCGCCACCGGCCCGCACCTGCCACCGGACGACGCCCGGCTGCCGGAGCTGCCCGAGCGGCTGGCCGCTGACCACCCGCACGTGCCGGCCGCCCCGCCACCGAGCCTGATCCGGGACACCGTCGACGAGGAGATGTTCGCCGCCCGGGTGAAGCAGTGCCTGCGGCACATCGAGGTCGGGGACAGCTACCAGATCCAGATCGGCCACCGGATCGACGTGCAGACCACGCTCACGCCGCTGGAGGTCTACCAACGGTTGCGCCACCGCAACCCGTCGCCCTACATGTACCTGACCCCGTGGGCCGGCCGGACCGTCATCGGGGCGAGCCCGGAGCTGTTCCTGCGCATCGAACAGGGCCGGCTCTCGATGCGTCCGATCGCCGGCACCGCGCCCCGGGCCGCCGACCCGCAGGCCGACCGTCGGCGGGTGGCCGAACTGGCGGCGAGCGAGAAGGAGCGGGCCGAGCACGTCATGCTCGTCGACCTGTGCCGCAACGACATCGGCCGCGTCTGCGTGCCGGGGACGCTCAGCGTGGACGCCATGTTCGACGTCGAGCCGTTCGCGTACGTGCACCACCTGGTCTCGACCGTCTCGGGGCAGCTCGCCGACGACGCCGACGTGTGGGCCGCGATCTGCGCCACGTTCCCGGCCGGCACCATGACCGGCGCGCCGAAGCTGCGGGCCATGGAGATCATCGACGGCCTGGAGGACGAGCCCCGAGGCGTCTACGCCGGCGCGGTCGGGCTTGTCGACGTCCGCGGGTACGCGGTGCTCGCCCTCTGCATCCGCACCGCCGTGCACGACGACGGGCACTACCGCACCCAGGCCTCCGCCGGCGTCGTGGCCGACTCCACGCCGGGCGACGAGTGGCGCGAGACGCTGGCCAAGATGAGCGCCACCTACTGGGCCCTGACCGTTCGGAGCTGCTGCCGTGAGGGTCCTGCTCGTCGACGCGTACGACAGCTTCACCCACATCATCGACCAGTACCTGCGGACCCTCGGCGCGCGGACCGTGGTGGTCCGCTCCCGGACGCGGACCAGTGACCAGCTCGCGGCCCTGCGGCCCGACGCGGTGGTGCTCGGCCCCGGGCCGGGCCATCCGGCCGAGTCCGGGCACGTCGAGCTGGTGCACGCCTTCGCCGGCCTGGTCCCGCTGCTCGGGGTCTGCCTGGGCCACCAGGCGATCGGTCTCGCCTACGGCGGGACGGTCGCGGTCGCCCGGCACCTGATGCACGGCAAGACCAGCGTGGTCACCCACGACGGTCAGGGGATCTTCGAGGACGCGCCCGCCCCGCTCACCGTCACCCGCTACCACTCGCTCATCGTCGCCGATCCGGCCCCACCGGCCCTGCGGGTCACCGCCCGGTCGTCCGACGACGGCTACGTGATGGGCGTACGGCACCGGACGCTCGCGGTGCAGGGGGTGCAGTTCCACCCGGAGAGCGTGCTCACCGAGGCTGGGCTGCGGCTGTTCGACAATTTCCTGCGGCACGCCTCGGCGGCCGTGGACCGGCCACCCGGATTGGACTCACCGGATCACCCCGGATTGGCCACAACCGGTGGTCGTCCCGCTGCGTACGGTCGGGCGGACAATCGGACCCGACCCTCACGAGGATCACGATGACCCAGCTCAGCGACGGTGCGGCCACTCTCACCGTCCGCATCGACGACCGGGTGCTGACCGCGGTGCCCGACTACGTGCTCGGCGTGCTCGCCCTGCCGGTGGTCGAGGTCGCGCCGGCACCTCCCACCGTGTCGGCGCTGCTGACCGCCTCCGAGGACGCGCTGCACGCCGCCGGCCTGGACAAGGCCGGCGTGGCCGAGCTGCCGGGCATCGCGGCGTGGCGGGAGGCGTACCGGGCGGTGGGTGTCAACCCGAACCGGTTCCCGTGCGCCGCCGAGTCGATCGCACGGAGGGTGGCCAAGGGTGACCGGCTGCCCCGGATCAACGCCCTGGTCGACCTCTGCAACGCGGTGTCGCTCGGCGCGGCGCTGCCGGTGGCCTCGTGCGCGGTCGACGGTGTCACCGACCTCGTCGTGCGGCCGGCCGACGGCACCGAGACCTACCTGCCACTGGGCGCTCCCGATGCGCCCGAGCACCCCGAACCGGGCGAGGTCGTCTACGCCGACGCCGACGGGCGTGCCCACTCGCGGCGCTGGAACTGGCGGCAGGGTCACCTGGTCCGCACCGACCTGGGCCGGCACGCGCTGCTGCTCACCGTCGAGTCGGCCCACCCCGGCGGACGCGCGGAGGTGACGCAGGCGTTGGCCCGGCTCGGTGGCGTCCTCGACGAGATGACCGTCGGCGAACGGCAGGAGGCGGTGCTCGACCGCGACGCGACGAGCGCCGTCCTGCGTACCGCGGGACCGCTGAGCCCCGCGGGCAGCAACAATCGGAGCCGGCCGTGACCGGCGCGATCCTGGTGATCTACCGCCCGGTGGCCGGTCGGTACGCGGCCCAGTTCCGCGCCGTGGTCACCGCCGCCGCCGAGCGGGGTGTGGCCGCCGTCGCGCTGCTGCCGACCGGGCAGCCGTCCGCCGACGTCGCCGGTCTGCCCTGCTACCACGCCGACCTCGACGACCGCGAGGCCGTCCGATCGGTCGTCGCGACGATCGTCGCCGCCCACCCGGTGCGTCGCATCTTCCCGCTCTTCGAGGGTGACGTGCTCACCGCCGCCTACTGCCGGCGTGACCACGGCATCGACGGGCTCGACCCGGAGGGTGCGCTGACCTTCCGGGACAAGAACGTCATGCACCGGCGGGCCACCGAGTTGGGCGTGCCGGTGGCGCGCTCGTGCCGCCCCGAGACGGTGGGGGCGGTCGCCGAGTTCGCCGCCGAGGTGGGCTGGCCGGTGGTCGTCAAGCCGTACGCCGGCTGGGCCTGCGGCGACACCCACCGGGTGGACTCCGCCGAGGACCTGGCCCGGGTGTGGCCGCTGATCGCCGACGACCGGCACGACTACCGCGTGGAGGAGTACGTCCGCGGGGCCGAGTACCACGTCGACTCGCTGCTGCGCGACGGCGAGGTGGTCTTCGAGCAGCTCTCCCGTTACACGTACTCGGTGCTCGAGTTCCGCGACGAGCCCGGCGGCACGGTCTCCCGCAAGCACGACCTGACCACGGCGGAGCGGCACATCCTGACCGCCAGCGCGACAGTGCTGCGCGGCTTCGGGATGCGTACGGGCGTGGCGCACGTCGAGTTCTTCCTCCGCGACGACGGCGAGGTGATCTTCGGCGAGGCGGCTGCCCGGGCCGGCGGCGGCTCGATCGTCCCGGCCATCGAGGCCGGGCGCGGCATCAACCTCGCGGGGGAGTGGTGCCGCCTCGAACTCGACCCGGAGCACGTGCCCGCCGCTGCTCTGGGGCCGGAGATCGGCACCGAGTACCTGTGCTCCGACCGGTACGGCCGGATCACCGCGATCACGTCGGCACAGGACCTGCGGGCGCTCGACGCGGTGCGCGACGCGGACGTGTGGAAGAGCGTCGGCGACGTGCTCGCCGTGCCGACCGCCTCCAACGACGTGCTCGGCTGGTACGTCTGCGAGGGCCGGGACTTCGACGACGTCCGCGCCCGGTTCAAAGTCATCCGGGACTCCTTCGAGGTACGCACCGAGCCGGTGGGGGAGTCCTCATGTGGCTGACCCGGTTCCGCGCCCTGCCGCGCCCGCTGCGGATGCTGGTCTACGCGTCCTTCATCAACCGGGCCGGCATGTTCGTCTTCCCACTGCTGGCGGTCTACCTGGTGCAGAGCCGGCACCTCAGCACCGGCGAGGCGGGCGTGCTGATCTCCGTCGGCAGCACCGGTCTGCTCGCCGGCAGCCTGCTCAGCGGCCCGGTCTGCGCCCGGGCCGGGCGCCGCGCCGCGCTGGTGGCGAGCCTGCTGCTCAACGCCGCCGGCTATCTGGGCCTGGCTCTGGTCGACGGTCCCACCTGGACGTACGCGGTGCTGCTCTTCGTCGCGTTGGTCGGGATGGGCATGTTCTCCCCGGCGGCGAACACGCTGATCGCCGACCTGACCGAGTCGGGTGAGCGGCCCTTCGCGTACACGGTCAGCTACCTCGCCAACAACCTCGGCATGGGGGTCGGGCCGCTGCTCGGCGGGTTCGCGGCGGCCCTGTCGTACGAGCTGATGTTCGCCGGCAACATCCTGCTCGGTCTGCTCGCGGCGGCCACCATCTGGCTCTTCGTACCCGCCGACACCCGGCGCGCCCCCACGGCCGCGCCGGCCGTCACCACCCGGTGGGCCGGGCTGCGGCGGGACGTCGACGTGGCGCTGCTCGTACTGGTCTCGTTCTGCTACGTCGCCCCGCTGATCGGCCTGGAATACACGCTGCCCCTCGCGGTCACCACCGTGCTGCACTCGTCGGTGGCGGTGGTCGGCGCGGTCTACACCATCAACAGCGTCGTCGTGGTCAGCGCCAGCCTGCTGATCGAGAAGCGGATGAAGGCGTACTCCACCCGGGTCCTGCTGATGGTGGCCGGCCTGCTCTGGTCGGCCGGCATGGCCGTCCTGGTGTTCGCCTTCTCGCTGCCCGCGGTCCTGCTCTCCACTGTGGTCTGGACCCTCGGGGAGATCATCGCCTCGGTGGTGGTGCCCACCTACATCGCCGATCACGTGCAGGAGCGCCGGGTCAGCAGCTTCATGGCTTTGAACGCCTTCGTGCTCAGCTCCGCCCGGTTGGTCGTGCCGATGGGTCTCGGCTTCGTCTGGCAGACCCAGGGGCACCGACCGGTCCTTCTGATACTCCTGCTGACCCCGGTGGTCGGCGTGGTCGCGTTCGCGGCGCTGCGAATCCGACCGGCCGTCCGGCCCGTGCCGACGTCCGTCGAACCGGCCACCGCCAGTCCCTGACACCCACCCCTCATCGGAAGAGGCCATGACCACGTCGAAGTTCGTGCTGCCCGAGAGTGACATCCCGACGACCTGGTACAACGTGGTTCCCGACCTGCCCAAGGGCCTGCCCCCGATGCTGCACCCCGGCACCCGGGAACCCCTCACCCCGGCGGACCTCGCACCGCTCTTCGCCAGCGGCATGATCGAGCAGGAGTTCAGCACCGAACGGGACGTGGACATCCCCGGGCCGGTGCTCGACATCTACCGCCAGTGGCGGCCCAGCCCGCTCGTGCGCGCCCACCGCCTGGAGCGGGCCCTCGACACCCCAGCCCGGATCTACTTCAAGTACGAGGGGGTCAGCCCGTCCGGCAGCCACAAGCCGAACACCGCCGTGCCGCAGGCGTACTACAGCAAGCTCGACGGCGTGCAGCGGCTGACCACGGAGACCGGCGCCGGCCAGTGGGGCAGTTCGCTCTCGATGGCCTGCACGTACTTCGGCCTCGACTGCGAGGTCTTCATGGTGCGGGTCAGCTACGACCAGAAGCCGTACCGGCGCGGGCTGATGGAGACGTTCGGCGCGTCGGTCACGGCGAGCCCGAGCGATCGCACCGAGGCGGGCCGGGCGGCCCTCGCCGCCGACCCCGACTCCACCGGCAGCCTCGGGTTGGCCATCTCCGAGGCGGTGGAGGCGGCGATGCTCAGCGGCGGCACCGCCAAGTACGCCCTCGGCTCGGTGCTCAACCTGGTGCTGATGCACCAGACGATCATCGGCCAGGAGGCGCTGCTCCAGATCGCCATGGCCGACGACTACCCGGACGTCGTCATCGGCGCGGCCGGCGGCGGTTCCAACTTCGCCGGGTTGGCCCTGCCGTTCCTGCGCCGGCAACTGGGCGGCGGCCCGGCGGTGCGGTTCGTCGCGGTCGAACCGGCCTCCTGCCCGTCGCTGACCAGGGGCACCTACGACTACGACTTCGGCGACACCGCCGGCCTCACTCCGCTGACCAAGATGCACACCCTGGGCCACGACTTCCGGCCACCGGCCATCCACGCCGGTGGCCTGCGCTACCACGGCATGGCCCCCATCATCAGCGCGCTGCGGGACATCGACCTCATCGAGGCGCGGGCGGTGCCACAGAGCGCCTGCTTCGAGGCCGGTGTGCTGTTCGCCCGCAGCGAGGGCATCGTGCCGGCGCCGGAGTCCACCCACGCCGTCCGGGTCGCGGTGGACGAGGCCCTGCACTGCCGGGAGACCGGCGAGTCCAAGGCGATCGTCTTCTCCCTCTCCGGGCACGGCCACTTCGACATGCAGGCCTACATCGACTACTTCGCCGGAAAGCTGACGGACTGATCTCGCTGGGGGTGGACGCCGTCGTGGCGTCCGCCCCCGCGCCGAGCACCGGGGGTGCCAATGCACAGCGAAGCAGCGACCATCCTCGCCATCAACGGATCGGAACGGGCCGGGGGCAACACCGACCACGCCATCGCGTACGCCGGCCGCCTGATCGCCGAGCGCGGCGCGACCCTGCGCAGCATCGTGCTCCGTGAGCACCGCATCTCGCCGTGCAGCCCGTGCGGCGACTGCAACAGCCGCACGCTGCCCTGCGTGGTGGACGACGACGTCCCCGCCCTGGTGGAGCAGATGGCCGCCGCCGACGGGCTGATCTACGCGGCCCCGGTGCACGGCTTCGGCCTCGCCCATCTCATGCAGGTCTTCATCGAGCGGGCGGGCGTCGGCTATCTGCGGTTCACCCGCCCGCTGGCCGACAAGGTCGGCGGCATCATCGTCACCGGGCGTCGGTACAGCGACTCCTCGGTGCACAACCAGATCGTCAACAACCTGCTGCTCAACCGGATGATCCTGGTGGGCAGCGGATTCCCCGTCCTGCTGCGCAACACCACCGGCAGTCCCGGCCTGACCGACGCCGAGGGCGTCGACGCGCTCGAGCGGATGGTGCACCGGATGCTCGACATGGTGCAGCTGCTCAAGCGGCACCAGCGGGCCGACGGTGGTCCGGTCCTCCCGCGCCGGGACCGCAACGAACGCGTCCCGCGGCCCCGCCGCACCGAACCCGTCCAGAGCAGAGGAGATATCGAGAATGTCCACTGAGCAGGTCGCCGCGCCGGTCGGCATCGACTTCCCGGCAACCGAGTGGCAGAGGTGGGACAAGCCGGGCGCCGAGGGCCGGGTCAAGATGACCTTCGTGGGCGGTCAGCGTCTGCGCCTGTTGGAGCTGCCGCCCGGCTTCGACGAGCACCACTGGTGTCTGCGCGGGCACACCGGCTACGTGCTCCAGGGCGAGTTCACCATCCACTTCCGGGACCGGTCGGTGCCGTGCCGGCCCGGCATGGGCTTCGTCATCCCCGACGACGAGGAGCACCGCTCCCAGGGCAGCGACGCCGAGCCCACGGTCGTCTTCGTGGTCGACGAGGTGCCGCAGCCGTGAGCGACCAGCACCGTGTCGTGTCGCCGGCCGGGTCGACGGGGGCCGGCGACGCCGACGGGCCGGCGCGGATCGCCGAGCTGCGGGTCGCCATCGACGGGCTCGACCGGCAGATCATCGCCCTGCTGGCCGAGCGCACCCGCGTGGTGCGGGAGCTGACCGTGCACAAGACGGACGAGACGACCGTCCGCTCACCCGAGCGGGTGCGGCAGGTCCTCGACCGCGTACACGGCCTGGCCGTCGGGCACGGCATGCCGCCCGAGGTGGCCGTCGGCGCGTACCGAACCCTCATCGAGGAGCTGACCCTGATGCAGCTCGACATGTTGGCGGCCCGCCGCGCCGCCGCACCGCCGACGGACACCAGATGAGCCATCGCTCGCCGATCGACCTGCGGCACGCCCTGGCCAGCCTCGATCCGCTCCCCGGCGAGCTGGTGCGCGTCGCCACCGAACTGCCCGCCCGTTACGGCGTGTCCGCCCACTACGCCCGTTGGGCGGGTGCGCCCGCCGCCCCGCCCACGGGCGCCGGCCCGGCCGTGCTGTTCGACCGGGTACGCCCCGACGACGGGCCCACCCGTGCGGTGCTGATGGGCCTGTACGGCACCCGCCGCCGGGCTGCCGGGCTGCTCGGCTGCACGCCTGCCGAACTGCCGCACCGGCTGCTCGACGCGGTGGCAGCTCCCCGGCCGTCGGTGTCCTGCGCCGACCCGTCGCGCTGGCCCCGCGAGGGGCTGCCGCTGGATCTGACCGCGCTGCCGGTGCCGGTCCTCACCGACGAGGACGCCGGGCCCTATCTGACCCTCGGCGCGGTGCTCGCCACCGACCCGGACACCGGGGTCCGCAACCTCTCCGTGCACCGCATGTGCGTGCAGGGCCCCGACACGCTGACGATCTGGATGGTGCCGGGGCGCGACCTGGAACTCGCGTACCAGGCCGCCCTGCGCCGGGGCCGTCCGCTGCCGGTGGCGATCCACCTCGGCCTGAGCCCGGCGGTGCTGCTGTCCTCCTGCTGCCCGACGTCGCTGGTTCCGTCCGACCTCGACGAGCTGGCGGTGGCGGGTGCGCTCGCCGGTCAGGCGGTGGAGCTGCTGCCCTGCGCCACCGTGGACGCCGAGTTCATCGCCCACGCCGAGTACGTCATCGAGGGCGAGCTGCTGGCCGACCATGCGCCGGAGAGCGCGCACGGCACCGTGGCCACGCCGGAGTTCCTCGGCTACCAGGGTCGGGCACATCCGTCGCTGCCGCTGATCCGGGTCACCGCGATCACCGCCCGGGAGAGCCCGATCCTGCAGGCGGTCTCCGGGCCCGGCCACGAGCAGTCGGTGCTGCTCGGTTTCGGGATGGAGGCCGCCGTGCTGGACGTGCTGCGGCAGCGGGGGACACCGGCGCTCGCGGCGCACTGCCACACCTCCGGCGGAGGCCAGCTCATGGTGGTGCTCCAGTGGCCGGCCAAGCGCGGGCCCGACGACGACGTCGCGGTACGCGCCGCCGCCGAGGCGGTGCTGGAGCAGTTCCGGATGGCCAAGCTGGTGCTGTGCGTGGGCGAGGACGTCGACATCGAGTCCGACCAGGACCTGTGGTGGGCGATGGTCACCCGCTTCCAGGCCGACCAGGACCTCGTCGTGCTGCCCGACCGGGAGGGTTTTCCCCTCGACCCGAGCCAGCACACCGGCTACTCCCCGTCGCTCTCGGCCGACGGGCGCACGGCCAAGGCCGTGTTCGACTGCACCGTCCCGTACGCGCAGAGCGCCCGGTTCCACCGGCCCCGCTTCACCGAGCCGTCACGCCCCGCACCGCGGCGGCCAGCAGCGCCACTCCCTCGGTGATCCGTGCGGCGGGCAGTGCCGCGTACCCGATCAGGAAGGTCGGCTCGGTGGGCGGGCGGGTGACGAAGTAGCCCGAGGCGGGGTAGACCCGTACGCCTCGTGCGGCGGCGGCGCGCACGATCTCGGCCTCGTCGACGTCGGGCGCGCCGCCCAGGGTCACCAGGACGTGCAGCCCGGCCGCCGTGCCGGAGATCCGCACCCCGGCGCCGAAGTGCTCGTACAGCGCCTCCAGCAGCCGGGCCCGCCGTTGGCGGTAGAGGCGGTCCATCCGGCCGATGTGCCGGGCGTACGCGCCGGAGGAGATGAACTCGGCCAGCGCCTCCTGGTTCAACGTCGGGGTCAACCGGTCGGTGATCCACTTGACGCCCAGGAACGAGCGGACGAGGTGCGGCGGCAACACCGCGTACCCGATCCGCAGTGACGGGAAGAGGGTCTTGCTGAAGCTGCCGACGTAGACGACGTCCGCGTCCTGCGGGTCGGCGGCCAGCGACGGGAGCCGCTCCTCGGCGAAGGTGAACTCGTTGTGGTAGTCGTCCTCCAGCACCGTCGCCGCGTGTTCGCGGGCCCAGCGCAGCAGCGCCCGTCGTCGCCGCTCGGACATGATGAACCCGGTCGGGAACTGGTGCGACGGGGTGACGTAGACGAGGCGTACCCGGGCCGGGTCGAGGCCGTGCGCGCGGACCCGGCGGTCGATCTCGTCGACCCGCAGGCCCTCCTCGTCGACCGGCACCGGCACCACGGCGGCCCGCGAGTAGCCGAAGATCTGCCGCAGCACGGTGTGACTCGGGTCCTCGATGACCACCACGTCGTCCGGGCCGACGAGCAGCCGGACCAGGATGTCCATGGCCTGGGTCGCGCCGCTGGTCACGACCGTGTCCTCGCGGCGGGCGTCCAGTGCCCGGCTGCGCCGCAGCAGCGCGGTGATCTGGGTACGTAACGACGGGGAACCCTCCGCCGGGCCGTAGCCCAACGCCACCGCGTCAGCCCGGCTGACCGCGTCGGCGAGCGACTGCCGCCACCGGGTCACCGGAAAGCTGGCCAGCGCCGGTGTGCCGTGCCGGAAGTCGTACGTCCCGTCCGGCCGGTGCATCGGCGCCGGCTCCCAGGGCTTCCACAGTGGGCTTCCGGCGTCGGTGGGGAGCGGGGGCTCGGGTCGCAGGTGCGCGCGGGCGACGTGCGGGGCGGGTGGTGGTGAGCCGGCCAGGGCGGCGCTGATCCGCGTACCGGAACCGCGGCGCGCCGTGAGCACCCCGTTGGCCCGCAGCAGCTCGTAGGCGCGGGTCACCACCGTCCGGGAGACCCCGAGCTGGTGTGCCAGCTCGCGGCTGGGCGGCACCGTGTCACCGGGGCGCAGCCGGCCGGCGCGTACGGATGAGCTGATCTGGTCAGAGAGCTGCTGTTGCAGCGGCACCGGACTCGCGCGGTCCAGCGTGACGAGGAGCCGATCCGAACTCACCTGTCCATGCTCCCCGGTCGAGGTCAGGCTGCCCGGGAGGATCGCCTGCGGGCGGGACGCTCGGCCTGCACGAACGTCGACAGTCGGCCGTCCACCAGTTGCCCGAGCACGTCCAGGAAGGTCGTGCGGTCACGCGCCGGGATCGTGGCGAGGATGTCACCCTGCAGTCGCGTGACGATCTGCCGCGCCTCGGCGACCAACCGTTCGCCGTCGGGCGTGACGGTGACGATGCGGGCGCGTCGGTCGGTCGTCGAGGTGCGGCGTCCGACCAGGCCGGCGCGTTCCAGCTCGTCGAGGGTGACGACCATCGTCGTCTTGTCGATGCCGCACATCTCGCCCAGCTGACTCTGGGTGAACTCGCCGGTGCTGCCGCGGTCGAGCACGCAGTAGGCACGCGTCGAGACGCCCAGTCCGGAGAGGGCGGCGGCGTGCTCCTGCGCCAGCGCGTGGGTGGCCCAGGACATCAGAAACATCAGGTCGGGCGCTACGGCGTCGGCTCCCGAGGCTCGGGTGGTCATGGCGGCAGCCTAGCAATTGGTTCGTGATTCGAACTATCTCGTAGCGGAGCATCCCGATGCCGGCAACAAGTTAAGAACGAGATAGTTAAGAACAGAACCTTCTGGTACGGTTCGATCTCGGCACCCCATCCCTCCACTGAGGAGTCACCCTGATGTCTGCGGAAACCTCTGCCTCCCGGGCCGTCGACGGCGCTTCGCGCGTGCGAGACCGGTCCATCGCCTCCGTGGTCGCCGTGCTCGCCGCCGTGGCCGTGTGGTCGATCGCCACCCTCGCCGGCGCGCAGCTCACCGTCGACCAGGGCGCCGGCCCGCGGGACGTCACGGTGCTCGCCGTCGTCCTGAACGCAGCGGTGGCGGCGCTGCTCGGCTGGGGCCTGCTCGCGGTGCTCGAGCGGGTCTCGGCGCGCGCCACGACGATCTGGACGGGGATCGCCGTCGCCGTCCTCGTGCTGTCTCTCGTGCCCGCGTCCCTGGTCGACGCCACGGCCGGCACCAGGTTCGCCCTCGTCCTGATGCACCTGGTGGTGGGCGCGGTCGTGATCCTGGGCTTCCGCAGAGGCGCGCGGCACGCCTGACGACGGATGGTCCAACAGCCGCTGGTGATCGCCCGTCCTGCTCCCGCGCCGAGCAGGACGGGCGATTGCTCAACCGCGTACGCGGCTCAACGCCAGGCCGCCGAGACCCAGGGCGGCCAACCCCACCACCAGGGCCACGTACGCCCCGCCCCGCCCGTTGCCGGTGCCGATCCCGTTGTCGGAGGTCGCCACCACCAGCGCGCCGAGGCACACACCGAGCAGTCCCGACGTGAGGGCCACGGTGGCGCCGAGCATGCCGGTGCCGGTACCGACGCGACTTCTCGGTCGGGCCAGGGCCACCGCGCCGACGATCACCCCCGCCAGGGCCAGCAGACCACCCACGCTCGCCCCGAGCCGACCGGCGCTCATGGTGGTGACGGTGGCCGCCAACGGCTGTTCAGGGGCGGCGAACCCCTCGATCAGAGCGGACCTGGCAGCGGTGAACACCGACATGTGCTTCTCCCTCTCGTACGTCGTGTCGTTCGATCGTGTCGCCACGTCGGCCGCCGGTCGTCCGGCAGCCGGAGGCTCTTCGGGCTGCCACCATGGGCGCACTCGCCTGCCACGTACGGCGCGTGCGCCGCGTGTCTACCGCGAACGTGGTAGTCGCCGGTCGTTCGCGCGCAGGAGTCGCCGGGGGCGTACCTCGGGCTAGGGTGCGTCCATGAGCACAGGGCGTGCCGGTGTCCGGGACTGGACCATCGCCGTCGGCGTGGCGGTGGTGCTGGTGGTCGCCGGGCTGTCCGCGGAGCAGTCCACGATCGACGTCGACCTGCTCGGTTATCCGCTGCTGGCCGCCGGCGGTCTGGCGCTGGCGGTGCGCCGTCGGTGGCCGGTCGCCGTCCTGGCCGTCACCGGGCTGTGCGCCGTGGGCTACCAGGCGGTCGGTTTCGACGTGCCGGCCGTCGCCTTCCTGGTCGCGGTCTACACCGGTGTCCGGGCCGGCCACCGCGTCGTCACGGTCGTCGCCGCCGTGCTGATGCTCGTCGCGCTGCCCCTCACGGCACTCGCCCCGCCGCAGGACCTGCCGTTGGGCGAGGCGCTCGCACGGGCCCGGGGCGCGCTCGAGGTGGCGTGGCTGATCGCCGCCGGCGCCGCCGGTGAGGCGTTGCGGCAGGCCGAGCGACGGGCCGACGAGGCCGAGCGCACCCGGGAGGAGACCGCGCGTCGACGCGCCGACGAGGAACGGCTGCACATCGCCCGGGAGTTGCACGACTCGCTCACCCACCAGATTTCGATCATCAAGGTGCAGGCCGAGGTGGCCGTCCACGTGGCCCGTCGGCGTGGCGAGGCGGTACCGGAGGCGTTGCTGGCGATCCGCGAAGCCGGCCGTGAGGCCAGCCGTGAGCTGCGCGCGACCCTGGAGGCGCTGCGCGACGACGGCAGGAACCCGCCGCGCGGCCTCGACCACCTGCCGGAGCTGGTGCAGCGGGCGCGGATGGCCGGGTTGGACGCGACGTTGACGGTGCAGGGGCGACGGCAGGCCGTGCCCGTGGCCGTGGACCGGACCGCCTACCGGATCGTCCAGGAGTCGCTCACGAACGTCGCCCGGCACTCCGCCGCGGCCACCGCGTCGGTCCGCGTCGACTACCGTCCGGACGCCCTCGCGATCCGTGTCGACGACGACGGCACGGCCACACCGGCCGCCGTACCGACGCCCGGAGTCGGGCTGCTCGGCATGCGCGAACGGGTCACCGCCCTGGGTGGGCACCTGCACGCGGCGCCCCGCGACGAGGGTGGCTTCACCGTCCGCGCCGAACTGCCGGTCGGGCCGTCCGCGTGATCCGCGTCCTGCTGGTCGACGACCAGGCGCTCCTGCGCAGCGGCTTCCGCGCGCTCCTGGACATCGAGGACGACATCGAGGTGGTGGCCGAGGCCGCCGACGGCCGGGAGGGTGTGGCCCTCGCCCGTCGGCACCTACCCGACATCGCCCTCATCGACATCCAGATGCCGGTGCTGGACGGCATCGAGGCGACCCGGCTCATCGCCGCCGATCCAGCCCTGGCCGGAGTGCACGTCGTCATCCTGACCAACTACGGCCTCGACGAACACGTCTTCCACGCGCTGCGCGCCGGCGCTGCCGGGTTCCTGGTCAAGGACATCGAGCCGGAGGACTTCCTGCACGCCGTACGCGTCGCCGCGCGGGGTGACGCGCTGCTCGCGCCGTCGATCACGCGCCGGCTCATCGACCGGTACGTCGCCGAGCCACGCCATCTGCGTGCCCCGACCGGTCTCGGGGAGTTGACCAGCCGGGAACGCGAGGCCGTCGTCCTGGTCGCCCAGGGGCTGTCCAACGACGAGGTGGCGGCGCGCATGGTGATCAGCCCGTTGACCGCCAAGACCCACGTGAACCGGGCGATGACCAAGCTGCACGTCCGTGACCGTGCCCAGCTCGTGGTCGTCGCGTACGAGTCCGGTCTGGTGGCCCCACGGCACGACTGACCTCGGCTGCTCGGCGCGGCGGGCACGGCTGCGCGGCGCGGGGTCCGCCTCGGCGCGTGCCATGATTGCGCCCATGGGCAAGCAGCAGCACGTCGGCGGGGCCGACCGGAACAGCGGGTCAGGCACCACGACCGACCGTCCGACCGGTGATGGGGCGGACGCGCGGCTCGCCGTCGCACACGACCCCACAACGCCACAGATGACCCTCATCGACCTGGCGTCCGATGCGTCGGTCGCGGTTCGCAAGGCGGTCGCGGCGCGGCCGGACGCGCCCGCGCAGGCCCTGCGGTCGCTGACCCGCGACCATGATCGTCATGTCCGGGAAGCCGTGGCGCGCAATCCCGCGACCTCGGTCGGCAATCTCCTGCGTCTGGTCAAGGACGCGGACCGGTGGGTCCGGTGGGCCGTCGCCGGCAACCCGGCCTGCGACGAGTCGGTCCGCCGGGTGATGGTCGCCGCGCCTGACAAGGAGCTCCGGGGCCTGCTCGCCGAGACCCGCGACCTGGAGCCCGAGCTGGCCGCCCGCCTGGTCGACGACGTCTCACCCGAGGTGCGGGAACGCCTCGCCACGCACACCCAGGACCCCGACGTCATCGCCGCCCTGCTGGCCGATCGCACCGTCCGCGTCCGCAAGGGGCTCGCCCGCAACCCGCGGACCACCGCCGCGCAGCGCAGCGCTCTGGCCGGGGACCCGGCGGTCGACGTACGGGCCGCGCTGGTCCGCGCGCTGGAGCTGGACGAGGCGGATCTGGCGACCCTTGTCGACGACCGCTCGGTGCAGGTCCGGCTGGCGATGGCCACGTCCGAGATCGTCCCGGCGCACGTCCGGCAGACGCTCGAAGGCGATCCCGACGAGATGGTGGCCGCCGCGGCCCGGGACTTCCGCCCCGGAGCCGGCAGCTCACCTGTGGTGCGGGCTCCCCGCATCGGTTCCCGACGCTCCGGCACCGGTCCGGGCCGGCCAGGTCGCGCCACGCGCTGAGGTCGCCTGCGCCACGCGCTGAGGTCGCGCTGCGCCACGCGCTGAGGTCGCGCTGCGCCGCGCGCTGAGGTCGCGCTGCGCCGCGCGCTGATGCCGGCTGACTGTGCGGCGCTCGTCCGATCGGGCTACCGGCGCGGCGCGCCTGCCCGCGACGGGGATAGCGGGGTGGCGCCGGAGCCGTTTCTCGACGGCGACGACGCCTCGACCGGAAGGTCCCGTCCGGCGAGGCGGCGCAGGAGGTCCCGGATGTGGCGCTTGTCCGCAGCCGAGACCGTGTCGTCCAGCAACCGCCGACGGATGGAGACCATGTCCGTTTCGACCTCGGCCAGCACCCGGGGCGTCACTGACGCGTTCGGCATCGCGAGTGGCCGGATGGCGGCGGCGATGGAGAGATCGAGGGTGGCGCAGAGGCTACGGACCTTTGCCAGTTCCGGGTAACGCTGCCAGTCACCGGCGAGCCAGCGGAACAGCGTCGAGCGGCTCACCCCGGTGTGGTGTGCGATGTCGCCGACGGTCCAGCCGTGCTCCTCGCGGGCGTCGTCGACGGCTTGGCGGACGAACTGCGCGAAGGCCATCTGAGGTGTCGTGGGGTAGGTGTCCATCCTCAGGCCTGCCCTCCCATCCGGGATCGGATCTGCTCACCCTCTGGTGGCGGCGGTACCACTGATCGTCTATCAGCTTTCGTGGCGGCGCAGCGGTCGCCGGGGCGGTGGCCTACTCGTTCGGGGTGGCTCGGATACTCAAATGTCGATCGTCGCGGCTGGAGCAGCACATCGTCCCCTTCGGGGTCGACTGTCCTGTTCACGGACTGTGATGGTCGCCGCAGCACGTCGGCTACACCGCGTGACCTGAGTTACCGTTTCACGAATCAGGTACCGTCCCCTGTCACATCGTCTTCGTACCAACCTGGCTGCCCGTCACAAGGGGGAGCCGAACCGGAGGGACACACTCGTGAGGGTCCGTAGCGCAGTCCGCCAGGCCGGCCTCGTCGTGGCGATCGCCGCACTGGCGGTGACCGCCGGATGTGCCAAGAAGGACGACAGCGAGGTCCAGGCCAGCGGCGTCAAGCTGGTCGAGAGCGGCAAGCTGACCGTCTGCACCCACCTGCCCTACCCGCCCTTCCAGTCCAAGGACGCCAGCGGCAAGGTCACCGGGTTCGACGTCGACGTGATGGACCTCGTGGCAAAGGAGTTGGGCGTCGAGCAGACGATCATCGACACGCCCTTCGAGGGGATCAAGTCCGGTCAGGACCTGAACACGGGCAAGTGCGACGCGGCCGCCGCCGGCATGACCATCACCGCCGAACGGCAGAAGGTGATGAACTTCTCCGACCCGTACTTCGACGCGACGCAGGCGATGCTGGTCAAGACCGGCAAGCCGTACAAGTCGCTCGACGACCTGCGGGGCAAGAAGCTCGGCGTGCAGGCGGCCACCACCGGTCGTGACTACGCGCGCAAGTTCGAGAAGGAGAAGGGCCTGCAGCTGGTCGAGTTCGAGGACCTCGCCGGCCTGCAGCAGGCAGTGGCGAACGGTCAGGTCGAGGCCGCTGTCAACGACCTGCCGGTGTGGACCGAGTACCTCCGCAAGAACCCGGGTGGGTTCACGGTGACCGCCGAGTTCGACACCGGCGAGCAGTACGGGTTCTCGGTGAAGAAGGACGGCAACCCGGAGCTCCTCAAGAAGATCAACGAGACGCTGGCCAAGGCCAAGCAGGACGGCTCGTACGACACGATCTACTCCAAGTGGATCGGCAAGCGGCCGAACGCCTGATCGAAGCTCAGGAGGGAAGGGCGCGCGGGATGCGCGCCCTTCCCGTCAGCACACTCCGGGAAGGCAACGAGCCAACGTGAAGCTGCGCCGCCGCCAGCGGGAACGACTGTCCCTCGGTATCCAGTACCTGGTCTTCGCCGCGATCATCGTCGCGGTGCTCGCCGCCGCGGACTGGGGTCGACTGGCCGACGCGTTCTTCCGCGTCGACATCATCGAGTCGATGTTCCCGACGATCATCACCGTGGCGCTGCGCAACACGATCCTCTACACGCTTGGCGCGTTCGCGTTCGGTCTCGTGTTCGGCACCGTCCTCGCGCTCATGCGACTGTCCCGGGTGGCGCCGTACCGCTGGCTGGCGACCGCGTACATCGAGCTGTTCCGGGGTCTGCCGGCGCTGCTGGTCCTCTTCCTCGTCGGGTACGGCATCCCCATCGCCTTCCCGGAGCGGGAGATCCCCGGCGGCGTGTTCGGCGCGATCGCGATCGGTCTCGGACTGACCGCCGCGGCGTACATGGCCGAGACCATCCGGGCCGGCATCCAGGCCGTGCCGAAGGGGCAGATGGAGGCGGCCCGCACCCTCGGCATGTCGCACTTCACCGCCATGCGCACGATCGTCATCCCGCAGGCGTTCCGGATCGTCATCCCGCCGCTGACGAACGAGCTGATCCTGCTCACCAAGGACTCGTCGCTGGCGTACGTGCTGGGCGTGACGGCACAGACCATCGAGATCACCAAGTTCGGTCGGGACATGCTCAACGACCGGGTGAACGCCACCCCGCTGCTGGTGGCCGGCCTCGCCTACCTGGTCATCACCCTGCCGCTGTCCCAGGTGGTACGCCGCCTCGAACTCCGCTACGCCAAGGCCCGGTGACCCGCATGACGACCAGTCCGTCCCGCCCCGCCGTCGAGATCCGCGACCTGTACAAGTCCTTCGGCCCGATCGAGGTGCTCAAGGGCATCGACTTCGAGGTCGGTCAGGGCGAGGTGGTCTGCGTGATCGGGCCGTCCGGGTCCGGCAAGTCGACCCTGTTGCGGTGTGTGGACCTGTTGGAGGAACCGACCGCGGGCACGATCCGGGTCAACGGCGTGGAGATGACCGACCCGGACGTCGAGATCGACGCCGTGCGTCGGGGCATCGGCATGGTGTTCCAGTCGTTCAACCTGTTCCCGCACCTGACCGTGCTCAACAACCTCACGGTCGCGCAGCGCAAGGTGCTGCGGCGCGGCCGCGCCGAGGCCGAGCGGGTCGCGCGGGCCAACCTGGAGCGGGTCGGCCTGACCGACAAGGCCGACGCGTTCCCGGCGCAGCTCTCCGGTGGGCAGCAGCAGCGGGTCGCGATCGCCCGGTCGCTGTCGATGGAGCCGAAGCTGATGCTCTTCGACGAGCCGACCTCGGCGTTGGACCCTGAGCTGGTCGGTGACGTGCTCACCGTCATGCGCGGGCTGGCCGAGGACGGCATGACGATGATGGTGGTCACCCACGAGATGGCGTTCGCCCGGGACGTGGCGGACCGCGTCGTGTTCATGGACGGTGGCGTGGTCGTCGAGCAGGGGCCGCCGCAGGAGGTGCTGGGCGCGCCGAAGCACGAGCGGACGCGCGCCTTCCTCTCCCGGGTCCTCGACCCGACCCACGTGGCGCGGCTCGGTCAGCCCGAGCAGTCGCCCGCGCAGCCCGAAACCCCCAGCCTGCCGGCCGACGACCGACACGATCTCTGACCCTCCCGGGCCTCGTCGATAGATGGCCCTCGTGATGTCACGGTAATCTTCCTGCAATCAGACCCTGTACTTTCGTCGATGGATTACATAAGTTGGGTTCATCCATCGAAAGTTCTGAGTCTTCCGAGCGAAGTCCGCGACGATCCTCACCCCAGTCGTGCAGCCGCCTTGTGCTCGGCGGTCGATGCACCCTGCGCTCGTCGCGTCTTCGCCCGGTCGGGAACGGAGACCCATGGACGATCACGCCGTTGGCTCCCATCGCCACCTGTCCCGTCGATCACTGATCGCCACCGGGGCGCTCGCAGCCGGAGCGTTGGGCGCGTCCGCCCCCACGCTCGGTGGCGCGTTCGGAGGTAGCCCAGCCCAGGCCGCCGCCGGAGTGACCAGGAAGGTCACCATCTACGCCGAGCAGTTGCCCGGCGGGCTGTTCGGGTACGGCCTCGCGCCCGGCCAGGCCACCGTGCCCGGGCCGGTGCTGGAGATCTACGAGGGTGACACCCTGGAGATCACGCTGGTCAACACCACCACCCAGCGGCTGTCCATCCATCCGCACGGGGTGGACTACAGCACCGACTCGGACGGCAGCCCGTTCAACGACTCCTTCAACGACCCGGGCGAGACGCGGACGTACGTCTGGCGCTCGCACGAGATGGTCGCCGCGGCGGGACGCCGGTACATGCCGGGCAGCGCCGGCTACTGGCACTACCACGACCACGCCATGGGCACCGACCACGGCACCGCCGGAGTCGCGAAGGGCCTGTACGGCGCGCTGATCGTCCGACGTCGGGGCGACATCCTGCCGGAGAGGCAGTTCACCGTCGTGTTCCACGACATGACGATCAACAACCGGATGGCCCCGGACACGCCCATCTTCGAGGCGAACCTGGGCCAGCGGGTGGAGTGGCTCGCCATCGGGCACGGCAACCTCTTCCACACCTTCCACCTGCACGCGCACCGCTGGGCCGACAACCGCACCGGAATGCTCGAAGGGCCGGCCGACCCGAGCCTGGTCGTCGACAACAAGGACCTCAACCCGGGCAGCTCGTTCGGGTTCCAGGTGCTGGCCGGGGAGGGCGTCGGACCCGGCGCGTGGATGTACCACTGCCACGTGCAGAACCACTCGGACGGCGGCATGGCCGGCATCTTCCTGGTGCGCAACGCCGACGGCAGCATGCCCCCCGGCGCCGAGGAGGCGATCCACCGGTTCCAGGGCCACACCCACACGCACGGAAGCTGACCGAAAGTGGGGACGGGGATGACCAGAGACGTACGACGAGCCCTCGCCGCGATAGCGGCCTTCGCCACGCTGATCCCAGCCACGACCACGGCCGCGGCGGCGGCAGCCGCGCCGCGAGCGGTGACCGCGGCGCCAGCGCAGGCGCAGCAGACCAGGACGGCCGTGCTCGTGTTCCACGGGCCGGTGACCGAGCAGCAGGACCCGGTGGCCCGCGCCGTGGACACCATCCGACAGCTTGCGGTCAGTCATGACATCGATGTCACAGCCACCACGGACCCGGCTGTGTTCACCGCTGCCGGGCTGTCCGCGTACCGGAGCGTGGTCTTCCTGTCCGCGACGGGCGCCGCGCTCAACCGCGACCAGGAGTCGGCGCTGCAGGCCTACATGAAGGCCGGCGGCGGCTTCGTCGGCATCGCCGACGCCGCTCGCGCGCAGGTCGACTCGGCCTGGTTCACCGGCCTGATCGGTGCCCGCCCGGCGGGCGCGATCCCGGTGGCCGAGCCGGTGGCCCGGGTGACCGCCAGCGGCGAGAACCCGCCCACCGAGACCAAGGAGAAGCTGACCGACGGCGACGCCAACACCAAGTGGCTGGTCCGCACCCCGACCGCGTGGGTGACGTACGAGCTGGCCGCGCCGAAACGGATCACCGGGTACGCGCTGACGTCCGCCAACGACTTCGTCGGGCGGGACCCGAAGGACTGGACCCTCCAGGGCTCCACCGACGGTCAGAACTGGTCCGATCTGGACCAGCGCACCAACCAGAGCTTCGCGGAACGGTTCCAGACCCGCCGGTTCGACATCGCCACGCCGCAGGAGTTCACCCGCTACCGGCTGACCATCACGGCCAACAGCGGTGAGCCGCTGATCCAGCTCGCCGACCTGCGCCTGTTCACCGGCGCGGCCACCGCGCCGCCGCCGACCCCCGTGAACCGGGCGGTGGTCGACATCCTGGACCGCAAACACCCGGCCACCGCGTCGCTGCCGCTGACCCTCACCCGCTCGGACCGCTGGGACAACTGGGACCCGAACCCACTCGGCTCGGTGCACACCCTCGCCCAGGTGCAGGAGCGGCACTACGACCCGGGCCCCGGCGCCAACGGCCCGTTCCACCCGGTGTCCTGGTGCCGGGACTACGACGGCGGTCGGTCCTTCTACACCGGCATGGGCCACACCGAGGGCAGCTACGGCGAGGAGGCGTTCCGCGCGCACCTGACCGGGGCGCTGAACTGGACCACCGGCCGCGTACGCGGCGACTGCCAGGCGACGATCGCCGCGAACTACAAGGTGGAGCGACTCACCGCCGCGAACCAGACCGGGCAGCTCGACCAGATCGGCGAGCCGCACGGACTCACCATCGCGCCCGACGGCACCGTCTTCTACGTCGGCAAGGCGGCCTGCCCGAGCGGTCCGATCGAGGACTGGAACGACCCGAACGTCGGCAAGGGCTGCGGCACCATCCACGCCTGGGACCCGCGCACCAAGCAGGCCAAGCTGCTCACCACCCTGGAGGTGATGGGCAACCGGGGCAGCGGCTCCGAGTTGGTGAAGAACGAGGAGGGGCTGCTCGGCATCGTGCCCGACCCGACGTTCGCCGAGAACGGCTGGCTCTACGTCTACTGGATGCCGCACGAGTCGATCGACCGGGTGAAGCGGATCGGGCAGCGCACCGTCTCCCGCTTCACGTACGACCGTCAGGCGCAGACCATCGACCAGGGCACCCGCAAGGACCTGTTGCAGTTCCCGGTGCAGATCCACAGCTGCTGTCACGCCGGCGGCGGCATGGCGTTCGACGCGAAGGGCAACCTCTACGTCGGCTCCGGCGACAACAACTCCTCCGAGGGGTCGCAGGGATACTCCGGCAACAACTGGACGCAGGAGTACCAGGGGACCTCGTTCCAGGACGCGCGCCGCACGTCGGGTAACACCAACGACCTCGCCGGCAAGATCATCCGGATCCACCCGGAGTCGGACGGCACGTACACCATCCCGGAGGGCAACCTCTTCCCACCGGGCACCGAGAAGACCCGGCCGGAGATCTACGTGATGGGCGTCCGCAACATCGCCCGCCTCCAGATCGACCCGGTGCACCAGTGGCTGACCGCCGGCTGGGTCGGCCCCGACGCCCCGTCGCCCAGCCCGACCCTCGGCCCGGCGAAGTACGAGACGGCCACCATCATCACCTCGGCCGGGAACCAGGGCTGGCCGTACTGCATGGGTGACCGACAGCCGTACCGGGACCGCAGCAACACCGACGCCACCGTGCTGACCGGCTGGTACGACTGCGACAACCTGACGAACACCTCGCCGCGCAACACGGGCCTGGTGGACATCCCCGCCGCCCGGGACAACATGATCTGGTACTCACCCGACGGCGGCGGTCCGGTCTTCCCGAAGCGGACCGACGGCAGCGGCCTGCCCACCTACGTCGCCGCCGACGCCACCTACACCCAGCCGTACCTGCGCGGCGGCGGGCAGGCCATCATGTCCGGGCCCACCTACCACCGCAGCCTCGTCGACACCGACAGTGGCGTCGCGTGGCCGGAGCACTGGGACGGCAAGTGGCTCATCGGCGACCAGTCGAACGCGGCCAACCGGGTCGCGGTCACCGTCGACGAGGCCGGCGTGCCGCAGGCCGCCCCGCCGGTGTACGCCGAGTCGCTGCGGGCGATCATCCCCAGCGGCAACGGCGACAACCGGTTGCAGAGCTGGATGGACGCCAAGTTCGGCCCGGACGGCGCGCTCTACCTGCTCGACTACGGAGGCGGGTTCTTCAGCCTGCACCCCAACCAGAAGCTGATCCGGATCAGCTACACCGGTGGCGCGCCCACCCCGGCGCCGGCCGCGACCTCGGTGGCCGTGCAGAACAAGCCGTTGACGATCGCGTTCACTGGCTCGAAGTCCGGCGGCGTCAGCCACCGCTGGGAGTTCGGCGACGGCGCCACGTCGACCGAGGCCGACCCCCGACACACGTACGCCAAGGTCGGCACCTACACCGCGAAGCTCACCGTCACGTACGCCGACGGCGAGACGGCGACGGTGCGGACCACGGTCACGGTCGGCTGCGCGGTGCCCGACGCCCGGGGCACGGTGTGGCTCGGGGACACGGACACCGGCGTGCCCAGTCGTACGGTCGGGCAGGGCTGCACGATCAACGACCTCATCGACGACGAGAGCACCTGGCCCGACCACAACGCCTTCGTCCGGCACGTCAGCGCGGTGACCCGCACGTTGCAGGACGACGGTCTGCTCAACGCCCGTGAGTCGGGCACGCTCACCCGCCTGGCCGCCGCGTCCGACATCGGCCGGGACGGTCGCACCGGGTACGAGCCGCTCTACGACGGCACCGCCGAGTCGCTGCGCGGTTGGCAGCAGGCGCCGACGGGGTCGTTCAGCATCCAGCCCGACGGGGCACTGCGTTCCAGCGGGGGGCTCGGCATGCTCTGGCACACCAAGGAGCTGGGCGACTTCTCGCTGAAGGTGCAGTTCAAGGACATCGCACCGGGCACCAACCGGGCCAACACCGGTGTCTTCATCCGGTTCCCGGACCTGCGGGTTCCGTTGGAGCAGCGGCCACCGGGCAGTTGCGGAACCATCGGGTCGGCACGGACCTCGACGGCCTGGATGGCGATCTACTGCGGACACGAGATCCAGATCTACGACGGTGACAGCGGCGAGCCGCAGAAGACCGGCTCGGTCTACAACTTCGACCCGGTGTCACTCGCCGAGGCCCGCGTCACGCCGAAGAACGTGTGGAACGACTACGAGATCCGGGTGGTCGGGCAGCACTACACGATGATCCGCAACGGCGTGGTGATCAACGAGTTCGACAACACGCCGGGCAAGCAGTCGTCCCGGGCCGGCGACCCGCCGACCGACCTGCGGCAGCTTCTGCGCGGCTTCATCGGCCTGCAGAACCACGGTGACAACGACCTGACCGAGTTCCGCAACATCCGCGTGCGGGAACTCTAGGAGAGACGATGATTCGACGACTCACGGCAGCGCTGGCGGCGTTCATGCTCTTGGCCGCACCATTGGCCGCGCCGCCCGCGTCCGCCGCGCCGCGCGCCGCCGCGGACCAGGTGCTGACCTGGACCGCCGACGACAACACCACGCGCTACAAGTCCACGCCCACCACGGCGGTGGCCGGCGCGACGACGATCATCTGGGAGAACAGCGCGGCCACCGGCAACACCACCGGCATGCCGCACACGCTGACCTTCGACACGTCCACCGAGGGCTACAACCACGACGTCACACTCAACATCCTGGCCAGCCCGTTCGACGCCAACGACGGCCGCCACCAGGCGACCGTCACGCTGACCCCGGGCCGGTACCGCTACTTCTGCTCGATCCCCGGCCACAGCCAGATGGTCGGCGAGCTGGTGGTCACCGACGGCGGGGGAGGCGGCGACACCACGCCACCGACCGTCACCGCCGCCGTGTCCGGTGACCGTGACGGCGACGGCAACTACGTCGGCGCGGCGACGGTGACCGTCACGGCCACCGACGCCGACTCCGGCGTGGGGACAGTCGAATACCAGGTCGACGACACCAGTTTCCAGCCGTACACCCAGCCCGTGCAGGTCAGCGCGGTCGGCGACCACTCGGTGCAGTTCCGCGCCACCGACCAGGCCGGCAACACCAGCGCGGTCGGCTCGGTGTCGTTCCGGGTCGTCGAGCCGACCGAGGAGGACACCACCGCGCCGGTGGTCACGGCCGCGCTGGCCGGCGACCGCGACGGCGACGGCAACTACGTCGGTACGGCCACCGCCACGTTGACCGCCACCGACGCCGGCTCGGGGGTCGCCACCATCGAGTACGCCCTCGACGACGCCGCCTTCACGGCGTACACGAACCCGATCGTGGTGACCGCCGCCGGGATGCACATGCTGCACTACCGGGCCACCGACGTCGCCGGCAACACCTCGGCCGAGCAGATGGCCCACTTCACGGTCGTCGCGCCGCCGGCCGAGGACACCACAGCACCCACCGTCACGGCCACGGTGGCCGGCGACCGCGACGGCGACGGCGCGTACGTCGGCGCGGCGACCGTGACCGTCACGGCCACCGACGCCGACTCGGGTGTGGCGAAGATCGAGTACGCCCTCGACGCGGGCGCGTGGACCGCGTACACCGCTCCGGTCACCGTCCGCACCGTGGGGGCGCACACCCTGCGCTACCGGGCGACCGACACCGCGCAGAACACCTCCGCCGAGCAGTCGGCGACGTTCACGGTGGTGGCCGACGGCACCGATGCCTGCCCCGCGTCCGACACCCGCGACACGGTGGTCATCGACGGCGCCGACACCGGAGTCGCCAACGTCGACACCGGCGACGGCTGCACCATCAACGATCTGATCGACGAGCACGCCGACTACCCCGGCCACGCCGACTTCGTCCGGCACGTCGAGGCGGTCACCGCCGCGCTGGTGACCGCCGGAACGCTCAACAAGCGCCAGCAGGGCGCCATCGTCCGGGCCGCGGCCCGATCGGACGTCGGCGCATGAGCACCCGAATCCCATCGAGAGGGAGTACCACGATGCCCGGACGTACCGTCGCCAAGCTGGCCACCGTGAGCGCCGTCATCGCCGCCTCGGTGCTGGCCGTGGCGCCCACCGCCCACGCCGACCTGGTCACCCACTGCATCGGCACGGGCGGTGCGGTGACCGTGCCCAACGACCTGCTCGTCCCGGCCGGCGAGTCCTGCGCGCTGACCGGCACCACCATCACCGGGAACGTCACGGTCGCTGCCGGCGCCAACCTGGTGGTGACCGGCGGCCGGGTCAGCGGCGAGGTACGCGTCGCCGCCGACGGCTACCTCGACGCCACCGACACGACAGTCGACGGCCAGGTGGTGGTGGCCGCCGGTGGCTACGGCCTCTTCCTGAAGAACGCGCAGACCGGTGCGCTGACCGTCCGGCCGAAGGGCTCGGCGACCATCGACAGTTTCCTGTTCGCCGAGGCGTCGACGATCGGCGGCAACGTCACCGTCGGCGCCGGCGAGGTACGCCTCGACGACGGCACGCAGGTGACGCGCAACCTCAGCAGCACCGGCACCTACTACACCGACGTGCACGACTCGTTCGTCGACGGCACCCTGTCGGTGCTCAACAGCGCCACCGGCAGCGTCGTGTGCGGCAGTGCCGTCCGGGGCAGGGCCACCTTCGCCGGCAACCTCGGCGGCGTCCAGCTCGGGCCGAACGGCGCCCTCGACAGTTGCGCCTCGGGCGGCTACTGGGGCACGGACGTCAGCGTCACCAGCACCACCGGTGGCGTCACCGTCGACGACAACATCATCAACGGTCAGTTGACCGTGACGGGTAACAACCCGGCCGCGCAGGTGGCCGCGAACAACCGCATCCGGGGCGGTGTGACGGGCGACCAGGCCGCGCCGAGCGCCAACCGGGCGGCCCGGATGGCCGCGGCCGACCGGGAGGACGCGGGCGACCAGCGGGCCGAGGTTCGTCGTACCTCGGCGGTGCGGGAGGCCGCCGAGGCGGGCGCCGCGAAGCTCTGACGGTCAGGTCACGGCGGCGGCCGGTCACCCCCGGATCCGGGGAGACCGGCCGTTGTCGTGGCGGCCCCGGCAGGGGCTACGCGCGCCCGGCGTCGAGGGTGAGGTTGACGCCGTTGGCAGCCGCGTTCTCCAGCAGGAAGACGCATCCGTCGACGATCTGCCGCATGGTGGGCAGCTCCCCGGTCAGGGAGATCCTGCGCAGCGGGTCGAGGACGGCCTGCTTGTCCACCCACGCGGGACTGTCGGTGACCGCGCCCGGGTGGATCGAGTTGACCCGTGCCGGGGCGAGTTCCACGCTCAGGGTGCGCACCAGGCCCACCACCCCGGCATTGACACTGGACAGCACGGTGGAGCCGGGGTACGGGTGATCCTTCGCCATCCCACCGAACAGCAGCACGGCGGCACCCGGTGCGAGGCGGTCGCGGAGGGCGGCCGCCACCGCCGCATAGCCGACGATCTTGGTGGTCGCGAGTGCCACCGCCTCCGCCACCGAGAAGGACGCTACGGTGTTCCGGTCCCGGATCATGCCGGCGACGGCGACCCGGTCCACTCGCTCCACACTCCTGAGCGCCTCCGCGACCGACTCCGGGTGGGACAGGTCGAGCGCCAGTCCGGACACCGGGCCCCCGGTCTCGGTGGCGAGTCGCTTCGCCTCGACACCGGCCCGTTCCGCCGCCCGTCCGGTAATAATCACCTCATTGCCCCGCCTGGCGTACTCGGCGGCCAATTCGCGGCCAATGCCCTGTGTGGCGCCCACCACAACGATTCTCACAACCTGCTCACTCTCTCTGGTGTGCGGGAAATCACCGTACCGGTAAGGAATTCGGCCAGCGAAGGTGCGCCGCCGCCCCAATTCACTCACATGTCCCGGCACCCGCGATGGTGCGGATGCCGGGACCAGTCGCCGGTAAGTCGAAATCCAGCGGCCGTACACCGGCCCTTCCTAGTCTTTCGAAGGTGGGTGGGTCGACTGCCACCAGAGCGGGACTGCCGCGTCATGGCGTCGCCACCACGCCGTCACCGACAATTACGGAGTAGTTGAAACACGCTATGCCCGCGACCAGGAAAACCAGAGCCGCGCCACGTCGTCCCGATCAGGCGTGGTCCCACGGCCTTGAGCCGTCCGGCTTCGACGATTTCGCAGCCGCGGAGTACGGGAAGTTGTTCGGATCTTTCGCGGTCGACGACGACGGAACGATCGCGGTGCGGGAACTTGTCGACCGGCTGCGAGCCGCAGGCATCTCCGAGACGGACCCGCGCCTGGTCGAGGTGCGGTCCGTCACCAGCGGCGTCGGTCCGACACGCATCGACATGTCTCGCTTCATCGCGTGGTGCAGGACGAGTGGCGGTGTCATCGAAAGGTCACTTCGCGGGGACCTCGTCATTCCGGACTTCGCCGCATTGCAGGCGGAGATCTTCTCGATCTACGAGGGCCTCAGGGGTGTCGACGGGGGGCAGGTCGCCGATTACATCCCGCAGCTCGGCCGCGTCGATCCGGAGAATTTCGGGATCGCGCTGTGCACCACCGACGGGCAGCGCTTCGCGGTGGGGGATGCGGAGACCCCGTTCTGCGTCCAGTCGGTCTGCAAGCCGATCAACTATTGTCTCGCGCTGGAGCAGCACGGTGCCGAACAGGTTCACCGGCACGTGGGACGGGAGCCCAGCGGTCGCGGGTTCAACGAGCTGACATTGAACAACGAGGGCCTTCCGCACAACCCGATGATCAATTCTGGCGCGATCATGTGCTGCTCGCTGCTGCGCCCGAGTTGGGAGATGGCCGACCGTTTCGACCACGTCGCCGAGACATGGCGCAGATTGGCCGGCGGCGGGACGGTCGGCTTCAACAATGCCATCTATCTCTCGGAACGGCGTACGGCGGATCGGAACTTCGCTCTCGGGTACTTCATGCGCGAACACCGGGCCTTTCCGGACGGCACCGACCTCACCGAGACGCTGGAGTTCTACTTCCAGTGCTGTTCCATCGAGGTCGACGCGCGGTCGCTGTCGGTCGTTGCCGCGTCGCTCGCCAACGGTGGTGTCAACCCCCTGACCCGGGAGCGGATCTTCTCCGCCGACACCGCGCGCAAGTGCCTGTCGCTGATGTCGTCGTGCGGGATGTACGACTACTCGGGGGAGTTCGCCTTCACGATCGGTCTGCCGGCCAAGAGCGGTGTCTCCGGCGGACTGATGATCGTGGTTCCCGGCGTGATGGGCGTCTGCGTCTGGTCGCCCCGCCTCGACGCGCTCGGCAACTCCGTCCGGGGAGTCGCGTTCTGCAAGGAACTCATCAACCGGTTCAACTTCCACGTCTACGACTCGTTGGCCGCCGGCGAGGACTCCGGCAAACGCGACCCGCGTCGTGGCAGGAACGAGGACGAGGTGGCGTCGACCACGCGGTTGCTCTGGGCCGCCAGTCACGGCGATCTGGAGTACGTCCGGCTCGCGCTGGCCGCGGGGAAGGATCCGAACTCCGCTGACTACGACCGGCGGACCGCGCTGCACCTGGCTGCCTCCGACGGAAACCTCGACGTGGTCCAGTACCTCCTGGACCGCGGAGCCGATCCAACGCTGCGGGACCGCTGGGGAGGCACTGCGCTCTCCGACGCCGAACGCGGAGCACACGACAACGTTGTCGCGCTGCTCGGGTCGACGCTGGGCGAGAGCCAGGCGTCAGCCACCCCCGTGCGAACCGACGCGCCGCTCGCGGCGGTCTGAACCGTCGGTTCCACCGATCACGATTTCGTGGGCCATCCGGCCCGTTCACAGGAGAAGAGACCCATGGCGTACAAGGCTGAATACATCTGGATCGACGGCACCGCGCCGACCGCGAAGCTCCGGTCGAAGACGAAGATCATCGAGGACGGCGTCGCACCGGGCACGTGGGGCTTCGACGGCTCCAGCACCAACCAGGCCGAGGGCAGCAGCTCCGACCGCGTCCTCGAGCCGGTCGCCACCTACGCCGACCCCATCCGCGGTGGGGCGCACCTGCTGGTGCTCTGCGAGGTGTTCAACACCGACGGCACCCCGCACGAGTCCAACACGCGGGCGCTGCTGCGCCCGGTGGCGGAGCAGTTCGCCGCCCAGGAGTCGCTGTTCGGCATCGAGCAGGAGTACACGTTCTTCAAGGGCTCCCGCCCGCTCGGCTTCCCGGACGGCGGCTACCCGGCTCCGCAGGGTGGCTACTACTGCGGCGTCGGCGCGGACGAGATCTACGGCCGCGCGGTGGTCGAGAAGCACCTGGACAACTGCCTCGCCGCGGGCCTGTCCCTCTCCGGCATCAACGCCGAGGTCATGCCCGGCCAGTGGGAGTTCCAGGTCGGTCCGCTGTCCCCGCTGGAGGTCTCCGACCAGCTGTGGATCGCCCGCTGGCTCCTGCACCGCACGGCCGAGGACTTCGGTATCTCCGCGACCCTGGAGCCGAAGCCCGCGCGGGGTGACTGGAACGGCGCCGGCGCCCACACCAACTTCTCGACGCGCGCCATGCGCGAGAACTACCCGGCGATCATCGAGGCCTGCGAGGCCCTCGGTCGGGGCGACAAGCCCGCGGAGCACATCCGCAACTACGGCGCCGGCGTCGAGGCCCGCCTGACCGGCGCACACGAGACGGCGCCCTGGAACGAGTACAGCTACGGCGTCTCCGACCGCGGTGCTTCCGTCCGCATCCCGTGGCAGGTGGAGATCGACAAGAAGGGCTACATCGAGGACCGTCGGCCCAACGCCAACGTCGACCCGTACACCGTCACCCGCCTCATCGTCGACACCTGCTGCAGCGCGCTGGAGGCCGCCGACCTCGTGTGAGGCACGCGGACCACGGTCCGCGGACGACATTCACCACGCCGCACTGCTGCGGCAGCTACCACGACATGGAGTGCATCTCGATGCCAGACGGCTTCGACGCGGGGGATACCGCATTCGTTCTGATCAGCGCCGCGTTGGTCATGCTGATGACCCCGGGCCTGGCGTTCTTCTACGGCGGCATGGTTCGCGTGAAGAGCGTTCTCAACATGCTGCTGATGAGCTTCATCAGCCTGGGCATCGTCAGCGTGCTCTGGGTGACCTACGGATACTCGCTCGCCTTCGGCGATGACGTCGGTGGACGCGGACTCGTCGGTGACCTGGGCAACGTGGGCATGAGCGGGATCTCGGACACCACGTTGACGGGCAGCATTCCGGTGCTCGCCTTCGCGGTCTTCCAGATGATGTTCGCCGTCATCACGCCCGCGCTGATCAGCGGGGCGATCGCCGACCGTGCCAAGTTCGGCGCGTGGATGCTGTTCGTCGCGCTCTGGGTGACCGTGGTGTATTTCCCGGTGGCCCACTGGGTGTGGCAGGCCGACGGTTGGATCTTCAAGCTCGGCGTGAAGGACTTCGCCGGAGGCACGGCGGTCCACATCAACGCCGGTATGGCCGCCCTCGGCGCGCTCCTCGTCCTCGGCAACCGGGTCGGCTTCAGGCGTGAGTCGATGCGGGCGCACAGCCTGCCGCTCGTGATGCTCGGCTCGGGCCTGCTGTGGTTCGGGTGGTTCGGGTTCAACGCCGGTTCGGCTCTCGCCGCCAACGGCACCGCCAGCGTCGCCTTCATGAACACCCAGGTGGCGGCCGGTGCCGGCATGATCGGATGGCTTCTCTGGGAGCGCGTACGCAAGGGTGGTTTCACCTCCCTGGGCGCCGCGTCGGGCGCGGTCGCCGGCCTGGTGGCCATCACCCCCGCCTGTGCGGTCGTGAACACCTGGGGTGCGATCGCCATCGGTGTCATCGCCGGTGTCGTCTGCGCCTTGGCCGTCGGCCTCAAGGACCGCTTCGGCTACGACGACACGCTGGACGTCGTGGCGGTTCACGCGGTCGGTGGTTTCGTCGGCACGCTGCTCATCGGAGTGTTCGACACGACCGACGGCCTCGTCGCCGGTGCCGGTGCCGGGCAACTGGGGAAGCAGGCGGTCGGCGCCCTCGCCGTCGCCGCGTATTCGGTGGCGCTGACCTGGCTGCTCGTCAAGATCATTGATATGACGATCGGCTTCCGGGTGCCGCGATCGGACGAGGTCACCGGCATCGACCAGGTTCTGCACGCGGAGAGCGCCTACGACTTCGACGCGAGCAGGGGGCAGGCCGCCCCTGCCGACTCGACAGGCGACTGGGCGCAGGGCAGGACCGCCCAGCACCCGACAGCGGGCGTCGTCAACGGCCCGTACACCCGCTGACCGACTGCGACGAACGTCGCAGTGGTCCGGACCGGGAGGGGTACGCCAACCCTCCCGGTCCGCAGGCGTACGGGTGCGTGCGTCGGCAGGAACCGCCCCGCGCCGGCAGCCCCTGAACCACGCTGGAATCTGACGCTGACGTGAGAGGTAGTATCGTCGGCGTCGCCAGGTGAGGGGAGGGGTCGTGCGGATCGGAGAGCTCGCCGCCAGCACGGGTGTGTCGGTGCGTGCCCTGCGCTACTACGAGGAACAGTCGCTGCTGATCCCCGGGCGCAGCGGCGGCGGCCAGCGCCACTACGACCAGGACGCGGTCGACCGCGTCCAGCTCATCCAGACGCTGTACGCCGCGGGCCTGTCCAGCAGGACGATCCTGGATCTGCTGCCCTGTGTCGACGCGAAGGTCAACACTCCGCAGTCCCGTGCCCTGCTGAACGCCGAACGTGACCGCATCACCCGGCAGATCGGCCAACTCGCCCAGGTCAGGGACCGGCTCGACGCGGTGATCAGCGCCAGCGAGGCCCCGGGCAACGGCTGCGTCTACACGGACGCCGCACCGCGGTAGTCGCCCGTGGGGCGGTGCTGTCGCACGGTCGTGGGCGGGGTGCCGAGGGTGAGGTCGGGGATGCCGTAGAGCTGGTCCAGGACCTGCATCGCGGCGCCGGCGGCGATCACGTCCGCGCCCAGGCTGGACAGGGTCACCGTCGGGGCCAGCCAGTCCGTGCGCTGCACGTCCGTGCGGACGGCCTGCTCGACCGCCGCGCGGTAGACCTCCGCGTGGCGTAGCAGATCCGCACCGGCCAGCACCACGTGGGCGAGGTCGAGGGTCTGGAGCAGGTTGACGACGCCGATCGCCAGGACGCGGGCCGCACGAGCGATGTCCCCCGCCTCGGTGGCGCGCAGGTGGACGACCTCCAGGCAGCCGTGCCGTCCGCAGACGCAGCCCGGCCCGTCCAGGGCGACGACCGTGTGCCCGAACTCACCGGCGTTGGTGTGCGCGCCCCGGTGGGCGGCGCCGCCCAGCCAGAAGCCACCGCCGATGCCGGATTCGACCATGATGAGCGCCGCGTCACCGAACGCCGCACCCTGCCGCCACGCCTCGGCCGTGATCCCGGCGGTCACGTCCTTGTCCAGGTGCACCGGCAGCCCCAGCCGCGCCTCGGCCAACGCGCGCAGCGGTACGTCGTGCCAGTGCCGCAGGCCGTGTGCGTCGCGGACCAGCCCGTTCGCGTGGTCGAGTGGCCCGATCATGCCGAGACCCACCCCGGTCAGGCGGCTCCGCGGCGCGGTGTCGGCGGTGATCGCGTCGATGCCGGCGCTCAGGGCGTCGAGGAGCTGCTCCGGGGTGAAGTCCTCCGGCAGCGGGCTGACCGTCGAGTGGCGCACGACGCCGGCCAGGTCGACCAGGACCAGTCGCAGCGTGCGCCGGGCGACGTGCGCGCCGATCGCGTACCGGCTGTCGGGGACCAACTCGTAGACGACCGCGGGTTTGCCGATGCCGGGGCGTCGGACGCCGGCGGGGCGGATCAGCCCGTCGGCGGTCAGGCGGGCGATGACCTTGGAGACCGCCTGCGGCGTCAGGCCGGTGGCGGCGACGACAGTCGACCGCTCGAACGTCCGCGCGGTGCGCCCCACGGCCATGACGAGCGCCTGGTTGTATCCGCGCAGGAACGTCACGTCGGCTGTGGTGCGCGTCATCTCGCCAGCCTATTACGCAACGCTGTTGCTAAATTCGCTCGGTGAACGGACTGAGCAGAGGTCAGCGCCTCGCGGCGCTGGCGGCCCTGGCACTGGGCGGCGTGGCGGTCGGCCTGACGGAGTTCGTGGCGATGGGCCTGCTGCCCGAGATGGCACGCGACCTGCTCGCCCAGGACTACGCCCGATCCTCGTCGGACGCCGTCGCCACGGCAGGCTGGATGATCACGGCGTACGCGCTGGGCGTCGTCGTGGGCGCTCCACTGATCGCCGCGCTCAGCGCGCGCCTGCCCCGCCGCAGGCTCGTGCTCGGACTGCTCGTCCTCTTCGCCGTCGGCACGATCGCCTCCGCGACCGCCCCGAACTTCGAGCTGGTGCTCGTCGCGCGGTTCGTCGCCGCGCTGCCGCACGGCGCGTACTTCGGCGCTGCCGGCCTGCTCGCGGCGACCCTGATGGGCCCCGGCAACGAGGCGCGGGGCTTCGCCACCGTGCTCGGTGGCCTGACCGTGAGCAACGTGGTGGGCGTACCACTGATCACCCGGCTCGGGCAGGCAGCCGGCTGGCGGACGGCGTACCTGGTCATCGCCGGGGTCTTCCTGCTCACGCTGCTGGCGGTCCTGGCGGTCGTCCCGGAGGTGGCCGCGGCGGCGGACGGCTCGCCGGCCGCCGAACTGCGCGCGCTGCGGACCTCGCAGGTCTGGCTGGTCGCGGCCACCGGCGCGATCGGCTTCGCCGGGTTCTTCGCGGTCGACTCCTACATCGCGCCGGTCACCACCGACGTCGCCGGCCTCTCCGCCGCGACAGTGCCCTGGGTGCTGGTCGCGGTCGGCCTCGGCATGACCGTCGGCAACGCCCTGGGCGGCTGGCTCGCCGACCGGGACCTGCGTCGCAGCCAGCTGATCGGCTTCGTCGCGATGATCGCCAGCATCGGCGTGTTCAGTCTCGTCGCGTCGCATCCGGTGGGTCTGTTCGTGGGCGCGTTCCTGGTCGGCGCGACGAGTCTCTACCTCGGTCCGGTCCTGCAGGCACGCCTCATCACGGTCGCTCCCGGCGCCCAGTTGATGGGTGCCGCCCTCAACCAGTCCGCCATGAACATCGCGAACAGCCTGGGCGCGGCCCTGGGCAGCGTGGCCATCGCCGCCGGGCTCGGTTACCTCGCGCCGGCCCGGGTGGGACTGGTCCTGGCGGTCGTCGGGCTGGGCGTGGGAATCGTCAGCTACGCGGGGCGTCGCCGGGACCGGGAACCGGCCGCCGTGGGGGGCTGACTCCTGGCAGTCCGGCTCAGCTGACCGACGAGGCGAGGAGGTCGCCGACGGCCGCCCGGACCGGATCGGGGTTCGCCCAGGACCAGTTGGGGTGGGCCCGGTTGGTGAGCAGGGCCAGGACCAGCTTGCGGCCCGGGTCGACCAGCAGCGAGGGGCCGGCGAAGCCGGTGTGGCCGAAGGTGCTCACCGACGCGAGCCGGCCCATGAACCACGGCTGGTCGAGGACGACGCCGAGACCGTGGGCGGCCGTGCGCTGCGGGCGCTCGGGGTCGACGGCCGGCTTGCCCGCGTTGTGGTCGGTCAGCATCCGGCGCACCGTACCGGCGGCGAGGACCCGCCGGCCCTGGTAGGTGCCACCGTCGAGGAGCATCTGGCCGACGGCCGCGAGATCGCTGGCACTGGCGAACACACCCGCGTGACCGGCGACGCCCCCGAGGTTGTTGGCGACGTCGTCGTGCACGGTGCCGCGGAGCAGGCCGCGGGACGAGCGGGCGTCGGTGGCGACCATCCGGGCCGACCTGTCGGTGGCCGACAGCCAGGTCGTGGGGTTGAAGCCGGTGTCGCGCAGGCCGAGGGGACCGGTGAGATTCGCCTTGAGCGCCTGGTCGAGGCGGCTGCCGGTGACCTTCTCGACGATCTTGCCGGCGGTCATGACGCCGACGCTGGAGTAGCGGAACGTGTCGCCGGGCACCGCGCCCGAGACCAGCGGGGTGGCGAGGACCGCCTTCCAGCGGGCGGCGTTGTCGGACAGGCCGGTGACCTTGGCGCCGACGGGGAGGCCGCTGGTGTGGGTGAGCAGCATCTCGACGGTGATGCGGTCCTTGCCCGTGCCGGTGAACGCCGGCAGGTAGTCGCGCACCGGGGCGTCCAGGTCGACGCGGCCCTTGTCGACCTGCTGGAGCAGCAGGATGGCGGTGTAGACCTTGGTGACCGAGGCGAGATCGAAGATCGAGTCCGGGCGCATCGCGACCCGGCTCTTCGCCGTGAGCAGTTTCGGGCCGGCCGCGTAGCGCAGGGCCTCCCCGACGGCGGTGTGCACTGTCACCTTCCCGTTGACCAGCACGACGGCGACCGCACCGGGAAAACCGTGGTGCGTGACGGTCTGCGGTGAGGCGGGCAGGTGCCGCCTCAGCAGCGCGGTCACGTCCGCGGCGTACCGGGCCTGGTTGCCCGCCGCGCCCGCGCCGGCCGTGGGGGAGGTGCTCGGCGTACCCGACGAGGAGGCCGCCGGTTTCCCGGCGGCGCCGAACCCCACCCTGTTCCCCGCCGCGTCGGTGGCGGTCACCGTGCCGCCCGGGTCGGCCCCGCCCGGCGACTCACCGCCGCCGTCGCCGCAGCCGGTGAGGGCGGAGGCCGCAGCGGCCAAGCCAACCCCGAGCAGGGTACGACGAGCGACAGGCATGCCGGTGATGCTGACAGACCCGAACTGGTACGCCAACCCCGATCACCCGTACGCCGGTGGCGTCCAGCGTTCTGGCCGGTTTCCGACAACCGAGCGGGCCGTACGGGCGACCGTGACCGCCTGTGCAACGATCGTCGGGCATCCTGTCGACTGGCCGGCGCCGCCGGTCTGTCCGTGCGGCAGACCCGGGGGAGGGTGCCCCGCCTCGTACTCCTTTGGAGAGCACCATGTCCCTCTCCCCCGTTCGGGCCTTCGCCGCACTGAACGCCGTGCGGCTCCCCGAGCAGCCGAACCCGATCCTGGGCAAGGCGGTGGTGGTCGGCGGCAGCGTCGCCGGCCTGCTCGCCGCCCGGGTCCTGTCCGATCACGCCGAGAGCGTGGTCCTCATCGACCGCGACGACCCGCAGGTCAGCGGCGCGCGGCCCGGCGTGCCCCAGGGCACCCAACTGCACGCGCTGCTGCCCGGCGGTCTCCTGCAGTTGGAGCAGTTGTTTCCCGGGTTCCGCCAGCACGCGTTGGCTCACGGCGCGGTCGAGGCGCCACCCGCCACCCGACGCAGCTACCTCGACGGTCGCCGCAAGGTGGTCGTACCCGACGACGACGACAGCCTGGCGGGCAGCCGGCCGCTGCTGGAGGGGCTGATCCGTCAGCAGGTGCTCCGACTGCCAAACGTCAAGACGGTCACGGCCCGCGCCACCGGGCTCGCCGTCGACGGCGACGCGGTCACCGGCGTGCGCTGTGAGGTCAACGGGGTAGCCGGCGTCGAGGGCGGCGACCTGGTGGTCGACGCCATGGGCCGGTCCAGCCGGCTCTCGGACTGGCTGGAGCAGACCGGCTGGGAGCGCCCCGCCACCCGCCGGATGCCCGTGCACCTCAACTACGCGACCGCGCTGTTCCGGCGCCCGGAGCAGAGCCCGCAGACCCGTGTCGTCATGGCCCTGCACACCCCGGGCACGATGACGGACGTCGCCGGCGCCGCCTTCTTCGCCATCGAGGACGACCGGTGGATGGCCATGATGGCCGGCTACGGCGACGACCGGCCCGGACGTACCGCGCAGGACTTCGTCCGGCGGCTGCGCGAGCAGTTCCCACCCGAGTTCGGCGAGCTCGCCGATCAGGAGATGCTCGGCGACGTGCAGACCTACCACCACGCCGACAGCCGGCGACGGGACTTCCACGCGCTGGCGCGCTTCCCGGCGCGGCTCGTCAGCGTCGGCGACGCCGTGGCGTCGTTCAACCCGGTCTACGGGCAGGGCATGACGGCGGCGGCCCTGCACGCGGCCTGCCTGTCGGCGTACCTGCGCTCCGGGCCCGACCTGAGCGTCCCCGCCCGGCACTTCCTCGACCTGCAGAAGGTCGTGGTCGACGCCGCCTGGTCGACGTCCACCTCCGCCGACCTGGCGCTGCCGCACGTCGACGGGCCCTACCCGCGCGGCTACCGGGTCACCAGCTGGGCGAGCCGGCAGATCCTCACGGCGACCGTCACGGACGTGGCGATCGCGCGCCGGTTCAACGAGGTCGTCTCCATGCGCGCGCACCCGCTGTCGCTGGCCACCCCCGGCGTGATCCTCGGCGCCGTGCGCGCCAACCGACGCGCGGGCTGACCGATGCGCCCCGCCGCCCGCCAGGAGCCTGGTGGGCGGCGGGTTCGCCGACTACTGCGCGGCTTTGCGCAGGACGTCGACGACGAAGCGGTGATCCTCCACCTGCGGAAGCCCCGACACGCCCATCCAACCCACCACGCCGGTGCCGCGTACGCGCAGCGGCAGCGCGCCTCCGGCGGCCGCGTACCGGGCGGCCGGCAGGCCGTAGCGCTCGGTCAGCGTCACGTTCCTGTCCCGGCAGAGTCGGGCCATGTAGAGCGAGGAGTGCTCGAACCGCATCACCACCCGTCCCTTGCGGCGCAGCCAGGCGTCGTTGTCCTGCGTCGAGCCGGGCAGGCCACAGTGGAACAACTGTCGCCCCGCCCGCCACACGCCCACCGCGACCGGCAGTCCCCGCTCGCTCGCGGCGGCCACGGCGCGCATCCCCAGCTCGTACGCGTCGGTCTCGGACAGGCCGGTACGCTCCAGCTCCTCCTCCTCGCGCAGCAGCTCGTCCAGCGTCGGCCAGGACTCGTTGTCAGTTGGCATGGGTGTCTCCTCGTCGTCTCACCAGGCGCATGGCGCGTAGTCCTTCAGGAAGCAGCCGTACAGGTCCTCGCCCTGCTCGCCGCGCACGATCGGGTCGTACACCCGCGCCGCGCCGTCGACCAGGTCCAACGGTGCGTGGAACCCCTCGTCGGCCATTCGCATCTTCGTCGGGTGCGGCCGCTCGTCGGTGATCCAACCCGTGTCGACGCTGGTCATCAGGATGCCGTCGGTCAGCATCTCCTGGGCGCTGGTGCGGGTCAGCATGTTCAACGCGGCCTTGGCCATGTTGGTGTGCGGGTGCCCCGGACCCTTGTAGCCGCGACCGAACTGACCCTCCATCGCGGAGACGTTCACCACGTACTTGCGGCGGGCCGACGCGGCGGCCATCGCCGAACGTAGCCGGCTGACCAGCACGAACGGTGCGGTGACGTTGCACAACTGCACTTCCAGCAGCTCGACCGGGTCGACCTCCTGCACCCGCTGCACCCAGCTGTTGACCGGGTCGAGGTCCGGCACGAGCCCACCGGCGTCGATGGCGGTGGACGCCGCGATCCGCTCCGGTGAGGCGGAACGACTGGTCAACGCCAGTGCGGTGAGCGCGTGCGGGGTGAGGGCGGACGACCCGGCCGTGAGGCTGCCGCCTGGACCGCTCGGCTTGGTGAACGTGATCAGCTCCGGCAGGGGACCGTCCGGCAGGGCTGCGGCCTCGGCGGCGGCGAGCTGGGCGTACGCCCCGGGCGACCGGCGGACCGTCTGCGCCGCGTTGTTGATCAGGATGTCGAGAGGGCCCTGGCTGCTGACCGAGTCGGCGAGGGCGATCACCTGTGCCGGGTCCCGCAGGTCGATACCGACGACCCGCAGGCGGTGCAGCCAGTCCGCGCTGTCGGGCATCGCGGCGAACCGGCGGACCGCGTCGTGCGGGAACCGGGTCGTCACCGTCGTGTGCGCGCCGTCGCGCAGCAGCCGCAGCGCGATGTACATGCCGATCTTCGCGCGCCCGCCGGTGAGCAGGGCGCGCCGGCCGCTCAGGTCGGTACGGGCGTCCCGGCGCTCCCGGTTCAGCGCGGCGCAGGACGGGCAGAGCTGGTGGTAGAAGGCGTCCACCTCGCGGTAGCGCTGCTTGCAGATGTAGCAGCCGCGCGGGTTGTGCAGGAGCCCCGCCGTCGTGCCGGTGGTGGGGGAGGCGAGGGGGATGCCCTGCGTCTCGTCGTCGATCCGGCCCGGAGCGCCGGTGGCCGTGGCCTCCGTCACCGCCCGGTCGGCCGCCAGGATGGCGTCGCGCCGCTCCTCACGACGCCGCTGCTTGATCACCTTGTAGAGCCGTGCGGTGGCCCGCTGCACCCGCACCACGTCGGGGTGGTCGGGAGGAAGGGCCTCCAACGCCTCGAAGACGCTCAGGCAGGTCTCCAGCCGGTTCCGGTCGATGCCGCCCTGAGCGTTGTCGGGAATGTTGTCCACCGTCATGCGTCGTTGTCTCGTCCCGTTTCCTGTGCCGGATTTCGCCGGCCCACCCCAAGTCCGACCCGAAACTGTACGCACCGCGGCGTCCCGGCCGCACCCCGCGCCGTCGGGCACCCTGCACGGCTCTGTGGTGCGCGTGAGGGATGCTGGTCCCGTGCAGATCACCATCCTCGGTCCCCTCGCCGTCGACGGCCGGCCGGTCCGGGGCGAGCGGTTGGCCGCGGTGCTCCGCGCGCTCGTGGACGCGCGTGGCCGGGCGGTCTCCACCAGCCTGCTCGTGGACGCGGTCTGGGCTGGTGCCCCGCCGGACGACGCGACCGGCGCCGTGCAGGCGCTCGTGTCCCGCGTACGCCGGCTCGGGCTGCCCGTGGTGGCCGTACCGGGGGGATACCGCCTGCCCCCCGAGCAGGTTACCGTCGACGCCGTCGAGGCACGGGCGCTCGTCGACCATGGTCGGGCCGCCCTGCGGACCGGCGACGCACGCGCGGCCCGCGACTCGGCCGACCGGGCCCGCGCCCTGTTCCCCGAGGTGCCGGAGATCGTCAGTGCGGACGACACGCGCCTGTTCGCCGACGTCGCCGCGCTGCGCGCCGAGGCGGCGCTCGTCGGCGCGGGGCCGTACGACGAGGCCGACCTGCGCCGGCTGGCCGCGCGGACGCCCCCGGACGAGCCGTCGGCCGCCCTGCTCGTGCGGGTGCTCGCCGTCCAGGGGCGGGAGGCGGAGGCGCTGGAGGTGGTCGAGCGTCTCCGCGACGAGCTGGCCGACCGCTACGGGACCGACCCGTCCCCGGTGATCACACAGGTCCACCTGGCCCTCCTGCGCGGCGAACTCACCGCGCCGGCCGTCGTCGCACCACCCCGTCCGCCGGCGCGCGTCGTCCTGCCCGCCGCGTGGCGCCGGCCGATGACCGCCCTGCTGGGCCGCGAGCGGGACGTCGAGGCCCTGGACGCGGCGCTCGACGAGTCGGCGCTCGTGACGATCGTGGCGACCGGCGGCGCGGGCAAGACCCGCCTCGCCGCCGAGGTAACCCGGCGCGCGGCGGCGGCCGGGCAGGGGGTACGGGTGGTCGAGCTGGCCGGTCTGCGCTCGCCCGACGAGGTGCTGCCCACCGTGCTCGCGGCGCTCGGCGGCGCGGACACCTCGTCCACCGGCGGCAACCTGGGCCTCGAACGCCGGGTGCTCAGTCCCGAGGAGCGGATGCGTGCCGTGGCGCCGGACCTCGACGGCCTGATCGTGGTGGACAACTGCGAGCACGTCCTCGACGCGGTGGCCACCGTCGTCGCCGACCTGCTCGCGGTGACGTCACCGGAGGTCGCGGTGCTCGCCACCAGCCGTGCCCCGCTGGGCCTGGCCGGTGAGCGGGTCCACCGACTGACCGCCCTGCCGGACTCCGACGCGCTCGGGCTGGTCGAGTCCCGGGCGCGGGCCGGTGGCGCGGTCCCGACCTGGGACACCGCCCGGGTTCTCGCGCTCTGCAACCGGCTCGACAACCTGCCGCTGGCCCTCGAACTGGCCGCCGCGCGGCTGCGGCACATGCCGATCGACGACGTGCTCGCCGGGCTGACCGACCGGTTCGCCCTGCTCGACGACGCGCTGCGGGGTCTGCCGGAACGCCACGCGAGCCTGTGGGCGATGGTCGACTGGAGCCGGGAACTGCTCGCGCCCGACGACCGTGCGCTGCTGGAGCGGGTCGCGGTCATCCCCGCGCCGTTCACCGCCGACCTCGCCGCCGCGGTCGCGCGGACCCCCGACGTACGACGAGGTCTGGCGAGGCTCGTCGAACAGTCCCTGCTGACCCTGGTCGAGGGGGACGGGCCGCCCCGCTACCGGATGCTGGAGACCGTCCGCGAGTACGGCGAGGCCCGGCTCGGTGCGTCCGGCGACCGGGACGCGGCGATGGCCGGCCTGGCGGGGTGGTGCCGGGACGAGGCCGTCGCGCTCGGCGACCGTTTCGTCGGCCCCGACCAGGTGGAGGCGCTCGACCGTTGCGCCGCCGAGCAGGACAACCTGGTCGCCGGCCTGCGGTGGGCGCTGGGTCAGGACGACGAGCCGGCAGCCGTCGACGTCGCCACCGCGCTGCTGCACCTCTGGACGGTGCGCGGCCTGCACCTGGAAGTCCTCGCCTGGGCACGCTGGATGCTGCACGTCGACGAGCCGCACCGGCGTCGACGCTCGGCGATCCTGCGGGGCCGGGCCAGCGGCCGGCCCCTGCCGCACGGGGACCGACTCGCCTGGACGTGCCTGTTGATCAGCGCGAACGGCGGCATCAGCGCCGACCTGCGGATTGCCGTGCTCGCGCGACGCGCCCTGCGCACGCTGCTCGCGGAGCGGCCCGCCGAGGTGTCGCCGCGGCTGACCGCGTTCGCGGTGGCGTTGCCCGGCTTCGACGAGGCCGACCCGGAGAAGAGCCTGAAGGCCGCGACCGAGTTGATCGCGAATCCGGACCCGTACGTCCAGGCGCTCGGCCTGATCGCGCGCGCGGCGGTACGGGAGAACAGCGGCCTGCCGGAGGCGTCGATCGATGACGCCGAGCAGGCGTACCACCGCTTCGAGGTCGCGGGCGACCAGTGGGGCATGGCGATGGCCGCGGGCGCCGTCGGGCAGTTCCTGCTCCCTGGCAGGGAGGGGCGGTCGGCCGAGTGGCTGGCGCGCAGCGTCCGGCACATGGAGATGATCGGCGCACAGCAGGACGCCCGGTCGATCCGGGTGCGGCTGGACGTGCAGCTCGCCCTGACCGGCGACGCGGACGCGGAACGGCGGCTGGGTGAGACGGCGACGCGGGGCCAGGCCGAGCAGATGGACGTCGCGCAGGCGCTTCTCGGCCTGGCGCACCTCGCTTGGCAGCGCGAGCGCTATGACGAGGCGCTGGCCCACGCCGACGAGGTGAACCGCACTCTCGCCGGCTGGACCGGCCCGCCACCGCAGCCGCGGGTGATGCTGCGGGCCTCGGTGGCGGTCCTGTACCTGCGGGTGGCCGAGGCGCGGGGGGTGTCGGGCGCCGACGCCGCCGCCCAGGCGGCCACGTTGTTGGCGCTCGCCCGCGACGACGCGCTCAATTCGAAGGACCTGCCGGTGATCGGGGCGTGGGCGTCGGGCGGCGCGGACCTCGCCGCGTACCGGGACGACATCGCCACCACCCGCGAGCTGTCCGCGCTCGCGAGGCGGCTCGGGACGCACATGGAGCTGTTCTTCCCGAGCGAACGCAGCGAACGACTCGACGCCGCCCTCGGGAACGAGGAGCAGCGTGAGTCGTTGCTGGCCGTCTGGCGTGCCCGGCCGGTGGCCGCGGCCGTCACCCGGGTCCGTGAGCTGATGGAGGACCTGCTCGCCTAGCCCGGGTCAGACCTTCTTGCGGTAGGCGCGCAGCGCCATCGGCATGAACACCGCCACGAAGCCGGCGCACCAGGCGAGGGTCCACCACACGTGCGCGTCGAGCGGGGTGCCGAGGAACAGGCCGCGTACCGATGCCACCAGATGGGTCATCGGGTTGACCTTCACGAAGGCCTGCATCCAGCCGGGCAGGGTGTCGGTGCCGACGAACACGTTCGATCCGAAGCTCAGCGGCATGATCAGGGCGAACATCAGTCCCTGCACGGCGCCGGGGGTGCGCACCTTCATCGCCACCCAGACCGGCAGCCAGCTCAGGCAGAGCGCGAACAGCACCGCGAGCACGCAGCCCGCGATGGCCCGGAACGGGTCGGTGTCGATCCGGAAACCCATCAGGTAGCCGATCGCGAGGGTCGAGACCGTGACGATCACGTACCGGACGACGTCGCCGAGGACCGCGCCGACCAGCGGTGCGGAGCGGGGGACCGGCAGTGACCGGAACCGGTCGAAGATGCCCTTGGCGATGTCGGTGTTGAGGTTGACGCCGATCGCGATGGCCCCGGTGGCGATCGTCTGCGCCAGGATTCCGGGTAGCAGGAACTGCAGGTAGTCGTGGGTGGAGCCGGCGACCGCGCCGCCGAAGATGTAGACGAAGATGACCAGGAACAGCACCGGTTGCAGCGTGACGTCGATAAGCGCCTCGGGCGTACGCCAGGTCTTGATGAGGCTGCGTTTGGCGAGTGCCAGCGAGTGCCGCACGAGCCGGAACGGTCGTGGGTTCACCGCCGCCGTCGACGGCGTGGAGTTCGGTGTGGGTGGTGCGCCGACCAGGGTGCTCATGCCGCTACCTCCGTGCGCGAAGTGGTGTCGTCCTCGGCTGCCGTACGCCCGGTGAGGGTGAAGAACACCTCGTCCAGGCTCGGCAGGTGCAGGGACAGTTCGGTGACCGCGATGCCGGCGGTGGCGAAACGAGCGACGCTCTCGGTCAGCGCCGTGTCGTCGGCGACCGGCACCGCGAGGACGCCCCTGCGGATCTCGTCGGCCTGCCCGCCCGAGCCGACCTCGGTCAGGATCGCCGCGGTCCGGGAGAGCTGCGCCGGGTCGGACGGCCGGACTTCGAGGGTCTGCCCGCCGACGATCCGCTTGAGCCCGTCGGGCGTGTCGTGCGCGATGACCCGGCCGTGGTCGATCACCGTGATCGCGTCGGCCAGCGCGTCGGCCTCCTCCAGGTACTGCGTGGTGAGCAGCACCGTCGAGCCGTTGGTCACCAGCGACCGGACCACGTCCCACATGTCCTCGCGCTTGGCCGGGTCCAGTCCGGTCGTCGGTTCGTCCAGGAAGATCACCTCCGGCGAGCCCACGAGGCTGGCGGCCAGGTCGAGCCGTCGGCGCATACCTCCGGAGTACGTCTTGGCGGGCCGGTTGGCGGCCTCGGTCAGGTCGAACCAGTCGAGCAGTTCGGTGGCCCGCCGCCGGGCGCCGGCGCGACCGAGGTCCAGCAGCGTGCCGAACAGCTCCAGGTTCTGCCGACCGGTCAGGTCCTCGTCGACCGACGCGTACTGACCGGTGAGGCCGATACGCTGCCGGACCCGCCCGGCGTCGCGGACGACGTCGAAGCCGGCGATGCGGGCGCTGCCGGCGTCCGGGGTCAGCAGGGTGGAGAGGATGCGGACGGCTGTGGTCTTGCCGGCGCCGTTGGGGCCGAGCACCCCGAGCACCGTTCCCCGGGGTACGGCGAGGTCCACGCCCTGCAGGGCCCTCGTCTTCCCGAACGTCTTGACGAGGCCCTCGGCCTCGATCACCAGATCGCTTGTCATGCCGACCAGCGTGCGCCGCGCGCCTGACACGCCTCCGACACGCCGCTGACAGCCGCGCCGACGCGGGCTGACACCACGGCGTCGCGAGGGCCGCCCCGGGCGCGGGGTCACGATATGCTGACGGCGGCAGAGCGCCTGCCCGCGCCCGATGTGGTGGCCCACGCCCGACCACATGCCAGGGGCCAAGAGTCGCCGACTCCGCGCGGTCGTGTCGATTCTCGGCGTGCCGGTCACGCCGCCCGCTCCGTGGAGCGCGTGGGGCTGCACCGGAGGCGTCATGTCCGATCACCCGTCCCGCCGTACCCCCGTTTCGGGCCGCGCCCGCAGGCGCGCCATCCGGGAGCAGGCGGCCCGCAGCGGCGTCGCCTACTCGGTGGCCGCCCGGCACCTCGACTCGGCCGGTCTGACGCCCGGCGAAACTCTCGCCACGTACGGCCGGACGATCTATCCGACCGGCGTCGACCCGTACCGTCAGGCCCTCGTCGACCACCGCGATCGGCGCTCGTTCGGCGAACGGGTGGCAGACACGCGCCGCGCGGCGACCCTGCCGGAGGGCCGCGCCGCTCACCTCGTCGAGCGATTCCCACCCAGCCGTGGGCCGGCCGGCTCCGGCGTCGGTCGGCTCTATCACGGCGAGGGTCGGCAGGAGTTGCTCGCCATGCTGTACCTCGTGGTCGCGGCCGAGTCGCCGGGACTGCTGCCCGAGGTGGGGGACGTCGCCTGGATCGCGGAGCTGGGCGAGGACACGGCGGTCGACACGGCCTGCGCCGACGTCGACCGTGAGGCCCGCCGGCTGCTCGAGGAGACGCCGACGCGACTCTGGTCGGCGATCGAGGAGGCGTTGGCCGTCGTCGAGGCCGGCGTCGACGGGCAGCTCCGGCACGCGGCGGTCCGCCAGGCAGCGCTGCTGCGCACGATGATGACGCCGCGCCTGGGGTACGCGGACGAGCCGTACGTGCCGGGACTACCCACCACCGGCGTACGGCAGATCCTCGACGCGCTGCTCATCGTGGCCGACGACGGGCATGCGCCGGGCACCCGGGTACGACGTGTCACGGGGGCGGCCGACGTCCGCCTGGCCACGATCGTCGGAGCGCGGTGGGGGTCGGCGGGGCCGCCGGTGGGCTACCTCGTCTGGCCCGACGGCGCGACGGCCCCCGTGTCCGTCGTGGCCGACGACCTGGTGGTGCTTGCCGGGCAGGAGTCCGTTCCGCGGTGAGCGGGCCAGCGTCGGGTCCAGGGGCCGGAATTCGGGGTTGGTGGCCTCGCCGGCCGCTGCCATACTGACGGTGGCGCCCGTCGATGTCGGTTGGGCCCGGGGGAAGCCCTCCGCAAGGCGCGGACGGTGGGGGTCGAAACCCGGAGGCCGCGATGGACCTTGTCCCCGACGCTACCGCCCTCTCCAGCCTGGTCGACCTGCTCGGCGCGGTGCTGCAACTGGCCGCCGCCGTGGTCAGCCTCCTGGCGGTCGCCACCGCTCGCGGGCGTCGCGGCCGGCGGGACCGCGACGTCCAGCGGTTCCATAACTCCGAGGTACGACCCAGCGGGGATGACGCGCAACATCCATGCAAATCAATACGATGACCGCTATCTCGATCAGGTGCGCTCACGAGGCGTGCCGTACCGAAGCGGAGGAATGCATGGTTCGCTGGCGTACCCTCACCGGCCTGGTGGCCGCCGCGCTGGCCGCGGCCAGCCTCACCCTCGCGGCGCCCGCCGCCGCGGCCGACAACCCCGTCACGCCGAACGTGGTTGGCGGCACCCGCGCCACCCAGGGCGAGTTCCCGTTCATGGTGCGGCTCTCGATGGGCTGCGGCGGAGCCCTCTACAGCTCCCGGCTGGTGCTCACCGCCGCACACTGCGTGGGCGCGACCGGCACCAACACCAGCATCACCGCGACGCTCGGCGTCGTCGACCTCCAGTCGTCCAGCCGGATCACCGTCCGGTCCAACTACGTCTACCGCGCGCCCGGCTACAACGGGTCCGGCAAGGACTGGGCGCTCATCCGGCTGGCCACCCCCGTCACCGGGCTGAGCACGTTGAAGATCGCCACCACGACCGCGTACGACAGTGGCACCTTCACGGTCGCCGGCTGGGGCGCGGCCCGTGAGGGTGGCGCGCAGCAGCGGTACCTGCTCAAGGCCACCGTGCCGTTCGTCAGCGACTCCACCTGCAACTCCAACTACGGAGGCGATCTCATCCCCGCCGAGGAGATCTGCGCCGGCTACGCCAGCGGCGGCACGGACACCTGCCAGGGCGACTCGGGCGGCCCGATGTTCCGCCGCGACGCCGCCAACGCCTGGGTCCAGGTCGGCATCGTCAGCTGGGGCAACGGCTGCGCCCGACCCAACTACCCGGGCGTCTACACGCAGGTGAGCTACTTCGCCTCGTCGATCGCCTCGGCTGCGGCGAGCCTCGGCGGCTGACCGTACGCCATCTCGGGCGGCCCGGACGACGGCGGTCCGGGCCGCCCGCTCGTGCCCAGCGTCCCTGGCGCTCCGGTGGGCTCACCCCGGCGCAGTGGGCCAGTCGACAGAAACAGTGGGCCGCGTGCCCGGTCCCGCCGCCGGCGACCATGATGGGTCCGTGCAGATCCTGTCCATCCAGTCGTCGGTCGCCTACGGCCACGTCGGCAACTCGGCCGCCGTCTTCCCCCTCCAGCGCCTCGGGCACGAGGTGTGGCCGGTGTTGACCGTCCACTTCTCCAACCACACCGGGTACGGCGCATGGCGCGGCCCGATGCTGGCTGCCGCCGACGTGGCCGAGGTGATCGCGGGCATCGCCGACCGGGGCGTCCTCGGCAGCGCCGACGCGGTGCTGTCCGGCTACCAGGGTGACCCGGCGATGGGTGCCGTGATCCTGGACGCCGTGGCCCAGGTCAAGGCCGCCAACCCGGCCGCCGTCTACTGCTGCGACCCGGTGATGGGCGACGTCGGCCGGGGGATGTTCGTCCGGCCCGGTATCCCGGAGTACCTGCGCGACACCGTCGTGCCGCGCGCCGACATCATCACGCCGAACCACTTCGAGCTGGACTTCCTCGCCGGCCGCACCACGACGACCCTCGCGCAGGTGCTGGACGCGGTCGACGTCGTCCGGGCCACCGGGCCGCGGCACGTCCTGGTGACCAGCGTGCTGCACGACGACGCGCCGGCGGGCTCGCTGGAGGTGGTGGCGGTCTCCGACGAGGGCGCCTGGGCGGTGACCACCCCGCTGCTGCCCATCAACCCGAACGGCGGGGGCGACGTGACCGCCGCGCTGTACCTGGCGCACCTGTCGACAACCGGCTCACCGGCCACCGCGCTGGAGCGTACCGTCGCCTCCGTCTTCACCGTCCTCGAAGCGACAGTCGCGGCGGGCACCCGGGAGATCCAACTGATCGCGGCGCAGGACGCCATCGCCGAGCCGCCGGCCCGGTTCACCGCCCGCCGGCTGCGCTGACGACGCTCCGGGCCGACGGGCCGCCTCAGCGCAGCGCGTCGTCGCGTAGCACCGCGTGCGCGCCGACGGTCTCGTTGACGATCTGGGTCACCCGTACGTCGACGAGGACGCTGGCCAGCGCCGCCGCGTCCGATCGGCTGAGGCCGTGCAGCCGTTGCAGCAGGGTCAGCATCTCCTCCAGGGCCCGGAACGTCGCCTCGTCGAGGGATGCCCCCAGGCCCAGCGTCAGCCAGGCGTCGGCGGTACGGGCCACCGGGCCGGTGACCGGGAAGTCGTCGCGCACGTCGAAGGTCAGCGTCACCTCGTCCATCGGGCACTCGATCGCCGTGCCGCCGACCTCGCCGTCGCCCTGCGCGGCGTGCCCGTCCCCGACCGAGAACAGCGCTCCGTCTACCGGGATCGGCAGCAGCAGCGTGCTGCCGGCCGTCAGGTCCTTGCAGTCGAGGTTGCCACCACACTCGCGAGGCGGGGTGGTGGAGTGCCGTCCCGGCTCCGCCGGCGGCATGCCGAGCACCCCCATGAAGGGGCGCAGCGTCACCGTGTGACCGTGCTGGTTGCGGCCCGTCATCGTCACCGGGTCCAACTCCCAGGCGTGCACCACCTGCGTCGACTCGACGTCGTACCGCTTGTTGAAGGCGCTCGGCCACCCGCCGGCCACCGTCGTACCCCAGGTGCCCGGGACGATCGCGTCGACGCGTACCGCGAGGGTCTGGCCGGCGCGAGCGCCGCGGACCGCGACCGGCCCGATGAGCGCGTGCCCGTCCTCCGGCCGGCGCTGCGGGACCCGGGGGCGGTCCCGGTTCGCGCCGCCCGGGTACGGGCCGGCCGACCACCAGCAGTCCAGCGTGCGGTAGGTGACGCTGTCGCCGGAATCGATCGTGAGCACCGGCGTGAGGTCGGGGGAGAAGTGACCGTGCAGGGTCGTGTCGTCCGGTGCGAGGGTGTGTCGCATCTGCGCAGGCTACGTGTCGATCCGGCGTGACGCGACCGCCGCCGGGATGTGGGTGCGCGGCCGAACGGGTCGGCCGCGCACCTTCGCGGATCGGGTCAGTCGACGGTCGGCGGTGCCGTCCGGGCCGCCTCGGCCAGCGCGGCGGCGGCGGTGGCGTACGGGTTGTAGCTGTAGGTGCGCGCCAACCCGGCCGGAACGGTGAAGTACTCGACCGACAGCTTCGCCGGGTCACTCGCCAACTCGCCACGGGCGGGGACGTCGTTGCCGTCGTCCCAGCCCCACGGCGCGTTCGCGGAGTTCGTCGAGCAGCTCCAGGTGCCGACGCCGCAGTCGCCGGAGGTGTCTCCGGCGAAGGAGCCCAGGCTGGCGAACAGGTTGGCGTTGGTCCGCTGCGCCCACAGTCCGCCGGCGGCGAAGATGTCGACGAGCTGGTAGCGGACGTCCCGGTCGTCGCCGCTCTCCGGCGTCTCGGCCACCGTGGACGGGTAGTAGACGACGCCGTCGCCGTTGATGGCGTACTGCGGGTACGCCTTGAGGCCGTGGCCCTGCGCCTCCTGCGCGGTGACCGGGTGCGTGAAGGAGTCGTGCGGCGAGGACTGGAACTGCAGGGTGCCGTCGACGCCCTCCCGACCACCGCTCCAGGTGCTGCCGGCCGGGGTGTACGAGTAGAAGTCGCTGTGCGCGACGGTGACCGCCCCGCGCAGGACGCCGTACGCGGAGCCGTCCCGCTCGATCGCGAAGAGGACGCCCTCGCCGTCGTTCTCGTGCTCGGTCTCGAAGAACGGGTGGTCGGTCCAGTCCCGAGGGTGGAAGAACAGGTAGGTGATGTACCAGTGCGTGCTGGTCTCCACGACGGAGTAGTACGCGTGCGCGGCGAGCGACGTGCCGGACGCCCCGGTGCGGTCCCAGTTGTTGCGCCCGTTCAGGTCCCCGTCGAAGTCCACCGCGGTGATGTAGTCACTCCGACCGCCCAGTGCGTGGGTGCCGGTGGCGTCGACGTCCTGGTAGTGGATGGGCGCCCAGCGTAGGGCCAGTTCGGCCCGGCTGACCGCGGCGGTGGCGGGTGACGGCGTCGTGAGGGGGGTCAGCGTCAGCGCCGCCACCGTGGCCGCCGCCGTCAGTGCCCTCGCCATCCGCCGGTTCGTGCTGCTTCTGTCGCGCATGATGTCCTCCCGCGTCGAATTGACAGACCACTATGGATGATCGTCGGTCCGGGGGCCTGGCGCGTGTCCCTGCGGCGACGGGAAGGCAGCGGATGTTCGACGGGTGCGCGCCGGGCGCCCCAAGATCACGCTTGTATTGACATTCATCGAATGCAATGCTGTGGTTCGGCCGTGCTCGGGAGCCGGCGCGGTCGACGTCTGTTCCGGAGTCGGGGACGCGCGAGGTGGCCCGTCACCCGCGCCGGGCAGTCCTCGTCAGCGGCCGCATGCCGATCGCCGTCGGGCGGCCGCCGCGCTCATCCGGACCCGTACGGCCGGTCCCTCACCCTGGGCCGCGACGGCGACGGTTTCTCGGAGGTACCGATGCGTCGCATCTTCCTGGCTCTCACGACCATCGCCATGACCGGCTGGGCCGCCACGACAGGCGTCGCCCAGGCGGCGCCGACACCCACGCCGTCGGTCACTGCCGCGCCGACACCCACACCGGTCTGCCCGCCGGTGACGCCGATCGGCGGTCGGGTGTCCGTGGCCACCACGACCAGCCTGACCATCGACTACTTCATCGCGGTCAGCCCGCCGTGCGGCTACCGGCCGCCGATCACCGTGCGTCTCTTCACCAGCCGCGAGGACGCCTTCGCGTGGCAGAACCCGGTCGCGGAGACGGTCTCCGGCCCCGAGCGCGACGGCAGCGTCACCTTCGAGCGGTTGACGCCCGACACCGAGTACTGGTTCGGGTTCCGCGACTCCGACGGCCGGTGGGAGCCCTACTACGGTGGGACCGGTCGGACCGCAGCGCTGGCGTCCTGCCGCGCGACCGCCACCATCGACTCCCGCTGGGGCACCGGCTTCGTCGCCACCGTGACGGTCCGCAACGTCGGCGCGCAGCCGTTGGGCCGGGGACGAGCGGATCCAGGCGGTGTGGGGTGGGATCGTCGACCCGGCCGGCACCGACGTGGTGGTGCGCAACGCCCCGTACAACGGGACGGTGGCGCCGGACGGGACGACGACGTTCGGGCTGCTGGTGACGACCAGCACGACGCCGGCCGGGCTCACGCTGAACTGCACGCGCTGACCGGCGAGACGCTCCGGGGGTTCGGCGTCGGTCAGGGCTTGCGGGCCACCGCACCGTAGGCGTCGATCCCCCGGGCGTCCGCCTCGTCCGGACGCCAAAGTGGGATCGGCACGAGACCGGGCTCCACCATCGCCAGCCCGGCGAAGCAACCGGCGAGGTCCTCCGGGCTGCGCAGGATGTACGGGACACCACCGTTCTCGGCCAGCCGCTGCGCGCCCGACACCACCTCCGGGCTGGTGTTCGTGCCGTCCCAGAGCACCAGGTGGCTGCCGGACGCGGTCGCGTCCATCGTCCGCCCGACGATCGAACGCACCACCTCGAGGTCCGGCTCGTACCCGAGCACGCCCATGAACATGACGGCGATCGGCTGGTCGAAGTCGAGCGTCCGCGCCGCCTCGGCGAGGATGGTCTCCGGGTCGTGGTAGTCGGCCGGCACGTACGTCGTGACGCCCTGGACGGTCGTGCTGGCCAGCAGCGCGCGGGCGTGCACGAGGACCATCGGGTCGTTGTCGACGTAGACGATCCGCGCGTCGGGCGCGATGCCCTGGGCGACCGCGTGGGTGTTCTGCATGGTCGGCAGGCCGGTGCCGATGTCCAGGAACTGCCGGATGCCCGCCTCGGCGGCCAGGTACCGGACCGCCCGGACCAGGAAACGGCGGGACTGCTGCGCCATCAGGACGATCTCCGGGTAGACCTCGGCGACCGCGTCACCGGCCGCCCGATCGGACTGGAAGTTGTCCTTGCCGCCCATCCAGTAGTTCCAGATCCGCGCCGCGTGCGGCACGTCGGGTTGCAGCGTCGCGGTGAGTTCGGCATCCGGGCCGGCCATGCCAGGCTCCTATCGAGGGGTCCGTCGAGGGTCGCATCCCGGATTGTCCACTATCGACCGGACGGACCACGGCCGGGTCGCCGACCACTGCGTGGGCGACCCGGCGACCCGTCACGGCGCGTCGACGACCTCCCGGCCCAGCGGCCAGAACGCGGCCGGGACGAGCTTGAAGTTGGCGACGCCGAAGGGGATTCCGATGATCGTCACGCAGAGCGCGATGCCCGCGAGGATGTGGGACAGGGCGAGCCACCAACCGGCCAGCACCACCCACAACACGTTCGCCAGCCCGGAGCCGACGCCCGCGCCGGGCTTGGGCACCAGGGTCCGACCGAAGGGCCACAGCGAGTAGACGGCGAGGCGCAGCGCGGCGACGCCGAACGGAATGGTGACGACCAGCAGGAAGCAGATCAGCGCGGCGAAGCCGTAGCCGATCGCCAGCACGAGGCCGCCACCGAAGACGAGCCACAGGACGTTCAGGACGAAGCGAATCACCCCTTCAGCATGAGCGATGCCCGCCACCGGGTCCGGGCCGCCGGCCGGGGTCGAGTGGACAGCCGGTCCGGGCCGCCGCCAGCCACGGTCGGTTCCGCGGCGGGATCGGCCCGGCGGCCGGGCGTCAGTTCGACAGGCCGCCGCAGGTGACGCCGTCGATCGTGCACGCCGTGGGAGTCGCGCCGACCGCCGCGCCGTTGACCCGGAAGGTCACCCGCGCCGATGCGCTGCCCGGCACCTGCCCCGCGCTGCCGTCCGGTACGAACGTCCACACGGCGCCGTCCTGCGTGGCCCGCGCGCCCTGGACCGCGCTGACCCGCAGCGACTCCCGGGGCAACGTGATCGCCAGCGTCCACTGCGCCACCGGCACCGGGCCGGGATTGTCGATCGTCACGGCGGCACCGTAGCTGAGCAGCGCCTTGTCCTCGATCGCGAAGTCGGCGGCGAGGGCGGCGGGGGTCGGCGAGGCCGACGAGGGGGTGGCGGCCGGAGCGCTCGTCGGTGATTCGACGGGCGGCGGGGCCGCGCTGACCGACGGCGACGCGGCAGTGGTCGGGCTGGTGGCGGCCGGATGCGCCTGCCCCCGGGGCGTACCGGGCGTGGGGGTGCCCAACTGATCCACCGACGGCGGCGCGTCGAGGGTCACCGGCGCGAACTGCTCCGGGGTGCGCACCACACTGATGATCGAGACCACCGTCGCCACCACCACCCCGAGCGCGGCGAGCACAGCGACCCAGGCGGCCCGCGACACGTCGGCCTGGCCGGTGACCACCCGCCGTACGGCTGCGGCAGCGGCCACGATCCGGTCCAGCAGAATGATCGCCACAGTACGCCGTGGCTGCGGCGGTGTTGCCGGCACTGCCTCTCTCCCCTTCACTTCGTCACCGGACGCCTGCCCGCGACCGCTGGGTCGCGGTGGCACCCGAGCGCTCACAGGGCGCGCAGCCCGACAAGTATCGACTCGAGCAGCTCCTGCGACGGCAGCTCCGACAGCGTCGGTGGTTCGTGCGTCTCGACCAACCCCGCCCCGAGCAGGTCACCGAGGAGGACCCGGACGGTGCCCAGGGGCAGATCCAGCTCGGCGCTGACCTCAGCCACCGACACTGGATGGTGACACAGCTCGACGATCCGCGCCTGTTCGGGGAAGAGTGACGTGGGCGATGTCGCCGACCGCCGCGCGACGACCAGCGAGATGAGGTCGAACCGGCCCCGGTCGGACGTCGTACGCCCACCGGTCATCGTGTACGGACGGGCGACCGGGCCGGCGTCGTCGTCGTACCACGCCTCGTCAGCGGAGCCGGCGCTGTGCACCAGAGTCTCCGCTCCTCGCCACGGAGGCGGTCTCCAGGCGGATCGGCAGGTGCCGTTCGGCCTGCCCGACGAAGAGCGCGACCTCGTACGCCATGTCGCCCACCTCGACCTCGTCGCCCGAGATCCGGACGGTGAGGATGGTCCCGTTCCCGATGGTGGCGACGAACAGGAACGCTCGCGACATCTGCACCACGATCTGGCGTAGCCCGCCCGCGTCGCAGGTCCGGGTGGCGGCCAGCCCCAGCGCCAGCAGACCGGCGACCACGCCGGAGATCTGCTCCGCCAGCTTCGCCTCCACCCCCCGGGAACCGCCGAGCGGGAGCCCGTCGGGGGAGAGCACCACGGCGAACTCCGCCCCGCTCACCCGGTCGACCAGGCGGTCCAGGGCACCGGTCAGGCTGTCCGCGGTGACCACTGCGTGCGTCATCGATGTCTCCTCGTTGTTCTCGTGACCGGCAGCTCGACGGTCTCGGGGCCGGCGCTGCCCGGGCCGGGTCCGACCGGCCCGGATTGGCGGACCCGCATGGGTAGCCCGCCGGCGTTGCCCTGTTCGGCCCCGCCGGGCGTGTGCGGCCCGTCGGGCGTCGGCCGGTACGCGGGGCCTGCGGTCGCCGGGCCGCTGCCGGTCACGGTGACCAGCTCCGCCGGCAGGTGCACGATGGCCGCCGTCCCGCCGCGCTGGCTGGGCCGCATCGTGACCCGCGCACCGCACCGGGCGGCCAGCAGGGCTACCGCGTATAGCCCTCCGGCCCCGCTCGGCGGGTCGCTCGGCGGCCTGGCGAACAGGTCGTTCACCTCGTCGAGCGTGGTGGCGTCGAGGCCGGGGCCGTCGTCGACCACCACGATCACGCAGCCCTGCGGCCGGTGCTCGCCGGCCACCCGGACGGTGGTGTCCGTGGCCGAGAACGTCAGGGCGTTCTCGATCAGCTCGGCCAGCAGGTGCACGACGTCCGTGACGGCGGGGCCGGCGAGCGACCACGGCCAGTGCGGCGCCACCAGGACCCGGTGGTATTCCGGCACCTCCGCTACCGCGCCACGCGCGACGTCGAGCAGGGGCACCGGTCGTCGCCAGCGGCGCGCGGGCCGCGCGCCGGCCAGCGTGATCACCTTCTCCACGTTCCGGCGGACGCGGGTGGTGAGATGGTCGAGCTGGAACAGCTCGTCTGCCTCCGAGGCGCTGCGCTCGCGCCGCTGCATCGCGTCCAGCAGGTCGAGCTGGTCGCGCAGCAGGACCTGGTTGCGCCGGCTGATCCGCAGGAAGAACTCCCCGGTGCGGCGGTCCCCCACCGGACCGCCGCGCTGCGGGGCGGCGGTCTGGTCGGCGGCGGTCCGGCCGCGAGGCTCGTCGGCGAGTGGCTGAGGGTCGACGGGTGGGGCCGGCGGTTCGTGCCGGCGCTGGCCGCCGCCCGCCGGAGCACCCTCGTCGTCGGGCCGGCGGCGCAGGGTGGCGGCCCAGCCGAGCAGTACCGCCAGGACGGCGATCAGCCCGAGCCCGACCACGACGCCGGTCCGCCCGACGAGCACCGCGGCGCCCGGCGTGGCCCGTTCGACGCTCGCGCGGGCGGTGCTCGTGACCAGCTCGTGCAGGGCACCGAGCGCGGCATCCGCCGCCGAGCGCCAGTCCTGCGGGTTGACCCCGCGCAGCGCGTCGGCCCGGTCCGTGCGCAGCAGGGTGTCCTCCACGGCGAGCACACCCGCGAACTCGGGGCCTTCCACGAGCCGCTGGTGTTCGCTCCGGCCGCCGGCCGGCAGGCCGGCCGTCGCCTCGGCGCGGGCGTACCGCTGGACGGACACCAGCTCGACCAGCCGCCGCCGTTCCTCGACGCTCATCCGGCCACTCGCGACGGCTGCGGTGACCAGGGTGTCCTCCCGGGCCAGCAGCTCGCGGGCACGGGCCAGCGAAATCACCGCGCGGGTGTCGATGGCCAGCCTGCTCTCGTACGCGCCCCACTCCGGGCCGTACACGTCGAAGGCCGCGTCGACGAGCTGGTCGTACCCGTCGACCGCCCCGGCGGGATCGACCTGCCCGTCGTCCACGCGGGACCGGATCGCCCCCAGTCCGTTCAGCCGTCGGATCAGCCCGTCGGCCCGGTCACGGACCGCGTCCGCGCTGAGCAGGCGCAGGTCGCGGCTGGAGGGGAACGCCCGGACGTCCGCCGCCGCCCGGTCGGTCGCCTCCCGCGCCCCGGCCAGCGTGGGCCGTGCCGGCACGGCGCCGGCCAGCGTCTCGGCGGTCGCCCGGCGCTCGGTCTGCAGGCTGAGCACCAGCCGGTCGATGGGCTTGCCCAGGGTGTCGGCCAGGGCCCGCACCCGCAGCAGGTCGACCGCGTCCTGGCAGGTCAGATAGGCCGCGTACGACCAGAGTGTGAGCAGTACCGCCGCTGCCGCGACGAACCGGACGCGTGCCCGTCGTCCGCGCGTCACGTCGCCCTCCGTCCGCTGCGCCGGCTCATCGGGCAGACCGTTGCGGCCACGGCTGCCCGGCGGCGTCGCTGGCCCGGTCGGCGACCATCGTCCGCAGCAGCGCCAGCAGTTCCGCCCGGTTGGCGCAGTTCAACCGGTTGCGCATACGAGCCACGTGGTGCTCCACCGTCTTGGCCGAGATGAAGAGCCGATCACCGATCTCCCGGTAGGTCAGGCCGGCCAGCACCAACTCGGCCACCTCGTACTCGCGGTCACTCAGCCCCTGCTGGGTGGGGGCGGCGATGGCGTCGGCGGCGGGCGTCGCGGTCTCGCCGTCGCTCGGGCGCTGCCCGCCGGTCCCGCCGGTCGACCGGCCCTGTAGCACCCGGGCGCACTCGAGCAGGGTGGTCATCGCCCGTCGGTCCGAGGTGCGGATCGCGGCCTGCCCGGCCAGGCGGGCGCCGTCCCAGCACAGTCCGGTGTCGTGCAGGCCACGGGCGGCGGCCTCGACCCGCACCGGGTCGACCACACCTCGCAGCACCTCGACCCAGCTCTCCGCGGCCGCGGCGACCACGCCGGCGTAGCGGCTGTGCTCGGCGGCGGCCAGCAGGGCGGCGACGTGGTCGTCGGCGGCCGCCGGCTCACCGGTCAGGATGGCGGCGTGCAACCCGCTCCAGTGCAGCGGGACGCTCCACAGGGTCGGCGCGCCGAGCCGGTCGAGCAGCGCGCGGCCCTCCCGCAGGTACGGCGCCAACCGGGCCACGTCACCGAGCCGTGCGCCCGCGATGGCGAGTTCGCCCAGCGGCAGCAGCGTGAACAGGTCGACCCGATGGCGTACCACCGCCTCCAGCGCCGGCCCCCACTCCCTCTTGAGCGCGCCGAGGTCGCTGGTGCGCCGGGCGATCCCCATCCGCAGCGCGGCGGCGAAGAGCAGGTCGCGGGACTCCAGTGGACGCTCGTCGGCGGTGACCGTGGCGAGGCGTTCGGCCGCCGCGAGCGTCTGGCCCCGCACCATGAGGATCCAGGCCTGCAACAGCCGGTGCCGGCGGGCCATCAGCGGGCCGCCGACACCGGCGGCCTGCGCCCGGTGCAGGACCCGCTCGGCGATGTCCAGCTCGCCACAGTGCACGGCGGTCAGGGCGGCGAGCGCGGCCGGGCTGTCCGGCAGGAGCACCGCCCGACCGTCGGGCTCGAGCAGGGCGGCGGACTGCACGAGCGCGGACAGCGCAGCGCTCGGCGTACCGGTGACGCTCTCGCGTACCCCCTCGGCCATCAGCCGGGCGGCGCTGGCGTGCAGCGTGGGCGGCGCGCCGACCGGCTCGCCCGCGGGCTTCGCGGCGGCGCTCAGCTCGCCGGTGGCGAGCCCGCCCACGGCGGCGAACGCCACCGACGAGGCGGTGCCCGACCACCGGTACAGCTCGACGCTGCGGCCGGTGTGGCCGCGATGCGCCAGAGCCGTCGCGGCCACCACCGCCGCCTCGGCGCGGTCCGCCGGTTCGGCGGCGGTCAGCAGCCGGTCCGCCAGGCGCAGCGCGTCGTCGAGATTGCCGGCGAGCGCGGCGGCGAGAGCCTGCCGGGCGCCCGTCGGATGGCCGGCCGCGGTGGCGGCGGCGAACAGGTCGGCGGCGAAGGCCGGCTCACCGGCCAGCGCCTCCTGCGCCGCCGCGGCCAACGTCGGGGCGGGACAGTCGGCGAGGACACCCACCGCGAGCAGCGAGCGGACCAGCGGCAGCACCGGGCCACCCCGGGCGAGCTGCAACTCGGTGAGGCGACGCCAGACGGCGCTGCGCTCGGTGGCCGGGCTGAGCGTGGTGACGGCCCGTCGGACCAGCGGTGTGAGCCGCCCGTCGGCGCCGATCAGGCCGGCCGACCGGGTCGTCGCGATCAGCTCGTCGACCGTCTCCGGCTCCTGGTCCAGGAGCGGGCCGAGCATGGCCACCGGCAGCGGTACGCCGGCCGCGACCGCGAGCAGCAGCCGTCGTACGGGGGCGGGCTGGATCTCCAACTCCGGCGCGAACTCGAGGACGACCGACCGGGGCGGCTCGGCCGGGACGGTGGTCAGGCTCGGAGCCGCGCGCAGGCCGCGGGTCAGCCGCTCGACATCGCGGGGTACGCCACCGGTCTGCGCGTGCACGAAGTCGACCAGCTCGCCGCGCTGGGTCAGCTCGGGTACGCCCGCGATCCAGGCTGCGGTCTGCTCCCGGGTGAACGGCCCGAGCAGCACGGCCTGCCCGTCGCGGCGCAGTGTGTCGACCAGTTCGGTGAGTGCCGCCGACCGGGGCCAGGGGCGGTGGGCGATGACCAGCCGGTGCCGGCGGGCGGCGACCAGGCGCAGCAGCACGCCGATCCGCTCGTCGTCGAGGAGGTGCGCGTCGTCGACCAGCAGCAGGTCGTCCGGGTCGACGACATCGTCCGGTCCCGGTGCGCCCGTGCGTACGGTGCTGCCGGCCTGTTGCTGGACGCGCGTCAGCTCGGCGAGCAGAGCGGTCTTGCCGTGCCCTGCGGGACCGGCCAGACCGACGGTGAGCGGCGCGGTCGGATCGTCGGCGACCCTGTCCAGCAGGGCCCTGGGCGCCCGGCCCAGCACCAGTCGGGACTCCACGAGGTGTTTCATGATCATTGCGGTCATCCTTCGCGTCCCCGGCTGAGCGTCAGTGCCAGGCGGGACGCCTTCGGCAGGTCGAGGGGCAGTATCCGGACCGGCGGTCGGGGTGGCGGGTCACCCGGATCGGTGGCGTGGTTGCGGGGCCGGCGCAGGGCCGGGAGGGCCGTTCGTACGCCGCCGCCGACCGGCGCCGGATCGCGGACCGGGGCCGGGCACTGGGGTCGAGGTCGGGGCGACACCACCTGGCAGGCGGCGCTCGCGGCGCCGGTGGCGGCGGTCAGTTGCGCGTCCGGCTCCACCTCGACCGGCACACCGAGCGCCGTGCCGATCAGCTCGGTGACCAGCGGGATGCGGGTCGAGCCACCGGCCAGCAGGACGCCGTCGAGCTGCGTCGGGGCCAGGCCGGCGCCGTGCACGCTACGCAGCAGCAGCTCCACGGTGGCCTGCACCGTCGGGCGGATCATGGCCTCGAACTGCGCGCGGGTCACCGGTATCCGCGCCGGACCGGTCGGCATGTTCAGCACCACGTCGGCGGCTGGCTCGACGGTCAGCGCCCGCTTGACCCGGTCACACTCGACCGGCAGGTCACGCAGGGCGGCGTGGTGGTCCCGACGGCCGATGGCGGCCAGCTCCCGCGACAGCACGGTGCGGACGTGGCTGGCCAGCAGTTCGTCGAAGTCGGCGCCGCCGACCGGGTCGAGACCCTGCGGTGTGCCGAAGCTCTCGTAGGTGCCGCGGGCGGTGCGCCGCACGAGGGCCGCCTCGAAACTGGCGCCGCCCAACGCGTAGACGGCCGCCGTGGTGCCCGCGAATCCGCGCGCCGCGTGACTCTCCGCAACCGTGACCGTTCGGGGTAGCAGCGTGACGGCGCGCAACCCGAGGTCGGCGAGCGCCCGGCGCAGCAGCTCCCGCCGGTACGGCCGCCAGCCGGCCGGGTGACTCAGCACGACCGCCTCGGCCGGGCCGCCCTCCGCCGCGTGCACCTGCTCCACCACCCAGGCCGCCAACTCCGCCGTGAGCGTCTGCGGCGCGCACGCCTCACCGCCCAGCAGCAGGGGCACGTCGTCGCCGATCCGGCGGACGAAATCCCTGGTGGTACGGCTGCCGTCGTCGGTGGCGGGAGCGCCGATGTGCAGCGCCCCGTCCTCGGCCAGGTGCAGCACCGACGGTACGAGCGGCGAGCCGGCGTTCAGCGGGACAGCCTCCGGACGCGTCCAGGCCCGGCCGTCCCGCCGTGCGACGGCGGCGGCGGTGTTGGTGCTTCCGATGTCTATCCCCAGGACGTACGGCATCCGTCTCTTCTCTTTCCGCGACTGGCCGGCTGATGGCGATGGCGTCGGCGTTGCCCGGCGACCCACCCCCGGCGAAACCCGCGGGCCCCTACGTTCGTACCAGAGATCACTGCGTGGTCGGCACCCTAATCTGACCGGGACGGTTTCCCCCAGTCCCCCTAACGGTGGAGCGGGCGCAGGCCCCTAACGGGGCGTGATCGATTGCGGGCGGAGCCCCGATGTCCGGGGCCGGCCCCCGCAATAGCGTTTCCCTCGACGAACGACGGTCGCCGACGCCAATCCGAGGAGAACCGGCACATGAACTCGCAACAGACCCTCCACGACTTCGTGCTCGAAATGCTGACCAACCCCGATGCACGGTCGGCCTTCGACCTCTACCCGGAGGGCGCGCTGCACGCCGCGGGGCTCAGCGACATCACCGCCGCCGACGTGCAGGACGTCGTGCCGCTGGTGGTCGACTACGCGCCGGGCGCGGGCCTCGCGCCGCTCGCCCCGGTGGTCGGGCAGTTCGGCTTCGACCCGCTGGTGACCGACGCCACCGACGTGGTCGGTCAGCTGCAGAGCGTGGCGCAGCAGATCAGCATCACCAGCACGCCCACCGGTGTGGACGTCAAGGCCGGTGTGCTCGGCGCCATCGCCGTCGACCCGTCGACCGTCGCCGCCGGCGTGACCGTGCTTCCGGGTGTCGGCCTGGGCATCGGTCCGAGTGGCCTCGACACGAACCTGACCGGGGTTGCCGACGTGGCGCACACGCTCGACGCGGACGTGGTGCAGCCGGTCGACGGCATCGCCGACCCGGTGCTGGGCGGCGTGACCGGCACCGTCGGCGACCCGACCAGTGTGCTCGGCGTCACCGACCCGGTGCTCGGCGGCGACCTGCTCGGCGGCGACGTGACCGGCGGGGTCCTCTCCGGCGTGCACGGTCAGGTCGACGGCATCGTGGGCTCCCTCGGTGTCCACGACACCCTGGGCGGCCTGGGCCTCGGTCACGGCGCTGTCGGCGGTGTGGTCCCGCCGGTGGACGTTCCGTCCGTTGTGGGCGGTGTCACGCACCACGTGGACAGTGTTCTGCCCGGTGTCACCGGCACGGTCGGTGACGTGACCGGTGGGCTCACCGACGGTGTGACCGGCGACCTGCACGACGGGGGGCCCGCCTCGTCGGACCACGGGTTGCTGGGCATCACCGGCGGTCTGCTCTGACGGTAGTTTCCGTCGGAAGCGGGGGGCCGGGTCGCGTCATGCGGCCCGGCCCTTGCGGGTTTCCCTACCGGCTCCTCTTGCTAATTGAGCCGAAATCCGCACACTTGGTGCGGTGATGGCGGGGATCTGGCTGGACGTACTGGACGAGATCGCCCGGACGTGCACAACACACGGTCGCGGCGACCTGCTCCAGACGGTTCGGCAGAAGCGTGCCCAACTGCTGGACCCGAGGCTGCGTGTCCTGGTCGTCGGTGAGCCGAACCAGGGCAAGAGTCAGCTCATCAACGCGATCATCAACGCGCCGGCCTGTCCGGTCGGTGACGGCCGGACGACCGTCCTGCCGACAGTGGTGCAGCACGCCGAAGCCGCCAGCGCGACAATCGTCCAGGCGCCGCCACCGCCGGCCGGACGACCCGCCGGGGCGCCGGCGACGCTCGCCGAGCGCACACCCTTGGCGCTCGATGAGGTCGCGGCCGGGGTGTCCGGCACCGTCGGGCGTCGGCCGGGCGGCGGTCCGGCGTACGTCGAGGTTGGCCTGCCCCGCGCGCTGCTCGCCGCCGGACTGGTGCTGGTGGACACTCCCGGCACCGACCAGGTCTCCGCGCTCGGCGCCGCCGCGGAGGTCGCCGCCTCGGCTCGCGCGGACGCCGTTCTGCTGGTCTCGGACTCCACCCGGGAACTCTCGGTGGCCGAGCTGAACATGCTGCTGCACGTCATGCGCTTGCAACCGAACGTGGTGGTGGTGCAGAGCAAGACCGACCTGGTGGCGGACTGGCGGACGGTGGCCGAGCGCAACCGGCAACACCTCGCCGACGCGGGCGTGGCGGCGCCGCTGGTCCCGGTGTCGGCGACGCTGCGGCTGCGTGCGGCGGCGGCCGACGACCGTGGCCTCAACGCCGAGTCCGGCTTCCCCGTACTGATCGCCCGCCTGCAACGGGATCTGGCCGGCAAGGCCGACCACCTGGCGCGGGCGTCGGTGCAGGCGGTGGCGCGTACGGTGGTGGAGCAACTGGCCGCGCCGCTGCGCGCCGAGTTGGCGACGCAGGAGGCCGAGGAGCAGTCCGGGCCGATCTCACGGCTGCACGCGGCCCAGCGGGAGGTCGACGAGCTGCGTCGCTGCTCGACCCGCTGGCAGAACACCCTCACCGACGAGATCGCCGACCTGCTCTCCGACATCGAGTACGACCTGCGTGACCGGACCCGCCAGATTCTGCGTGCGGTGGACGAGGCGTTCGACACGGCCGACCCCCTCGTCGCCTGGGACACCTTCGACGAGTGGTTGGCGCGCAGTCTCGTCGAGGCCGCGGAAGCCAACCGCGAGTGGCTGGTCCAGCGCTGCGACTGGATCGCCCGCAGGGTGGCCGCCCACTTCGACAGGTACGGCTACGACGTGCTGCCGCCCTGGTCGATGACGATGCCGGAGGATCTCGGTGACCGGCTGCCGGATCTGGAACGGCCGAGGGTCGACCGGTTCACGACCGGCCAGAAGCTGTTCACCGGCATGAAGGGCTCGTACGGCGGCATGCTGATGTTCGGGCTCGCGACCACCCTGGCCGGGATGCCGATGATCAACCCGGTCTCGGTCGGGATCGGCGCCCTGTTCGGCGGCAAGAGCATCCGCGACGAGGGCAAGCAGATGCTGCGCCGCCGGCAGGCGACCGTGAAGACCGCCATCCAGCGGCATGTCGACGAGTTCTTCGTCCGGATGGTCCGGGAGTGCCGGGACACCACCCGACAGGTGCAACGGATGCTGCGCGATCACTTCACGGCCCTGACCGAGGAGTTGCAGGAGGCCATCGTTCAGTCGTTCCGCAGCGCGAAGCAGGAGGCCGACACCGACGTCGCCCTGCGCGAGCAGCGACAGCGGGAGATCCGGTCGAAGATGACCCGCCTCGCCGCGCTCTACGAGCAGTCCCAGCAACTGACCGCCACCCGGTCGAGGCCGGTGCTGCTGGAGCCCGGGGCATGACGGTCGGGGTGCGGTTGGACGAGGCGGCCTGGGGGTTGTTGCACCAGGCGTTGGACGTCTACCAGCACGACGCGCGGGCCGTCGGACGGTTGCGACACCAGATCGCGCGGTTCGAGCAGCCCCTGCGGATCGCTGTCGCCGGCCCGTGGCGGGCGGGCAAGTCGACGGTGCTCAACGCGCTGATGGGGGAGGAGGTCGCACCGGTCGAGGGTGCCGACGGCGCGTTCACCTGGTACGAGGACGGCGCGTCGCCGGCGGCCACCGCCTACCTGGTGGGGCAGCCTCCGCAGGAGTTGACGGTGGTCAAGTCGGCGACCGGTATGCGGGTCGACCTCGGTTGGCGGGCCGGGGAGGTACGCGACATCGTGGTGCGGTGGCCGACACGGGCGTTGCGGCAGGTGACGCTGATCGACACCCCGGCGCTCACGGCGGTCGACGACCAGGGGCACACGCCGGTGCTGGATCGCGTCCTGGCCGACGCGGACGCGGTGTTGTTCCTGACCCGTGACGGCCGCGACAGCGATCTGCGGGTGGTGGAGTCCGGTCGGGACAGCGCCGTCGCGCAGGCCGCCCCGGTGAATGTGATCATGGTGTTGTCCCGGGCGGACGAGGTCGGCGGTGGCCGGGTCGACGGGTTGCTCACCGCCCGTCAGTTGGCCCGCCGGCACCACCGTGATCCCCGGGTGGGCGCGCTGGCCGTCAACGTGGTGGCGTGCAGCGGGGCTATCGGCCTCGCGGGCCGGTTGCTCAGCGAGTCCGACTTCGTCGCCCTCGCGACGCTGGCCGGGGTGCCCCGCGCCGAGATGGAGGCCCACCTGCTCTCCGCGGACCGCTTCGTCCGTGGCGAGCTTCCGGTACGCCTCGACCCCGAGGTGCGCGCGGGCCTGCTGGAACGGTTCGGCCTCTTCGGTATCCGGCTCGCGACGACCCTGGTACGCGGCGGGTTCGACACCCGGGTGACGATGTCGGCCGAGCTGATCCGGCGCAGTGGGCTCACCGAGCTGCGCGAGTCGATGACCCGCTGTTTCGTCGATCGCCGCGACGCGCTCAAGGCGCGCTCGGCGCTGGCGGCGGTGGAGTCCCTGGTGCGTGACGAGCCGGTCCGGGGCAGCGACGAGTTGGTCGGCGCGATCGAGCAGATCCTGGCGGGCGCGCACGAGTTCCGTGAGTTGCGCCTGCTGGTGGCGTTGCGCAATGCGCGTCTCGGTTTCGACGCCGAGTTGGCCGCCGAGGCACAGCGTCTGGTCGGCGGCGACGGGGTCTCCCTGGCCGCCCGGCTCGGTGTCGAGCACGGGGCGACCGCGCAGCGGCTGTGGGAGGTCGCCGCCGACGCCCAGTGGCGGTGGCGGGACCGGGCCGAGGATCCGCTGCTACCGCTGACCCAGCGGCGCGGGGCGGAGGTCGTCGTGCGCAGCTGCGAGGGCATGCTGGCCGAGTTGGCCGCCGACGGTCGCTGAGCGGTCACGAGTCCAACCGGGACGTTGCGGCGCGCGTCTCCCCGCGACCAACCCATTGACACGGCCGTGGTCTCCCGGCAGCATCTGCCCAACATCCACCGGATCTGCCCTCGCTTGTCAGGCACGCCCGATGACAACGATGTCAGGCCCGGTTGACCGTCCACTACCACCACCCCCTTCGCCCATCCGCTCGACGTCCTCGACCGGATCGAGTCGAAAGGTCCCGCCCCCATGCCGTATCTCCCCCGTGCGCGCACCGTCTCCCTGCGGATGGCCGCCGCGACGACCGCCATCCTGCTGCCCCTGGGGCTGGTCGTCGGCGCGCCCCTGGCCAGCGCCGCGCCCAGCGCCCCGCCGGGTGCCTTCCGATCCTCGTTCGAGTCGGCCGACCCGCAGCCCGCCACGAGCACCGTCGAGGTGGACCGCTCGGGTCGACCCGTGCAGGGCAACCTGAGCGGGTCGAGCAGCGCCAACCTGCCCGGCAGCCTGCTCGGTCAGGTCGAGGCCGTCACCGCGAGCGCCCAGAACCCGCCGAACGAGATCGCGGCGAACCTCGCCGACGGGAACCCGTCGACCAAGTGGCTGGCGTTCGAATCGGCCGCGTGGGTGACGTACCAGCTGGCGAAGCCCGCGGTCGTCAAGCGGTACGCGCTGACCTCGGCCGACGACGAGCCGGGCCGCGACCCCCGCGACTTCACCCTCCAGGGGTCCGTCGACGGCAGCACCTGGGTCGACCTGGATCGTCAGACGCAGCAGCGTTTCGCCAGGCGGTTCGCCACCATCACGTACGGCGTCACCAACACGACGGCCTACGGCTGGTACCGACTGTCCATCTCCGCCAACTCCGGCGAGTCCCTCACCCAGCTCGCCAGCTGGGACATCAGCGACGGCTCGGACGTCCGGCCGCCGGCGACGCCCATGGTCACCGACGTCGGCCCCGGGCCGGTCGGCGGCTACACGACGAAGCCGAGCGTCGGCTTCACCGGGCTGGCCGCGCTGCGGTACTCCGGTGGCGCCCAGGCCGCCGGTCGCTCGTACGCGACGAACCGGCTGTTCGACGTCGACATCCCGGTCGGACCGCACACCCGCCTGTCGTACCGGATCTTCCCCGAGTTCACCGGTCAGGACGCCCGGTACCCGTCCACCTACGCGTCCGTCGACCTGCGCTTCACCGACGGCAGCTACCTCAGTGGACGGTCGGCAGTCGACCAGCACGGCTACCCGCTGACGCCGGCCGGCCAGGGCGCGTCGAAGGTGCTCTACGCCGACCAGTGGAACGCGGTGAGCGCGGACCTCGGCGTCGTCGCGCGCGGCAAGACGATCGACCGGGTCCTGCTCGCCTACGACAATCCGCAGGCCACCGGGGAGACCCGGTTCCAGGGATGGCTCGACGACATCGAGCTGACGGGCACGCCGACGGCAGTCGACGGCTCCCGCCTGACCAACTACGTCGACACCCGGCGCGGCACCAACTCCACGGGCGGGTTCTCGCGCGGCAACAACCTGCCGATCACGGCCGTGCCGAACGGGTTCAACTTCTTCACCCCGGTGACCGACGCGACCTCCGATTCCTGGGAGTACGACTACCACCGGGCCAACAACGCCGCCAACCTGCCCACGTTGCAGGGCCTCGCGATCTCCCACGAGCCCAGCCCGTGGATGGGCGACCGCAACCAGATGTCGGTGATGCCGGTGGCCGGCGACGGCCCCCTCACCGGAGCACCCGCCAGCCGGGCGCTCGCCTTCCGCCACGAGGACGAGACGGCACGTCCGGACCTCTACCGGGTCGCGCTGCAGAACGGCCTGGTCGCGGAGATGGCACCCACCGACCACGCCGGCATCATGCGGTTCACCTTCGGTCCCGGACCGGCGACCGGAAGTCTCGTCTTCACCAAGGGCACCTTCACCCTCGGGACGGACAGCACGTTCACCGGCTGGGTCGACAACGGAAGCGGCCTCTCGGCCGGGCGTAGCCGCATGTTCGTGTCCGGCGAGTTCGACCGGGCGCCGACGGCGGCCACCGCGACGTCCGCGACCTTCGACGTGTCCGCGAACCGGCAGGTGACGATGCGGATCGCGACCTCGTTCCTCTCCGTCGACCAGGCTCGTCGCAACCTCGACCTGGAGGTCACCGGCCGCAGCTTCGACGCGATCCGGGACGCCGCCACCGCCGCCTGGAAGGACCGGCTCGGCCGGGTCGAGCTGCGGGGCGCGACCGAGACGCAACTGGTCACCATGTACTCGAACCTGTACCGGCTGAACCTCTACCCGAACTCCCAGTCGGAGAACACCGGCACCGCCGCCGCCCCCCGCTGGCAGTACGCCAGCCCGGTGTCCGCGCTGGCCGGCACGTCGACCGCCACCCGGACCGGCGCGAAGATCGTCGACGGGCAGATCTACGTCAACAACGGTTTCTGGGACACCTACCGCACGGTGTGGCCCGCGTACGCGTTGCTCTACCCGGACGTCGCCGCGAAGATCTCGGACGGGTTCGTCCAGCACTACCGCGACGGCGGCTGGATCGCCCGCTGGTCGTCGCCCGGCTACGCCGACCTGATGACCGGCACCAGCGCGAACGTGGCCCTCGCGCAGGCGTACCTCAGCGGGGTGAAACTGCCCGACCCGCTCGCGGCGTACGACGCGGCGGTGAAGGACGCGACCGTCGCATCCGGGCGCGGCGCGGTCGGCCGCAAGGGCATCGAGACGTCGCTGTTCCTCGGCTATACCCCGACCTCCACGGGCGAGTCCGTGTCGTGGGCGCTGGAGGGCTACATCAACGACTACGGCATCGGCAACATGGCCGCAGCCCTGGCCAAGGACCCGGCCACCCCGAAGTTGCGGCGCGACCGGCTCACGGAGGAGTCCCGGTACTTCCTGGAGCGTGCGCGCAACTACGTCCACCTCTTCGACGACAGGACGAAGCTCTTCCAGGGCCGCGACGCCTCCGGCACGTTCCTCGCCGGTGACCCGCTGGACTGGGGCGGCGTGTACACCGAGACCAACGGTTGGAACTTCGCGTTCACCGCGCAGCAGGACCCGCAGGGCCTGATCAACCTGTACGGCGGGCAGAAGGCGTTGCGCGACAAGCTCGACACCTTCTTCGCCACGCCGGAGAACGCCGACCGCCCCGGCGGCTACGGCGGCGTCATCCACGAGATGCTCGAAGCCCGCGCGGTGCGACTGGGCCAGCTCGGCATGAGCAACCAGCCCTCGCACCACATCCCGTACCTGTACGACGTCGCCGGCGCTCCCGCCAGGACGCAGGCGGTCGTGCGCGAGATCATGCGGCGTCTCTACGTGGGCAGCGAGATCGGCCAGGGCTACCTGGGCGACGAGGACAACGGCGAGATGTCGGCCTGGTACGTCCTCAGCTCGCTGGGCATCTACCCGTTGCAGGCCGGGTCGACCCACTGGGCGATCGGTTCGCCGCAGTTCACCCGGATGACCGTGCACCGACCGACCGGCGACATCGTGGTCAACGCCGCGAACAACAACGACCGCAACGTGTACGTGCAGAGCGTGAAGGTCAACGGCAAGAAGCAGCGCGGGGTCTCCGTCGAGGTGTCCGCGCTCTCCAGGGGCGGCACGATCGACTTCCAGATGGGACCGAACCCGTCGTCCTGGGGCGCCGGACGCAACGACGTGCCGCCGTCACTGACCAAGGGTGATGCCGTGCCCGAGCCGTTGCAGGACGTCACCGGACCGGGCCTCGGCACCGCCACCGTCAGCGGCGGGCAGGACGCGTCCACGCTGTTCGACGACTCGTCCACCACCCAGCTCACCGCGTCGACGGGTACGCCGCGGATCGGCTGGACCGCCCGCGGCGGCCGGCAGAAGCCGACCTACTACACGCTCACCTCCGGCGCTGCCGCAGGTGATCCGGCGGACTGGCGGTTGCAGGGCTCCACCGACGGCCTCACCTGGAGCACCCTCGACTCCCGGGCGGGCGAGGTGTTCGCCTGGCGCAACCAGACCCGGCCGTTCCGGATCGACAAGCCCGGGCGGTACGCGCAGTTCCGCCTCGTCGTGACCAGGACGGTCGGCGCGGAGCGGCCGACCTTCGCCGAGATCGAACTGCTCGCCGGTGGCGACCTCGACCTGGCCGGCGGCGACATCACGGTGACCGCCACCGACGGCGCGCACGCGCTCTCCGGCGCACCCGCGACTGTGGCGCTGGCCACCGTCACCGGCGGCGTCGCCGACGACTACCGCGCGACGATCGACTGGGGTGACGGCTCACCGGCCACCGCGGGCACCCTGACCCTGAGTTCCCGGGCGGTCTACCGGATCAGTGGCGAGCACACCTACGCCACTCCCGGCTACCACCAGGCGACCGTCACGGTGACCGACGGCGTCGGCCAGGGCTCGGTGACGGTCGGCGTCGACGTCGCGTACGCGCCGGCGAACGGCCTCGCCGCGGCGTTCGACACCGTGTGCGTCGGCGACGAGGGCACCCTCGCGGCGGACTGCGACGCGAAGTCGTGGGCGTACTCGCGGGCCGCGCTCGTGGCGGCCGGTGTGGCGCAGGGGCAGCGGCAGCAGGTGCCGGGCACGGCGCTGGGCTTCGCCCTGCCGCAGATCCCGGCCGGGCAGCCGGACAACGCCACCGGCAACGGCGCGACGATCGACCTGCGCCTACCGTCCGATGCCCGGACGATCTCGTTCGTCGGCGCCGGCACGCAGGGCAACCAGAGCACCACCGGCACGGCGACGTTCAGCGACGGCAGCACCGCCGGCATCCCGATCCAGTTCAGTGACTGGACGCTGGGCGGCAACGCCAACGGCACCCCGTCGTACGGCAACATCGTGGTCGCGAAGTCCGCGTACCGGCTCAGTGGCACGAGCCGCGACGGCGCCCAGCCGTTCCTGTTCGCCACCGCGCCGTACCAGATCCCTGCGGGTAAGACGCTGGTCTCGGTGACCCTGCCGACGCAGACCGGCGATCCCCGCTCGGCGGGCCGGATCCACGTGTTCGCCGTCGCGGACGACGGCACGCCGACCGCCGCGCTGGCGACCACCGCCCCGAGCGGCCAGAGCGTCGACGCCGGGCAGGTCCTCGCGGCGAACCTCGGGTCGGTCAGCGGCGGTGTCCCCGGCGCGACCGGCTACCGCGCCCGCGTCCAGTGGGGCGACGGCACGGTTCCGGACGACGCCACGGTCGGCGCGGACGGCGCGTTGAGCGGTCGGCACACCTACGCGGCGGAGGGCACCTACACGGTGCGCGTCACCGCGTGGGACACGCTGTCCAGCAGCACCGCCAGCTTCACCGTGACCGTCCGGCGGGCCGGAGCGCGCACCACTCTCGCGGTGTCCGGGACGCAGCCGGTCCTTGCCGGTGACGCGGTCACGGTCGTCGGCAGCGGGTTCGCCGCCGGCGAGCGGGTGACGGTGGGCCTGGCGGCCGGCACGATCCGCGACGTGACGGTCTCGGCGTCCGCGACGGGCACGATCCGCGCGGTCGTCGCGACCTCGGGGAACACGACACCGGGCCGGTACGCGGTCAGCGCCACCGGCGCGTCCTCGAGCACGCCGGCGACGGCCACCGTCCAGGTGACCGCCCCGCCGACGGGCCCGACCTACCAGCCGCGTCTGTCGTTGCCGACGGCGTCCGCACCGCGGGGCACGTCGATCACCGTCGACGGCTCCGGCTTCGCGCCGAACGAGGCGATCGCGGTCAGCTTCGGCGACGGCCGTGGGGTCGGCACGGTACGCGCGAACGGTGACGGCGTCGTCGCCGGCGCGACAGTCAGCGTTCCGGATTCGGCGCGGCCGGGCGTGACCAGCGTGACGCTGTCCGGCGGCACGTCGGCGACGCCGGTGTCCCGACCGTTCACGGTCACCGGCGCGAAGTAGGCCGGGTACGACGCAGTGGGGCGGGCCGTGACACACGGCCCGCCCGACTGCGGTTCCGGGTCCACCCGGCCTCGACCCCGAGATGCACGTGCTTCGCGGGTCGCCCCTCGTGCGGCGGCCACCACTGGCGCTCCTCGCCGCCGGCGAGGCATGTCGGTTGTGCGGCACATACCTCAGAGTCATATTCATACCTCTGTGGTATGTCGCTCACCGGCTCTGTCGCCTGCCGAGGGTGACGGGGGCGCGCTCAGCCGGAGCTGCCATCGTCGGCCGTGGTCGGTGAGCCGGACGATCGCCAGCGGCGCGACGTCGAACTGCCGGTACGTCGCCAGTGGCAGATCCAGGGCGTGCACCAGCGCGACGCGGACCACGAGCGGATGAGTGACCGCCGTGACCCGTCGACCGACGCCACGCTGGGCGTCCAGCCACCGACCGACGCGCTGGCGTAGCGCCGCGACCGACTCGCCACCGTGCGGTGCCGCGTCCGGGCTGGTCAGCCACTCATGCAGCGCCGCGGGCCGCGTCGCGGCGATGTCCTGAAGGGACCGACCGGCCCACTCCCCGTAGTCGCAGTCGGCAAGCGCCGACTCGACCGCGGGCGTCAGGCCGAGGGCGTACGCGGTCTGCACGGCCGCCGTCGCGGGACTGGACAGGCAGGCGTGGCCGTCGCCGGTCCGCCGGCCCGGGTCGACGGGGGACAGGGCGAGGGCGGCGCGCCGGCCGCCCTCGTCCAGGCTGTCGTTCCCGCCGAACCGGGCCTGCCGCAGGGCGACGGTGTGCCCGTGGGCGACCAACCGCAGGCTGGTGGCGCTCACCCGGCCAGTCGTGCCTCGGCGACCGCGCGTTGGCGGTGCATCAGAGCGGCGAAGAGCAGACCGAGCCCGGTCCACAGCACCACCTGGGTGCCCAGGGAGGCGAGGCGGAAACTCCACAGCAGCGTCGCGGGGAAATCACCGGGGACCTCCTGGAACGACGGCAGCACCACATAGGAGACGACGGTGACCAGCAGGAAACCGCCGACTGCCGCGCTGGCGCGGAGCCACACCGGCGAGTGCTCGCCGACCGAACGGTAGCCGAGCGAGCCCGACCAGACCGCGACCAGGCCGAGTACCACCATCAACAGGTAGGTGACCGTGCGCTGGTCGATGGTGGACGGGTCGCCGACGGCCGGAGGGTTCGGCGGGTACTTGAGGAACGGCACGATCACCACGCCGAGCAGCGCGCCGCCGGCCAGTAGCAGACCGCCCCGCCCGTCGTCGACGGCCCTGCGTCGCCGGCTCAGCAGGACGTACGCGGTGGCCAGCAGGCCGCCCATCGCGGCGCCGAACAGGCCGGTGGCCAGGAACAGGCCGCCGCGCTGGCCGTTGCGGCCGACCAGGGCGTCCTCGTCGTGCTGGTGCCCGTCGACGGGGGATTCGGCGTGCGTGGCAGCCGCCGCCTCCTCGATGGCGATGGCCGCCTCGACGTGCGGTTCGCCGACGACGTAGGCGAACGTTCCGGCGAGCAGGCCTGCCACCAGGCCGGCGAGCAGGCCGCGCAGCAGGACCGTGACGAACGAGGGTGCGGTGCCGGTGCCGGTCAGTGGCACGGGACACCGAGCAGGTGCCGACCGTCGTGCATCAACTCGTGCAGGTACATGCCGCTGCGGGAGACGGCCCCCTGGTCGAAGGCGACGAGGTAGGTCAGCAGGGCGAGCGCGGCGACCGTGGCCAGGACCGCCCACAGCAGACGGGTCGGGACAGCGGGGTGCACCAGCGGCTGGCTGGACGTGGAGCTGGACATGCGTGCACGAACCTCCTCGGGGATGACGCGTCCCCATCGCAAGGCTGCGGACGACCGAGCGTCCTGGCTCGCGACCCCCGAGTGGGGACCGCTCACAGTGGCGCGACCGCGCCGGATTCTCACCGGCTTCCCTCGCGTCGCCGCAGATAGTGGATCGACCGTATCGGTGCCGGTTCGGCTCAGTCAAGCCGGCGGCGACAGCCGGACGCGCTGCCGCCCGACGTGCGCTCACCGGCCGACTCGAAGGTGTCGACGGTGACCATCACCGTTGACCGCGACACGCCCGGACCCGACATGTGGGGTGTGACAAACGTGGTCCCCCCTATATATGGTGTCGACCGCAGCTGGTTCGGCCGCTCATCCCGAGTGGTCGAGGCAAGAGGGAACCCGGTGGGAATCCGGGACTGTCCCGCAGCGGTGAGTGGGAACGAACGCCGCCATCAGCACTGGGCCACCAATCGGCCTGGGAAGCGACGGCCAGTAGGAGACCGGCTAGTCCCGGTCGCGCCCACGAGTCCGAAGACCTGCCAGCGCGCCGCGTACCCGACCCCGGGTGTGCGGCGGTCCGAGGCCGCGTGGGACGGCTGACGCCACCTGACCCACGCCGCGCTGGCGTGGCGTCCGACGGTGTCCGTCTCCTCGCGTCCGAGGGCCGTGAGGTCTCGAACTCCCGAGGAGTGAGTGGTGACAGTCACCGAGGTGGTACCGGTCAGCGGCGAAGCCCTGCGGCGGACACCGATGCAGGTCCGCAAACGCGACGGCGGCACCGAGGCCGTCGACGTCAACAGGATCGTCCGGGCGGTCGAGCGGTGGGCCGACGACCTGACCGACGTCGACCCGATGCGGGTCGCCACCCGTACGATCAGCGGCCTCTACGACGGCGCGACGACGGCGGAGCTGGACCGGCTGTCCATCCAGACGGCAGCCGAGATGATCGGCGCGGAACCGCAGTACTCGCGCCTGGCCGCGCGCCTGTTGGCCGGCTATGTCGACAAGGAGGTCCGTCGGCAGGGCATCGCCTCGTTCAGCGCGGCGATCCGGGCCGGCCACGCCGTGGGCCTGATCGGCGACGAGACCGCCGCGTTCGTCAACGCGCACGCCGAGACCTTCGACAACGCCGTCGACGCCGACGGTGACCGTCGGTTCGAGTACTTCGGCCTGCGCACGGTCTACGACCGGTACCTGCTGCGTCACCCCACCTCAAGGCTGGTGTTGGAGACCCCGCAGTACTGGCTGCTGCGGGTGGCCTGCGGCCTGTCGCGTACGCCTGACGAAGCGGTCGACTTCTACCGGCTCATGTCCAGCCTCGCCTATCTGCCCAGCTCACCGACGTTGTTCAACTCCGGCACCCGGCACACGCAGATGTCCTCGTGCTATCTGGTCGACTCGCCGCGCGACGAGCTGGACTCGATCTACGCGCGCTACGCCCAGGTCGCCAACCTGTCCAAGTTCGCCGGTGGCATCGGCATCGCGTACTCCCGGGTCCGGTCCCGCGGTGCGCTGATCCGGGGCACCAACGGGCAGTCCAACGGAATCGTGCCGTGGCTGCGCACACTGGACGCGAGCGTCGCCGCGGTCAACCAGGGCGGCCGACGCAAGGGCGCGGCCTGCGTCTACCTCGAGCCGTGGCACCCGGACATCGAGGAGTTCCTCCAGCTACGCGACAACACCGGCGAGGACGCCCGCCGTACCCACAACCTCAACCTGGCCAACTGGATTCCGGACGAGTTCATGCGCCGAGTCGAGGCGGACGAGATGTGGTCGCTGTTCGACCCCGACGAGGTGCCGGAACTGCCGGACCTGTGGGGGGAGCGGTTCGACGCCGCGTACCGGGCGGCCGAGGCGCAGGGTCGGTACGTGCGGCAGCTGCCGGCGCGTGAGCTGTACGGGAAGATGATGCGGACCCTGGCCCAGACCGGCAACGGCTGGATGACCTTTAAGGACGCGGCCAACCGGCTGTGCAACCAGACGGCCGAGCCGGGCAACGTGGTGCACCTCTCCAACCTCTGCACCGAGATCATCGAGGTGTCCAGCGACGCCGAGACCGCCGTGTGCAACCTCGGCTCGGTGAACGTCGCCGCCCACCTGAGCGACGACGGCATCGACTGGGAACGGCTGCGCGCCACGGTCCGCACCGCCGTGACGTTCCTCGACCGGGTCATCGACATCAACTACTACCCGACGCCGCAGGCGGCGGCGAGCAACCCCCGCTGGCGTCCGGTCGGGCTCGGGTTGATGGGGTTGCAGGACGTGTTCTTCGCGCTGCGGCTGCCGTTCGACTCGCCGGCCGCGCGGGAGCTGTCCACGCGGATCAGCGAGGAGCTGTACCTCACCGCGCTGGAGACCTCCGCCGACCTGGCCCGCCGGTTCGGGGCACATCCGGCGTTCGCGCAGACCCGGGCCGCGCGGGGGCGCCTGCAACCGGACCTGTGGGGTGTCGAGGGTACGCAGACCGCACGCTGGGCCGCGCTGCGCCAGGAGGTCGAGGAGTACGGGCTGCGCAACTCGCTGCTGGTGGCGGTCGCCCCGACCGCGACGATCGCCTCGATCGCCGGCTGCTACGAGTGCGTCGAGCCGCAGGTGTCCAACCTCTTCAAGCGCGAGACCCTGTCGGGGGAGTTCCTCCAGGTCAACACCGCTCTGGTACGCGAGTTGAAGGCCCGTGGTCTGTGGACCGAGCAGATCCGGTCGGCGATCAAGCGGGCCGATGGCTCGGTGCAGTCGGTCGCGGAGCTGCCGGCCGACGTGCGGGAGCTGTTCCGCACCGCGTGGGAGCTGCCGCAGCGGGCGCTGATCGACCTGGCCGCTGCCCGCGCCCCGTTCATCGACCAGTCCCAGTCGCTGAACCTGTTCCTGGCCTCGCCCACCATCGGCAAGCTCTCCTCGATGTACCTGTACGCCTGGAAGTCCGGCCTGAAGACCACCTACTACCTGCGCTCGCGCCCCGCCACGCGTATCCAGCAGGCGACCGTCGCGGTGGTCACGCCGTCGACGGGCGACGCCGAGGCGTTGGCCTGCTCGCTGGAGAACCCCGAGTCGTGCGAGGCGTGCCAGTGACCGTCGCCGACCCCACCACCGACAGCACCGCCGACGCGAGGACCACACACATGCTGCTCGACCCCGGGATGGACCTCACGCTGCGTCCGATGCGTTACCCGCACTTCTTCGACCGGTTCCGGGACGCCATCCGCAACACGTGGACGGTGGAGGAGGTCGACCTGCACGCCGACCTCGCCGACCTGGACCGGTTGTCGCCGGCCGAGCGGCACCTGGTCAGCCGTCTCGTGGCGTTCTTCGCCACCGGCGACACGATCGTCGCCAACAACCTCGTTCTCAACCTGTACCAGCACGTCAACAGCCCCGAGGGTCGGCTCTACCTGTCGCGGCAACTGTTCGAGGAGGCCGTGCACGTCCAGTTCTACCTCAACCTGCTCGACACGTACGTGCCGGACGAGACCGAGCGGTTCGCGGCGTTCGCGGCCATCGAGAACATCCCGTCGATCCGTCGCAAGGCGGAGTTCTGCTTCCGGTGGATCGATTCGTTGCAGGAGATGCGGGAGCTGCGTACCCGCGAGGACCGGCGGGCGTTCCTGCTCAACCTGATCTGCTTCGCCGCCTGCATCGAGGGCCTGTTCTTCTACGGCGCGTTCGCGTACGTCTACTTCCTGCGCTCGCGTGGCCTGCTGCACGGTCTGGCGTCCGGGACCAACTGGGTGTTCCGCGACGAGTCCATGCACATGGCGTTCGCGTTCGACGTCGTCGACACCGTCCGCGCCGAGGAACCCGACCTGTTCGACGACGACCTCGCCGAACAGGTTCGCCGGATGCTCACCGAGGCCGTCGAGTGCGAGGTCCGGTTCGCCGAGGACCTGGTGGGTCAGGGGGTGCCCGGTCTCACCCTCGTGGACATGCGGGAGTACCTCCAGCACGTCGCCGACCGCCGTCTGGCCCAGCTCGGGATCGCACCGCACTACGGGTCGGCCAATCCGTTCGCCTTCATGGAGTTGCAGGACGTGCAGGAGCTGTCCAACTTCTTCGAGCGGCGGGTGTCGGCGTACCAGGTCGGCGTGAGCGGCGCGGTCGCCTTCGACGACGACTTCTAGGACCCCCACCCCACCCCCTCCCCGCCCCGTCGAGCATGACGTTGTTGCTCCCTATCGGCGTTCGGGGGCCCCAGCTTCATGATCGACGTCGGCGGCGGACGGGGTGTGGGGATGGGGTGGGGGTGTTCTTGGGGGTGGGACGGTGGATCAGGCGGGGGTGCAGGTCGGCGTGCTGGCCGGGGGACTGGTTGAGGTGATGGAGCTGAGGTAGCCGGCGGTGGTCGACGCGCCCGGCGCGAGTTGGCCGTTGTAACTGGCGTTCGCGACGCTCACCTGGCTGCCCGACTGGGCGAGTGTGCCGTTCCACACCTGCGACACCGTCTGTCCACTGGCCAGTGTCCAGGTGACCTGCCAGCCGTTGAGCGTGGACGATCCGGAGTTGGTGACCGACAGCCGCCCCTCGAACCCGCCCTGCCAGGTGTTGACCACGGTGTTGGTGACCCCGCAGGACGGCCCCCCCGGGCCGGTCGGCGTCGGTGTCGGCGTCGTGGTGGGGGTGGGGGTCGGAGTGGGCGTCGGGGTCGGGGTCGGGGTCGGGGTGGACGTCGGGGTGGGGGTCGGCGTGGGCGTGGTGCCGTTGGCCTGGAACTGCCACCAGTCGAGGTTGAACAGGGTGCCGCTGCCGCCGGTGAACCGCAGGTACAGGTCCTGGGTGCCGGTGGCGCCCGAGATCGGGCAGGAGATGGTCTGCCACGCCTGCCAACCGCCGGTGCCGGGCACCGCGCAGCTGCCCACCCGGGTGCCGGTGGGGCTACCGAGGCGCAGTTCGACGGTGCCGCCGGACGCGGCCGAGGCGACCCGCGCGGAGAACGACGTCGCGCCCGTACCGAAGCCGACGCCCTTGACCTTGATGTAGTCCCCGTTCTCGATCCACCCGACGTTCATGCCGCCCCCGCTGGCCGGCTCGGTTTCGATGCCGGAGCCCCAGGCGATGGTCTCGGCCTCCTGCCGCACGTACGGGTTCAGCGTGCCGACCTGGGGCGCGCCCGTCGTGGTCATGTTGATCGTCGGGATCGTGCCGTTGGTGTTGTACGTGAACTTCTCCACGGCCACCGAGCGGGTGTAACCGCTGCCGCCGGGCAGCGCGCCGTTGTGGTAGAAGAAGTACGATCCGCCGTTGAAGTCGATGACCCCGGGGTGGTTGGTGAAGCTCGCGCCCTGGCGGGGCATGACCGTTCCGCGATAGGTCCAGGGGCCGGTCGGGCCCGTCGCGGTCGAGTAACCGATGAACTCGGAGCAGCACTCCGCCGCGAACACGTTGTAGTAGATGCCGTTACGTTTGTAGACCCACGGACCCTCCTCGTAGAGGGTGGGCCGGCTCGCGTTGCCCGTCCGGGTGCCGAACCCGGCGGTGGTGAGCGGGATCTTCGTGGCGCTGCCGCTGTACGAGATCATGTCCGCGTTCAGCCGGACGTACCACAGGTTCGGGTTGCCCCAGTACAGGTACGCCTGGCCGTCGTCGTCGACGAAGACCGTGGGGTCGATCTCGCCGTTGCCCACCAGGGGACGGCCGATGGCGTCCCGGAACGGTCCGGTGGGACTGTCGGCGACGGCGACGCCGATGGCCATCGAGTTGGTCGCCCGGGCGGTGACCGGCACGTACCAGTAGAACTTGCCGTTGCGGGCGACGACCTGGCCGGCCCAGGCGTTGGCGCTCGCCCAGCTGAAGGTGGCGAGGCTCAGCGGGGAGCCGTGGTCGGTCCAGTTGACCATGTCGGCCGACGACCAGACCCGCCAGTCCTTCATCGTGAAGTACGAGGAGCCGTCCTCGTCGTGGCCGGTGTAGAGGTAGACCCGTCCGTTGTGGACCAGGGGTGCCGGGTCGGCGGTGTAGATGTGCTGGACGATGGGGTTGTCCGCGCGGGCGGCCGTGGCCGGCATCAGCGTCGAGACGAGCAGCAGGCTCGTGAGCCAGGCGAGGCCGCGCCGGAGCCGGGTCTTGGTCCGTGGTGGCGGTGTGGGGTGCATCGGTACCTCCAGGGTGGGTCACGACGGGCGGGGCGGCTCGCCGCGTGCGCTGGTGGCGTGTCGCGTGTGTCGTCGCGTGTCGATCGGGGCGGCCGCGGCGGTGCCGCGGGCACGGCGGGAGGGAGTTGGTCGTCTGCCGTGGCTCCCGCGTGCGGCGGCCCGCCGCTGTCGACGGCGGTGGTCAACGTCCCTGAGGGAGGCCCGGACACCCACCAGCGGGCGTTGGTCGTGCACTGCCCCATCGATCCCGACGGATCGGTTGGAGCGGTGAAGCGTGCCCTTCGCCTCTGCGGCCCGAGGGTAGTCTGTTATCGCTAACATTCTCAAGCGATGGATGGACCTGGATTTCGCGCGGCCTCACGGACGGGTCGGCGCAGGGGCGTACGCAGTGGTCGACAGGGCGGTCAGCGCTGCAGGCGGGTCGGGCTTCCCGGTCCGCTGCGACGCACGAGCCACGCCTCCGTGATGTGCGTGAACATCGCCTGGGCCGCGCCCTCGGGGTCGTGGGCGGCGATGCCTTCGTAGATGCGTCGGTGGCCCTGGTTCGACGCCACGCACATGGCGCGCTCGGGCTGGCCCATGTACCGCGCGGTGTTGACGACCTGGCTCTCCAGGGACCGGACGACGCCCCTGGCGATGCGGTTCCCGGACGCCTGCATGACCGTGTCGTGAAAGGCGCGGTCGTGCTCCTGGTAGGTGACGTGGTCGTCCACCAGCTCGTCCATGCGGTCCACCAGGGCGCGCAGCCGGTCGACCGTGGCCGGGTCGGCGAGTCGGGCGGCCACGTTGGCCATGTCGGACTCCAGCACCCGCCGGGTGACCACCAGGTCGTCCAGTATCGCCAGGGAGTCGTCCTCGGCGATGGTCGCCGCGAGGACGAGTTCGTCGAGCATGTCCCACGCCGAGGGTGGGGTGACAAGCGTTCCGCTGCCCTGGCGGACCTGCACGAGCCCCTTCTCCTGCAGGATCTTCACCGCTTCCCGGATGACGGTCCGGCTCACCGAGAAGGTCTCGCAGAGCACCGGCTCGGGGGGCAGCGGAGTGCCCGAGGGATGCGCTCCCTGCACGATTCGGGTCACCAACTCGGCGGTGATCGCCCGCGCCAGATTCGCCGGGCGACGCGTCCAGGTCTGCGCCGTCGCGCCGTTGACGGCCGGCCGGTTCGATGTCGTCACGTTCACCTCCGCGTAGCCGCGGGAGCGGGCCCACGAGTCCGCCCCAGTGTAAGGGCAACCGTTGACGTCAGACGTCATACGAGTTACGTTCTCGTCAATCTTGCATCGACGGCCGTTCTCAGGCCACTCCCCATATGAAGGTGAGCAACGATGAAGCAACGAGCAGTGTGGTCCGCGGTCCTCGTTGCAGGGCTGGCCCTGACAGGCTGTGGAAGCGCGACAGGATCGGGTTCATCGTCCGGAGGCTCGGACAAGAAGCTGGTCGTCTGGGATTGGAAGTCCGGCGAGGCCAGCTCTGCCCAGTACGTGGAGAAGGCGAAGGCCGACTTCGCCAAGAAGCACAAGGACGTCGAGGTCGAGTTCGTCGCCCAGCCGTTCGAGGAGTACTACACGCTGCTCGGCGCGGCCATCCAGTCGGGCAAGGGACCGGACGTCATCCTGTTCAACGGTGGCGGCCAGATCCGCGACCGGGTCGACTCGCTCCAGCCACTGGACGAGTACGTCGGCGAGGACCGGCAGCGGCTGGCCGGCTGGGAGGCGTTCGCCAAGGGCGGCAAGACCTACGCCTCTCCCGTGACGCTCCAGGGTCACCCGATCTACTACAACAAGACGCTCTACGAGAAGGCCGGTCTCGACCCGGCGAAGCCCGCCACGACGTGGCAGGAGTTCGTCGCCAACTGCGCTGCCATCACCAAGGCCAGCGGCGCCAAGTGTTTCGCCCTCGGCAACAAGGAGGGCTACGGCATCCAGTTCTTCCTGTCGGCGATGGCGTCGGGTGTCCTGACCCCGCAGGAGTACGACAACTGGATCGCCGGCAAGCGTGACTGGAACTCGCCCAACGTGAAGCGGATCTTCGAGCTGTGGAAGGAGACCGGCACCGCGAAGCTGAACAACGACGGGGCGAACTCCACCGCCATGTTCAACGACGCGTTCGCTGTCTTCCAGTCCGGCAAGGCCGCCCACATTATCGGGCTCATGTCGGACATCGGGCACTGGAAGGACTTCAACGAGTTCATCACGCCGGACAAGCTCGGCGTGATGATGGCCCCGGCGGTGACCAGCGGCGCGACCCCGAGCCTGCCATACGACGGTGGCATCGGTTACGCGGTCGCCAAGTGGACCAAGGACCCGAAGGTGGCCGCCGACCTGGTGCGCTCGCTGAGCTCCACCGAGGCGCTGAAGGCGTTCTACGCCAACGCGGGCGCGATCACCGCGGACACGACCATCGACGTGTCGGCGAGCGGGCCGGCCGTCACCACGATCGTCTCCGCGCTCAAGACCGGCAAGCCGGCGCCGCACGTGGCGCTCTCCTCGAAGTCGCTCGACCTGATGGGCCGCCTCTCGCAGCAGTTGCTCAGCGGCTCGATCAGCGTGGACGAGGTCGTGAAGCAGATGGCCGCCTCGGACACGGCGGGCTGACCTCGTGACGATCGGCAACTCGCTCCCGTCGGTCCGCTCGGCTTCGGCCGGGCGGGCCGGCGGGGTCCCGCCCTCCGTACCGCCGCCTCGCAATCGCGCCGTCTCCCGGCGTGCCGCCGGCGGCCGTCGCGCCGAGCAACTGGCGCCCTTCGTGCTGGTCGCCCCGGCCGTCCTGATCCTCGTGTTGCTGCGGCTGTGGCCGCTGGCACTCGGCGTCAACTTCTCGTTCACCGGCGACGGCGACCGCGACGGGGCGATGGTCGGCTTCGCCAACTACGTCGACCTGTTCCAGGATCCGCTGTTCCAGCAGGCGCTGCGCAACGTGGGACTGCTGGTGCTGCTCCTGCCGGTGGCGGTGGCCATCCCGGGCCTGCTCGCCACATTCATCTACCTGCGGGTACCGGGGCACCGGTTCTACCGCAGCGTCTACTTCTTCCCGGCCGTGCTGTCCCCGGTCATCGTCGGCGCGATCTTCAACCTGCTGCTCTCGTTTGACGGTCCTGTCAACGTTGTCCTGTCCACGGTGGGCATCGGACCGGTGGACTGGCTCGGTGATCCGGACGTCGCCATGTTCGCCGTCGTCGGCGTACACATGTGGGCGACCTTCGGGATGGCCCTGGTCGTCTTCCTCGCGGGCTTCGCGACCCTGGACGCCGCCCTGTTGGACGCCGCGCGGGTGGACGGAGCGTCGCTGGCACAGGTGATCTGGCACGTCATCATCCCGAGCCTGACCCGCACCATCCAGTTCGTCTTCGTGACCACGATGATCGGGATGCTGACGTCCATGTTCGGCCTGCTCTACGTCATGACCAGTGGCGGTCCGGAGGGCTCGACCTACCTGCCGGAGTACTACATCTGGATCCAGCAGGGGCGGATGAACCGCCCGGCGCTCGCATCGGCCGCGTCCACCGTCCTGTTCATCATCATGCTCGTCGTCGGGCTCCTGCAGCTCAAGCTGCTCCGACGCGCGGGAAGGGAGGACTGATGTCCCGCGTCCGACTGGGCAGATGGCTGCTCGTGATCCCGATGGGGCTCCTCGCGGCCGCGACGATCTACCCCCTCCTGTTCACGGCGAACGTCGCCATGAAGACCCGCCGGGAGTACATCCTCGACCGCTTCTCACTGGCGGACTCCCTGCGCATCGAGAACATCACCACGGCGTGGACGAGCGTCGGCATGGGCCGGTACGCCGCCAACTCGATCCTCGTGGTGGGCTGCGCGGTGTTTTTGCTGCTGCTGTTCGGGTCGATGGCCGGCTTCGCGCTGAGCCAACTGCGCTTCCGGGGCTCGACGGCGCTGTTCATCGGCTGCCTCGCGGCGCTCTTCATCCCCTTCCAGGTGATCATGGTGCCGCTGGCCCGGGTCATGGCGGACAGTGGCCTGGTCGACACGTACCCGGGGCTGATCCTCGCGTACGTGGCGCAGTTCCTGCCCTTCACGGTCTTTCTGATGACCAGCTACTACCGGACCATCCCGGTCGAGATCGTCGACGCGGCCCGGATCGACGGCAACAGCGTGTACGGCGTCTACCGGCGGATCATGCTGCCGCTGGGTGCTCCGGCGCTGCTGTCGGTCGGCATCCTCAACACGCTGTTCTGCTGGAACGACGTGCTCATCTCGCTGCTGCTGATGCCGTCGGCCGAGCACCGGACCCTGATGGTCGGGGTGACCTCGCTGCGGGGGCAGTACTCCGAGGACATTCCCACCTTCGCCTCCGGGGTGCTCATCGCCGCGATCCCCGTCCTGGCGGTCTATTTGTTCCTTCAGCGCCAGATCGCCGACGGCGTCGCCGCTGGTTCCACGAAAGGCTGACATGCGCATCACCGGGTATCGAACCCTGACGACGGTCCAGGAGTGGGGCCGACCCGTCGGCGACGCCAACGGCGTGTTCCCCGACGGCGTCACCACGGTGCCGATCACCGTCGTCGAGACCGACGAGGGGATCAACGGCATCGGCCTGGGGCCGCACGTGGAGATCGACAAGATCTTCCCGGCCATCGAGGGGGAAGATCCCCGCGCGGTGTCCACCCTGTACGACCGGATGCTGCGACAGACGTTCAAGGCCGGCCACGCGGGCCTGGTGTTCGGGACGATCGGTGCGCTGGACACCGCCCTGTGGGACATCAAGGCCCAGCTGGCCGGCGAGCCGCTGTGGCGGCTGCTCGGCGGGCGGGACCGCCGCGTTCCCGCGTACGCCTCCGGTCTGGACATCGGACTCACCGACGACGAGCTGGTCGCGGAGTACGAGATCTACGCCGGGTACGGCCTGCGGGCCGCCAAACTCAAGGGCGGTCTCGACATCGAGCGGGACCGGCACCGGCTCGGCCTGGTCCGGGAGGTCCTGACCGAGGCCGGTCACGGTCGACGGCCCGGTCTGATGCTGGACGTCAACGAGGCGTGGTCACGCAAGCAGGCCGTACGCCACGTGGCCGAGCTGGAACGCACCCTCGATCTCATCTGGATCGAGGAGCCGGTCCGCCGTTGGGACGCCGAGGGCCTGGCGGCCGTCGGACGGGGTGTACGGGCGTCGATCGCCACCGGGGAGAACCTCACCGGGCTGGAGCAGTACCGGCCGCTGATCGCGGCGGGCGCGGTCGACATCGTCCAGGCGGCCGCCGTCTGGGGGGTCACCCACTTCCTGCGGGTGGCGGCACTGGCCCACGCCCACGATTTGCCGGTCAGCCCCATCGGCAACATTCCACTCGGTCTCCTGCACGCCGCGACCTCGGTGCCGAACCACCTGGTCAGTGAGTTGCAGGATCTGCGACCTCCGGTGGGCATCGGCCTCGACCTGCACGTCGAGGACGGCGCGTTCGTCCTCGGAGACAGCCCGGGCCTGGGTGTACGGGTGGACGAGGTGGCGATCGCGGCGGTCGGGCACCGCCCGGACGGGCCCTCGGCCGACAGCCCGAACGTCCGTCCCGAGCGGGCGGGCAAACGCCTCCTGGCCGTTGCCGAGCCGACCGTCACCACCGCACCGGTCGGGGTCGAGGCCCTGCTCGTCGACGCGGTCCGGGCCCCGAACGACGTGGCGCCCCTGCGGCACTGAGCCGGTACGGGCCGACTCCACCACTGGACCACGATTGGTCGGATGATTACCGTGTCCGTGGCGCCGACACCGCGCACGCGGCTCCGGCCGCCCTGTCACACGCACCGTACGTACCACCCACGTCGAGACGGAGCAGCAGTGAAGGCGATTGTCTACCAGGGAGCACGTGACCTGCGGGTCGAGGATCGCGCCGCGGAACCGCCGGGCCCCGGCCAGGTGCGAATCGCGGTGGCGTACACCGGGATCTGCGGTACGGACCTGCACATCTTCCACGGCGACATGGACGCCCGCGTGGGCGCGTCGGCGGTCCTCGGGCACGAGATGTCGGGACACGTCGCCGCTGTCGGCGACGGAGTGACCGACCTGCGTGTCGGACAGGCCGTCACGGTGATGCCGACCCGCGCCTGCGGGCGGTGCCCGGCGTGCCGTCGTGGCCACTCGCACGTCTGTCACGCCATGGACTTCCTCGGCATCGACTCGCCCGGCGCCATGCAGTCGTCCTGGACGGTGCCGGCCGACCTGGTGCTTCCGCTCCCCGACGACCTGCCGTTGGACCAGGCCGCGCTCGTCGAGCCGGTCGCGGTGGCCGTGCACGACGTCGGCCGGGCCGACGTGGCATCCGGTGAGCACGTGGTCGTCGTCGGCGGTGGTCCGGTGGGTGTCCTCATCGCGGCCGTCGCCCGGGAGCGCGGGGCACAGGTCCTGCTCGTCGAGCCGGACGGCTTCCGGCGCGGGGTCGCGTCGGGCATCGGGATCGAGGCGGTGGACCCGGGGCCGACCGATGTGGTGGCGCTGGTCAACGAGCGGACCGACGGCGCGGGCGCGGACGTCGCGTTCGAGGTGTCCGGCTCCGCTGCCGGCGTCGGCACGGCCGTGGACGTGCTGACCACCCGGGGCCGGCTGGTGATGGTGGCGATCCACCCGCAGCCGCGTCCGGTGAACCTGCACCGCTTCTTCTGGCGCGAGCTGCAGTTGCTGGGCGCCCGGCTGTACCAGCGCGAGGACGTCGTCGAGGCGATCCGGCTCGTGGCGGCCGGCGTCATCCCGGCCCAGGAGCTGATCTCCCGGGTGCTGCCGGTGGAGGGCGTCACGGATGCGTTCACGGCCCTGGAGTCCGGCGGCGGTGTAATGAAGGTGCTGCTCGACTGGCGGGAGGAGGCGCGATGAGCGCCCTGTTCGACCTGAGTGGGCGTACGGCCCTGGTGACCGGCGCCCGGCGGGGGATCGGTCTGGCGATGGCCGAGGCCCTGGCGTTGGCCGGCGCGGACGTCATCGGGGTCTCGGCGCAGTTGGAGCCGGAGGGCAGTGAGGTCCAGCGGCGTGTCCAGGCGGCCGGTCGCCGGTTCACCGGCATCCGGACGGACCTGGGCGACCGGGCCGCGGTGTACCGGTTGGCCGAGGAGGCCGAGGCGGTGGCGCCGGTGGACATCCTGGTGAACAACGGTGGCACGATCGCTCGTGCGCCGGCCGTGGAGCATCCCGACGAGATGTGGGACCGGGTGGTGCAGGTGAATCTGTCCAGCCAGTTCGTGCTGAGCCGGGAAATCGGTCGGCGGATGGTCGACCGCGGACGCGGCAAGATCATTTTCACCGCCTCGCTGCTGAGCTTCCAGGGCGGCATCAACGTCGCGAGCTACACGGCGGCGAAGTCGGGCCTCGCCGGGCTGACCCGCGCCCTGTCCAACGAGTGGGCCGCACGCGGGGTGAACGTCAACGCGATCGCGCCCGGGTACATCGCCACCGACAACACCCAGGCGCTCCGCGACGACCCCGCGCGTAACGACGCCATCGTGGGTCGCATCCCCGCCGGTCGGTGGGGACGCGCCGACGACCTGGCCGGCGCCACCGTGTTCCTGGCCGCAGCTGCCTCGGACTACGTGCACGGCACCGTCCTGCCCGTCGACGGCGGTTGGTTGGGCCGATGACGGGGGCCCCGCCGGACGGGCGTCCCGGCATCGTCGACGCGCACCACCACCTCTGGGTCCGTGCACGGCACCCCCAGCCCTGGATCGACCCGGACACGATGGCGGCGATCGACAACGACTTCACCCCGGCGGATCTCGCCCCGGCGGCGCGGGCCGCCGGCGTCACCGAGACCGTCGTCGTGCAGTCGATCGCCTCCGTGGCGGAGACCGAACACCTGCTGGGCATCGCCGCCGACGACCCCCTCATCGGCGGAGTCGTCGGCTGGGTCAACCTCACCGCCGACGACATCGACGAGCGCCTCGACCGGCTCCGCGCCGCACGGGGAGGGGAGCGGTTGGTCGCCATCCGCCACCTCGTCCAGTCCGAGCCCGACCCGGCGTACCTCGACCGGCGCGACGTCCGGCGGGGCATCGCGGCTGTCGGCGCCGCCGGCCTCGCCTACGACCTGCTGGTCCGCGACCACCAGCTCCCGGCGGCCACCCGCCTCGTCCGGGACCTGCCCGAGGTGTCGTTCGTCCTGGACCACCTCGCCAAGCCGTCGCTCGGCACGGGTGACCTCGGCGACTGGCCCGCCAACCTGCGGGCGCTCGCCGCCGGGGAGAACGTCACCGCGAAGCTCTCCGGCCTGGTGACCGAAGTGGATGGTCCGTCCTGGTCGGCGTCCGACCTGCGCCCGGCCGTCGACCACGCGCTCGACGCGTTCGGCCCGCACCGGCTCATGTTCGGCTCCGACTGGCCGGTGTGCCTGCTCGCCAGCTCGTACAGCCGGTGGGTCGGCGTGCTCGCCGAGCTGCTGGAACCGCTCGGTGACGGGGAACAGGCGGCGATCTGGCGGGAAACCGCCGTCCGCGCGTACGGGTTGGGGGAGCCGTGACGGGCCGGGCGTTGCCCCGGCGGCCGGCGGTGCGGCTCACCACGCTGGGCTTCGGCGCCGCGCAGGGCGGCAACCTGTACCGGGCGACGTCGGACGACACGTTCGCCGCCGCCGTCGACACCGCCTGGGACGCCGGCATCCGCTACTTCGACACCGCGCCGCACTACGGTCTCGGCCTGTCCGAGCGGCGGCTGGGAGCCGCGCTGCGGTCCCGGCCCCGCGCCGAGTACGTGGTGTCGACGAAGGTCGGGCGGTTGCTCGTACCGTCGCCGGAGAGCGCGGGGGACCGCGATCCGGAGGGGTTCGACGTGCCGGCCGACCACCGGCGCGTCTGGGACTTCAGCCGCGACGGCGTGCTCCGGTCGTTGGAGGCCAGCCTGGAGCGCACCGGTCTGGACCGTGTGGACGTGGTGTACCTGCACGACCCGGACGACCACTGGGAGCAGGCGGCGACCGAGGCGGTGCCCGCACTGGTCGAGCTGCGCGACGAGGGGGTCGTCGGCGCGATCGGGGCCGGCATGAACCAGTCGGCGATGCTGGCCCGGTTCGTGAAGGAGACCGACATCGACGTGGTGATGTGCGCCGGCCGGTACACCCTCCTCGAACAGGGCGCGCTCGACGACCTGCTGCCGGCGGCGCAGGCCGCGGGGGTGGGCGTGGTGATCGCCGGCGTCTACAACTCCGGGCTGCTGGCCCGTGACCAGCCACCCGCCGACGCGACCTACAACTACCAGCAGGCGCCGCCCGAGGTGATCGAGCGGGCCCGGCGGATCGCGACGGTCTGCCAGGAGTACGGCGTCACGCTGCCCCAGGCGGCGTTGGCGTTCGTCCGCCGGCACCCGGTCGTGGTCTCGACGGTGGTCGGCCTGCGCGACGAGGCCCAGGTGACCGAGACCCTGCGCCGCTTCGACGCGGACGTCCCGGAGCAGCTCTGGGTGGCGCTGCGCGACGCCGGACTGCTCCGGTGACGACACGCCGCTGAAAAAGCCGGAGCGCCGGCCACCCGTCGTCAGGAGCGGGTGGCCGGCGCTTCGTTCGCGCTACGGTCCGGTGGTCAGACCTGGGTGAACCGCCACTGCTGGTTGGCGGCGCTGTGGCAGCCCCACTGCAGCAGTCGGGCCCCGTCGGCGGTCGAGGCGCTGTTGACGTCCAGGCAGAGCCCGCTCAGCGCGCTCTTGACCGTGTAGACACCGGTGGTGCCGGTCGACGTCACGGTGAACTTCTGTTGGTTGGAGTTGTTGCAGGTGGTGTGTTGCAGGAAGGCGCCCTGCGCGGTCGAGCCCCCGACGACGTCGAGGCACTTACCGCTGTGCACCGCCTTGAGGTAGACGGCGCCGCCGCCGGCGTCCACCGCCTGCCACTTCTGGTTGTTGGCCCCGGTAGCCGCCCACTGCACGACCTGCGCGCCGTCGGCGGTGGAGACACCGCTGACGTCCATCAGCTTGCCGCTGTGTTGGGCCGTCAGGGTCCAGGTCTTCCCGGCCACGCCGGTACCGGTGTCGCCGCCGGGGACCCCCACGCCGTTGCCGCCGAAGGTGAACGCGTCCAGGTCGAACCAGTTGGACGTGCTGCCCTTGAACACCATGTAGAGCGTGTGCGTCCCGGACAGGGCCGCGACGCTCACCGCCGACGTGGACTGGTAGTTGTCCCAGCCGCCGGTGCTCGGCACGGTCGTGGTGGCCAGCAGGGTGCCGGTCGGCGAGTCGGCCCGCAGCTCGATGGAACCGCCGCCGCTGGGCGACGACAGCCGGTAGCTGACGGTGCTGATGCCCGACAGGCTCATCGGGTTGAACGCCACCCAGTCGTTGTTGGAGATGTCGCCGACGCGCTTACCGCTCTCCGCGGCGCTCTGGTCGACGACCCGGACGCCGGACTGGCTGCTGAAGTACTCGGCCTGCTTGTGCTTCGGTTGCAGGATCGCCTGCGCGTAGCCGGTCAGCGGTGAACCGCCACCCGAGCCGCCGTTGTCGGTGTAGCGGGCGTTGAGCACGTAGTACAGGTTCGCGCCTTCGGGGTGCCCACCGAGCAGGTCGGTGGAGATGGTCCCCGAACAACCCGGGTACTCGGTGGTCTCGTGGGCGTGGTCGTCGTGGCCGAGGGCCGGGTTGACGAACACCTTGGTGCAGTCGATGGCCGCGCCGCCGGGGTCGGAGACACTGACCGTGTACGAGACCTTGTCGCCGAAGTTCAGCATGCCTCCGTTGGGCGGCACGTTGATGGTGACCACCGGGGCGGTGTTGCCGACGGTGATCTGTACGTTGGCGAAGCCGGTCTTGCCGGTGTTGTCGGTGACCTTCAGCTGTGCGGTGTAGTCGCCGTTGGTCGTGTAGGTGTGTGCCGGGTTGGCCGCCGTGGAGGTACCACCGTCACCGAAGGTCCACTGGTAGCTGAGGGTGTTACCCGGGTCCGGGTCGGTCGTGCCGGCGCTGCTGAACTGGACGGTCAGCGGGGCGCTGCCGCTGGTCGGCGTACCGACGGCCTTCGCGATCGGTGACCGGCCGCCCTGGATGTAGTCGATGCGGTAGAGACCGGAGTCGTTGTTGCCACCGCCGAAGTTCGATCCCCACTCGAGCAGGTACAGCGAGCCGTCGGGGCCGAACTCCATGTCCATCGGCTTGTTGAAGTTGCCGCCGGGCAGGAACGGGTTGGTCCGGGTGACCGCCGTCGAGGAGTCGAAGTGGACCTCCTTGACGTAGTTGCGCGCCCACTCGTAGAAGAAGTGCACGCCGTCGTAGTACGGCGGGAACTTCGTCGCCGACGGGTTGTTCGCGTCGTACCGGTACACCGGACCGCCCATCGGCGCCGACCCGCCGGAGCCCAGCTCGGGGAAGGTCGTCGAGGCCGGGTAGCCGTACCAGATGTTCGGCGAGACGATCGGCTTGAGGTTGACCAGGCCGGTGTTGTTGGGCGAGTTGTTGACCGGCGCGCTGCAGTTGAACTTCGACCCGACGACACCCGTGTCCGGGTTGAACGGCGCGTACGGCTGGTTGTTGCCGTGGCAGAACGGCCAGCCGTAGTTACCGGCTGCCTTGATCACGTTCAGCTCGACGAGACCCTCCGGGCCGCGGTTGGTCGTCGGCGGGTTGCGGTCGGGGCCGTAGTCGGCCAGGTAGACCCAGCCAGTTGCCGGGTCGATCGAGAAGCGGAAGGGGTTGCGGAAGCCCATGGCGTACACCTCGGGCTTGGTCTGCGCCGTGCCCTGGGGGTAGAGGTTGCCGGACGGGATGGTGTACCCGCCGCTGGCCGAGGGCGTGATGCGCAGCAGCTTGCCGCGCAGGTCGTTGGTGTTGCCGGCGGACCGGGCGGCGTCCAGGTTGGCCTTGCCGGACCGCCAGTCCAGCGGAGCGTAGCCCTGCCAGTTGGGGTCGAGGTTGGGTGGCGTGTCGTCGCCGGTGCCGATGTAGAGGTTGCCGTCCGGCCCGAACTCGATGTAGCCGCCGGTGTGGCCGGGCTCCGCGAAGGTCCGGTCCCGGTACGCCGGGATGTCGATGATCCGCGCCTCGGTGGACAGGTTGAGCGTGTCACCGGAGAGCGTGTAGCGGGAGACCCGGTTGACGTCGGTCGAGCTGCTCGCCGGGGAGTGGTACAGGTAGACGTACCCGTTGCTCGCGAACGCCGGGTCGATCGCGACGCCGGTCAGGCCGTCCTCACCGCCGGTGTAGACGCTCAGCGTGGCGGCGGTGACGGTGCTGTTGGTGCTCGGCTTGAAGATCTTGACCTGGCCGCCGCGCTGGACGTACAGCACGCGGCGGTCGGGCAGCACGGCCATCGCCATCGGGTCGGCGGTGTTGTCGTCCAGCGTGCGCTTCTCGAAGTTGCCCCAGACGGTGCCGCCGCAGTCACCGGGCACGTTGCCGGCGGCCCACTTGATGCCTCCCAGGACGTGGTTGCGGAAGTAGGTCTCGCTGTACGACTCGATGGCGTGACCCATCGCGGTGGCCCACACCCGGCCTCCGCCGGTGTTGCGGCACCACGAGATCGGGTGGTCCGGGCCCATCGCCCGCGAACCCGGGTTGTACGTGCGCTCGTCGGCGGTCACCAGGACGTGCACGTTGCCGCGCGGGTTGGAGTCGAAGTTGTACCACTCCTCGCTGCGGCTCCAGCGGTCCGGCAGGCCGACCGTCGACGGGTGCTGCTTGTCGGCGACGATGGCGGTGCCGGCGAGCACTCCGGGGGAGTGCTCGGGCATGTGGGCTCCGCCGTTCATCATCTGGTCCCACCACGGGTACTCAGACTCGATGCCCATGTCGGTGGCGTTGTGCACACCGACGATGCCCTTGCCGCTGGCGAGGTAGCCCTCGATGGCCTGCCGCTGCGAGGCCGAGGTCCAGACCATACCGGAGGTCTGGAGCATGATGACGACGTCGAAGGTGGCGAGGTTGGAGGCCGTGAAGACGCTGGCGTCCTCGGTCTGCACCACCTCGAAGTTGTTGGCGGTGGCCTGCTGCTGGATCATCGAGATCCCGGCGGGGATCGAGTCGTGCCGGTAGCCGGCGGTCTTCGTGAACAACAGGGCGCGGAAGGCCGGGGCGGCCGACGCCGGCGGGGCCAGGCCGAGGGCCACCAACAGGCCGACGATCAGTCCGATGATCAATGTGGGGCGACGCATGCCGTCTCCTAGGTCTGGGCGGGCAACTCCGATTGCGAGCACGGGCCGCCAGCGCGTCAGGTCGTGTCTGGGCGCGCGGGAGCCACGAGTGTGCTGGTCGCGGTCGTCGTGCCGTCCGCCGAAACGGCAGTCAGCCCCGCTGGATGTCACACAGCGTGATGTGGGCTGTGATCTCGTCCATGGTCTGCGAGGTCAGGATGAGCTATCCATCGACAGGTGTCAATGAAACGTCGAGCGTCGGATGTTACCCCTCGGTAGGGGTGCTCGGGCCTGACTCGTCCGTGTCGACACTCGCGCCGATCGAGTGCCGGGCCTGGCAGTCGCCGCAGATGGAGGATTGCGGACCCGCATCCAAACATCTATCTTCATACGTGTGATGTTTCCTCGATGTCAAGGAAATGTTTGCACCATAAAAACGCAAGTTCTGCACCAGCCTGCGAAAGTGCGTCGCTCAGCGCGCCGAACGGCCTACCGGCCGTTGTGCTGTTCCCGTCGATGACTACTATCTGTAAGGGCTATCGGGATGTCAGACCCACCACCGGCACCGCTGCTGGCCCTACGGGGCATCGGCAAGTCCTTCCTCGGTGTCCGCGTTCTCGAGGGTGTCGACCTCGACGTCGCACCGGGTGAGGTGCACGCCGTCGTCGGCGAGAACGGCGCCGGGAAGTCGACGCTCATGAAGATCGTCTCCGGTGGGTACGCCCCGGACGAGGGTGCCATCGAGTTGGCCGGCCAACCGCGCTCGTTCCACGGCCCCCGCGACGCACAGCGGGCCGGCGTCGGCATCATCCACCAGGAGTTCAACCTCCTGCCCGAGCGCACCGTCGCGGAGAACGTCTACCTGGGCCACGAGCCGGTCCGGCGCGGCCTGGTCGACCGTCGCGCGATGCTCGACCGCACCCGCGAACTCCTCGCCTCAATCGGCGAGACCGCGTTGCCGGCCGACGCCCGGGTCGGGCGGCTGGGCGTCGCCCAGCAACAGGTCGTCGAGATCGCCAAGGCGCTCGCCCTGGACGCGCGGCTGCTCATCATGGACGAGCCGACCGCGGCGCTGGCAGATCAGGAGGTCGAGCTGCTCTACGGGTTGGTACGCAGGCTCCAGGAGCGCGGCATCGCTCTGCTGTACGTCTCGCACCGGCTCACCGAGGTCTTCGACCTGTCCAGCCGGATCACAGTGCTCAAGGATGGTCGTCGTGTGACCACGGTGGACACCGCGCAGACCAACGCCGACGAGTTGGTGCGGCACATGGTCGGCCGTGAGCTGTCCAGCTACTACCCCGACCGGGCCGGCCCCGACGACCGCGGGTCGGTACGGCTGACCGTCCGTGGCGGCGGCAACCGCAAGCTGCGCGACGTGGACCTCGAACTACGCGCCGGCGAGGTGCTCGGCGTGGGCGGCCTGCAGGGCTCCGGACGATCCGCGCTGGCCCGTGCGCTCTTCGGCGTGGCGCCGTTCACGACCGGCGACGTCGAGCTCGACGGTAGGCCGGTGCGGCTGCGTTCACCGCGCGCCGCGATGCGGGCCGGCATCGCGTACGTCACCGAGGACCGCAAGGGTGAGGGCATCGTGGCGCGGCAGTCGGTGCTCGACAACGCGCTGCTCGCCAGCCGGGCCGTCTTCGCGGCACGGTCCGGCCGTGCCGCCCGCACCGCACGGGTACGCGAGCTGCTCGCCGCCGTGGAGGTCCGCGCCGCCGGCGACGACCAGGAGATCCGCTTCCTCTCCGGGGGCAACCAGCAGAAGGTCGTCCTGGCCCGTTGGCTCGCGCTGAAACCACGGATCCTGATTTTCGACGAGCCGACCCGGGGCATCGACGTTGGCGCGAAGTCCGCCATCCACGATCTGGTCCGCCGCCTCGCCAGCGACGGCGCGGCCGTCCTGATGATCTCGTCCGAACTGCCGGAGCTGCTCGGCATGAGCGACCGGATCGTCGTCCTGCGCGACGGCCGGATCGCGGGCGAGCTGCCCGCCGGCGCGACCGAGGAGGACGTGGTCGCCCTGGCGGTCGGCACCGTCCGAGAGGTCGTCTCATGACCGCCCTGTCGCTGCGTCCGGCCCGCCGCGCGGTGCCGGGTGTGTACGTGGCTCTGGCCCTCACCCTCGTCGTCGGCTGGCTGATCGTCATGCTCGACGGCGGTCAGCTCTTCAACCAGTCGACGACGGTGAGTCTGCTGCACGTCGCCGCCGGCCTCGGGCTCGTCGCGGTCGGGCAGACCCTGGTCATCCTCGGTGGTTCTCTCGACCTCTCCGTGGCGTTCGTGATCAGTCTGAGCACGCTGGTGGCGGCCGAGGCGATGAACGGCAGCGACGGCGCGCTGCTGCCGGCGATCGGGCTCGCCCTCGCGGTCAGCGCCGGCGTCGGGTTGCTCAACGGGCTGCTCGTCACCAAGCTGCGGATCAACGCGTTCATCGCGACCCTCGGCGTCGGGCTGCTGCTCAAGGGCTACCTCGACAACGGATACGACGGCCCGGCCGGCGAGAGCGCCCCCGCGCTCGTGCGGACCCTGGGATACCAGCGGATCGGTCCGGTGCCGGTGTCCTTCCTGCTGCTGCTGGCGGTGACCGCGGCGGCCTGGTTCGCACTCTCGCGCACCCGGTTCGGTCACCACCTGGTCGCCGTCGGCGGCGATCCGGAGGTCGCCCGGCTCTCCGGCGTCCGCAACGACCGGGTCCTGGTCACGGCCCACATGCTGTGCTCCCTCTGCGCCGGCCTGGCCGGGGTCTATCTGGCCAGCCGACTCGGCTCCGGCGCTCCACGGGTGGGCACCGAAGGGCTCTACGACCTGGAGTCCATCGCCGCGGTGGTCCTCGGCGGCACCGCCCTCGCGGGCGGTCGCGGGGGAGTCCTCGGCACGATCGGCGGCGTGCTGCTGCTCGCCAGCATCGACGCGGTCTTCAACCAGCTCGAGGTCGACGCGTTCTTCAAGCAGGTGATCCGCGGAGTGATCATCATCGCCGCGGTCGCCGTCTACGCCCGACGGGCCATGCGAAAGGCGGGGTCCTGACCATGCGGGTCGCCGAGCGTCGTCCGCTCACCCTGCGGATCCGTCCCGACGGGATCGCGCCGATCGCCGCGCTCCTTGCGGTGCTGCTGATCCTCATCGCGTTCGTCCAACCCGACTTCCTCGCCCCGGGTTCGCTGATGTCGTTCCTGGGCCGTTCCGCGCCGATCATCCTGCTCGCCGCCGGTCAGTACTTCGTGATCGTCAGCGGGGAGTTCGACCTCTCGGTGGGTTCCCTGGTCACTGCGCAGGTCGTCGTCGCCGCCCGCCTCATCGACAGTGATCCGTCGCGCACCTGGCCGGTGGTCGCGCTGCTGCTCGTCGGCGGCGCGTTCGTCGGGTTGGTCAACGGCGTGGTCACCACGGTGCTGCGGGTGCCGTCCTTCATCACCACCCTCGGCATGTTCCTGATCCTCGTGGGCGCCGTGTACCTGTGGTCCGACGGCGCGCCGAAGGGCGGCCTCTCGGAGGAGTTCCGCCGGTTCGGCCGACGGGCCATCGAGGACGTGCCACTGCTGGGCCGGATTCCGTACGCGCTGATCGTCCTCGTGGTGGTCGCCGTGATCGCCGTGGTGCTGACCCGCTCGGACTTCGGCCGCACGCTCGTCGCGGTCGGGGACAATCCGCGCACCGCCGAGATGAGCGGCGTACGCGTCGGACTCACCAAGACGATCGCGTTCGTGCTCAGCGGCGTCGCGGCGGCGATCGCGGCGATCCTGCTCGGCGGGTACAGCGGGGTGTCGTTCCAGGCCGGCGTCGGCCTGGAGTTCGGGGCGATCACCGCCGTCGTGCTCGGTGGGGTCGCCCTCGGCGGCGGTCGCGGCTCGGTCGTCGGGGCGATGCTCGGTGCGCTGACCCTCGAGACGCTCTTCGCGCTGATGAACTTCACCGGCGTCTCCGGTGCCCTCAGATCGACCGTCCAGGGCGTGATCATTCTGCTCGCCGTGGCGGTCTCGGCTTCGCGTTCCTCCTCCTCAAGATAAAGGTGATTCGATGAGACGATCCATGACCGCCCTGGCCGCGGTGGGTGTGCTGGCACTGGCCACCGCCGGGTGTGCCACCGACGAGCCGACCGCCTCCCCGTCCGGCAGCGCGTCCGCCGCCGCCGGGTCCGGCACCGGGGAGCAGTCCAAGTTCTTCGTGCAGGCCGACTACGACAATGAGCTGGCGCTGCTCGACGCCGCACCGACGGGCCCGGCCGACAAGCCGTGGGAGCAGGTGCTCAACCCGAAGATGGTCGACACCGCGAAGTTCAAGAAGGCCGGTCCGCACAAGATCTGCTTCTCCAACGCGGCGCTGAACAACCCGTGGCGGCAGGTCGGGTTCAAGACCATGCAGGCCGAGGTCGAGGCGCAGCGTTCCCGCATCAGCGAGTTCGTGCACGTCGACGCCGAGGGCAAGGACCAGAAGCAGATCGCCGACATCAACGATCTGCTCGGCAAGAAGTGCGACGCGCTCATCGTGTCGCCGAACACCACCGCCACGCTCACCCCGGCCGTCGAGGCCGCCTGCAAGGCCGGCCTGCCGGTGGTCGTCTTCGACCGCGGCGTCAACACCACCTGCCCGGTGACGTTCATCAACCCGGTCGGCGGCTACGGCTTCGGTCACGTGGGCGCGGAGTTCGTCAGCCAGAAGATGAAGCCCGGCGGCAAGGTGCTGGCCCTGCGTATCCTGCCCGGCGTCGACGTGCTGGAGACCCGCTGGTCCGCCGCGAAGATCGCACTGGACAAGGCGAAGGTCGACGTCGTGGGCGTGGAGTTCACCGACGGCGACCCCGCCAAGACCAAGAAGATCGTGAACGACTACATCCAGCGGTACGGCACGATCGACGGTGTCTGGATGGACGCCGGAGCGGTCGCCGTGGCGGCGGTCGAGGCCTTCCAGGACGCCGGCAAGCCGGTACCGCCGATGAACGGCGAGGACCAGCTCGACTTCCTGAAGCTGTGGAAGGACAAGAAGCTCACCGCCATCGCGCCGACCTACCCGACGTACCAGTGGCGGACGCCGATCATCGCCGCGCTGAACATCCTCGACGGGACCCAGGTCTCCAACCCGTGGAAGCTGCCGCAGCCCACGGTCACCCAGGACAACCTGGACCAGTACCTGGACGCGAGCATGCCGCCGTTGCACTACGCGATGTGCGGCTGCCGCGACCTGCCCGGCTATCCGCAGCGCTGGAAGTAGGTTGCGGTGTACGCCATCGGCGTCAACCCCTGGGTGTGGGCCTCGCCGGTCGACGACGAGGCCCTCGCCCGGCTGATCCCGCGGATCGCCTCCTTCGGGTTCGACGCGGTCGAACTGCCGATCGAGCAGCCCGGCGACTGGGACCCGGCCCGCACGCGGGACCTGCTGGCCGCGCACGGCCTCGTCGCGGCCGGGGTCTGCGCGGTCACCCCGCCCGGGCGGGACCTGGTGGATGCCACGCCGGCCGTCGTCGAGTCGACAGTCGCGTACCTCATGGGGTGTGTGGCGAGCGCGGCGGCGGTCGGCGCGCCCTGCGTCGGCGGCCCGGTGTACGCGGCGGTCGGCCGTACCTGGCGGATGTCGGCGGCGGCCCGGGTGGCCTGCTACGCCGACTTCCGGCGGGCTCTCGCGCCGGTCGCCGACCGGGCCGGCGAGTGCGGCGTGAGCATCGGCGTCGAGGCGCTGAACCGCTACGAGACGAGCGTGGTCAACACCGTCGAGCAGACGATCGAGCTGATCGACGGCCTGCCCCCGAGCGTCGGCATCATGATCGACACCTATCACATGAACATCGAGGAGGCCGACCCCTACGCCGCCCTCGCGCTGGCCGGCCCGCACATCAAGCACGTCCAGGTCAGCGGCACCGACCGGGGCGCTCCCGGGGCTGACCACTTCGACTGGCCCCGCTTCTTCTCCGTCCTGCGGGGCACCGGCTATCGGGGCGCGGTCTGCATCGAGTCGTTCACGGCCGACAACGCGACAATCGCCACCGCCGCGTCGATCTGGCGGCCCCTGGCCCCCTCCCAGGACCGCCTCGCCCTCGACGGTCTGCACCATCTCCGGAAGGTCGTCGCCTGACCTGGCGTCGGCATGCCCACGTTGTTAGCGCTAACCCCACCGATCCACGTCCCCCACCCCCACCACCACAGGAGATCGCCCCGTGTCCGTCTCATCCATCCCCATGGCGCGCAGGCTCCTCGCCGGCGCCGCCACGGCGGCACTGACCGCTCTGGTCGCCGTGACCGTCTCGGCCACACCGGCCGCCGCGGCCACCACCACCCTCTACGCGTCCCCGGCCGGCAGCGGTAGCACCTGCTCATCGAGCCAGCCGTGCTCGCTGAGCGGCGCGCAGGCTGCGGTACGTACGCTCAACAGCTCCATGTCGGGCGACATCGTCGTGGAGTTGGCCGACGGCGTCTACCGGCTCACGTCGCCGCTGCGCCTGACCGCCGCCGACTCCGGCACCAACGGCTACCAGGTGATCTGGCGGGCGGCAGCCTCGGCCCGCCCGACGATCAGCGGCGCGCGGGCGGTCACCGGGTGGTCGCTCGTCGACTCCGGGAAGAACATCTGGAGGGCCAGCGTCCCCGCCGGGTTGGACAGCCGGCAGCTCTACGTCAACGGCGCCATCGCCACCCGGGCGCGTACCGCCGTCAACCGCGCCGACTTCACCTTCACCACGAGCGGCATGCGGTTCAGCAACAGCGCGCTGAGCTACCTGAACAACGTCGGTAACCAGAGCCGGGTGGAGGTGGAGAGCGTCGGCTCGTTCACCGACCGGTACTCGCCCGTGCAGAGCATCAGCGGAAACTTCCTGACGATGCAGCAGCCGGCCTGGAACAACAACACGTTCGGCTTCGACACCCTGTCCCGCCCGCACCGGGCCGGCCCGTTCTACCTGGCCAACGCGTACGAGTTCCTCGACTCGCCGGGGGAGTGGTACCTCAACCCGGGCAGCGGCCAGCTCAACTACATCCCGCTCTCCGGGCAGAACATGAGCAGCGTGAGCGTGGAGCTGCCGCAGGTGCAGTCGCTGGTCAGCGTGGGTGGCACGTACGACGCGCCCGCGCACCACATCTCGTTCAGCGGCATCACCTTCACCGGCACCAGCTGGCTCGGCCCGAGCAGCAGCAACGGTTTCGCCGACCAGCAGACCGGCGCGCACATCGTCGGCACCTGGGCCCGTCCGTCCGACGCGCTGACCTCCTGCCAGGAGGGCTGCCCCCTGTTCGAGGCCACCCGCCCGAGCTGGGCACAGATGCCGGCCGCCGTGCAGGTCTCCGCCGCCAACACCATCTCCTTCGCTGACTCCCAGTTCGTCAACCTCGGTCAGACGGCCATCGGCATCGGCAACGACGCCAACGCCCACGCGAGCGGTGTCGGGCTGGGCACCAGCAACATCACGGTCACCCGCTCCGAGATCGCCCGTAACTCCGCCGGCGGCATCGTGGTCGGCGGCGTGCGCGCCGACGCCCACCACCCCGGCGACCAGCGGATGGTCAACCGGAACGTCACCATCAGCAACAACCGGGTGCACGACCTGGGTGTGGAGTACCGGGGCGTGGTGTCGATCCTGACCACCTACGTCAACACCTCGCTGGTCTCGCACAACGAGGTCTACAACATGCCGTACACCGGCCTGTCGGTGGGTTACGGCTGGGGTGCCAACGACGCCGGCGGCAGCCAGCACTACGCCAACCGGGGCCTCTACAACTACCAGCCCCGCTATTCGACGGCCACCACCGCGGCCAACAACCAGGTCGTCGGCAACTACGTGCACGACGTGATGCAGCAGATGACCGACGGCGGGTGCATCTACACGCTCTCGGCGAACCCGGGCGGGACCATCAACCAGAACTACTGCCTGCGTACCAACGGCTGGTTCGGGCTCTACTTCGACGAGGGCTCGCGCTACTACACCGCCCGCAACAACGTGTTCTCCTCCACCGGCACCTGGGCCACCGCGAACTACTACTACGCCGAGAACATGGGCAACTTCACGGTCACCAACAACTGGTCGTCCAACGGCAGCACCAACGTGACCAACGGGGACCGCGGCAACGTCGTCAACAGCAACGTCACGGTCTCCAACGGGAGCTGGCCGTCGGGCGCGCAGTCCGTGATCGCCGCGGCCGGTGTCCAGAGCGGGGGCAGCACCAACCCGCAGAGCGCGCAGCTCGTCGGCGTCCAGTCGGGTCGCTGCGCCGAGATCGGCAACTCCAGCACCACCAACGGGACGCAGGCCCAGCTCTGGGACTGCATCAGCGGGGCCGCCAACCAGCGGTGGACCGCCACCGCGAGCAGGCAGCTCATGGTGTACGGCAACAAGTGCCTGGACGCCTCCGGCCAGGGCAGCGCCAACGGCACCGCCGTGGTGATCTGGGACTGCAACGGCCAGGCCAACCAGCAGTGGAACGTCAACGCCAACGGCACGATCACCGGCGTGCAGTCGGGCCTCTGCCTGGACGCGAACGGCGCCGGCACGGCGAACGGCACGAAGCTCATCCTGTGGTCGTGCAACGGCGGCACCAACCAGCAGTGGCAGTTGCGCAGCTGACATGGGCTCGCCCCGGCCGGCCGCACCCCGGCCGGGGCTCCCCGGTGGCGGCAACCGCGAGAATGCGGCCCGCCATCGATGCCGGCCATTCACCGGTGGATGTGTTAACGCTAACCCGTAGAGGTCACGTCTTCAGCGGCGGCACCCAGCTCAGCGGGTGCAGCGGCGGCAGCCAGCCCGCCGCGTACGTCGGCCTGCACGGTATCGGCGCCTCGGTGCTCACCACCTCCTCGGGTCGGTCGTCGAGGGACGCCCTCGTGCGAACCAGCGGGTGCACCGCGCAGAGCGAAACCTCGGGCGGCGGTGCGCCAAGACATGGAAGTAGTTGAATTCGACGAAACGGCTCCGTAATATGACCGGCGTCTGCTGTTAACGCTAACAGTGGCAAGACGGTGCCCGCCTCATCCGGGCGGCCGTCCTCCGTGGACGGCACTATCGAAAGGACGCTCCCGTATGAAGCGAAACGTCCGAGCCCGCTACTGGGGGCGGGCCGCGGCGGCCGGTCTGCTCGTGGCCGCCGCCCTCGTCGGTCTACGTGCGCCCGGGGCGCAGGCGCTGGAGAACGGCGTCGCCCGGACACCCCCGATGGGGTGGAACAGCTGGAACTCGTTCGGCTGCAACATCAGCGAGGGGCTGATCCGGCAGACCGCCGACGCGATGGTCAGCAACGGAATGCGCGATCTCGGCTACCAGTACGTCGTGGTCGACGACTGTTGGTTCAACCCGAACCGTGACAGCGCCGGCAACCTCCAGGGCGACCCCACCCGCTTCCCCAGCGGGATGAAGGCGCTCGGCGACTATCTGCACGCCCGGGGGCTGAAGTTCGGCCTCTACCAGGTGCCGGTCGACAAGACCTGCGCCCAGTACTTCAACAGCTATCCCGGCGCGACCGGCAGCCAGGGCCACGAGGCGCAGGACGCCCGGCAGTTCGCCGCCTGGGGTGTCGACTTCCTCAAGTACGACTGGTGCTCGCCGAACGGCAGCATCAACGACCAGGTCACCACGTTCGCGAAGATGCGGGACGCGCTGGCCGCGACCGGCCGGCCCATCGTCTACAGCATCAACTCCAACAGCATCCACGCCAAGACCGGCCCGCAGCGCAACTGGGGCGACGTGGCGAACATGTGGCGGACCACCGAGGACATCACCAACGCGTGGGACACCGGGCAGACCAACGGTTACCCGATGGGCATCCAGAACATCATCAACGTGACCGTTCCGATGGCCTCGTACGCGCGTCCGGGTGGGTTCAACGACCCGGACATGATGGAGGTCGGCCGCGGTGGCATGAACGACACCGAGATGCGCAGCCACTTCGCGATGTGGGCGATCATGGCGTCGCCGCTGATCGCCGGCAACGACGTCCGCAACATGAACTCCGCGACGCAGACGATCCTCAAGAACCCGTACCTGATCGCCATCAACCAGGACGCCCTCGGGTTGCAGGCCAGCCAGGTGTCGTTCGACGGCACCCGCCGCGTGCTGGCCAAGCGGCTGGCCAACGGCGACGTCGCCGTCGCCCTGTTCAACCAGGGCGGTTCGACGACGACGATCTCCACCTCGGCCGCCGCCGTCGGCAAGTCCGGCAGCTCCTTCACCCTGGTGGACGCCTGGAGCAACAGCACCAGCACGAGCACCGGCTCCATCTCCGCCAGCGTCCCGGCGCACGGCACGGTGGTGTACCGGGTCAGCGGCGGCGACACCAGCACCCCGCCGCCGACCACGGCCCCGCCGACCACGCCGCCGCCGTCGACGACCTCCTTCGCGCTGGCCAGCGCGGCCTCCGGACGCTGCCTGGACGTTCCGCAGAGCAACACCACCAACGGCACCCAGCCGGTGATCTGGGACTGCAACGGGGCGGCCAACCAGCGCTGGACGTCCAGCGGGCAGACCCTCCAGTCGCTCGGCAAGTGCCTGGACGCTCCCACCAACGCCACAGCCGGCAGCAAGGCCCAGATCTGGGACTGCAACGGCGGCGCCAACCAGCGGTGGACGTTCAACTCGAACGGCACGATCAGCGGGGCGCAGTCCGGCCTGTGTCTCGACGTGAACAACAACGGAACCGCCAACGGCACGACGGTGCTCCTGTGGACCTGCAACGGCGCCGCCAACCAACGCTGGACGCAGCGCTAGCCGGTCTGTTCAGGGGCTCCGATGTAGGCGTTGACAGCAGTACCGACAGGTCCGGTCCGGGGCGACAGCGTCCCGGGCCGGGCCTGTCGTTCGTCCGCCTCGGCCGGGGCGAGGCGGGGTCAGCGGGCGGGAGGCGCCAGGGACCGGCGGCGGCGCAGCGGCATGGCGACGAACGACGGTTCGGCGGCGCCACCGTCGAGGAGCAGCTCGACCGCGCGCCGGCCCATCAGCTCGTGTGGCAGCGCCGTGGTCGCCAGGCTCGGGCGCAACCAGGCCGCGATCGGGTCGTCGTCGAACGAGATCACCGAGATGTCGTCCGGGACGCTCAGGCCCGCCTCGCCGAGTGCCTGGTAGGCGCCGAACGCCAGCCGGTCGTTCATGCAGATGATCGCGCTCGGTCGCTGCGGCCTGTTCAGGAGCGCCCGGGTGGCGGCATAGCCGTGCTCGGGCAGCCACTCGGTGCAGAAGGACTCCGTGAGGAGCGTGACGCCCGCGTCGCCCAGCGCCTGCTGGATGCCGCGCAGGCGGGCCCGGGCGGCGAGGGAGATCTCCGGGTCGCCCTCCTTGAGCCGGTTGCGCCCGATGAGCGCGATGGCGTCGCGGTGACCGTGCTCCAACAGGGCGGTGGCGACGGCGCGACCGGCCCGGTCGTCGTCGGGAAGCACGCAGGGCAGGCCGTCGGAGCTGGTGGCGTTGAGCAGCACCACGGGGCCGCCGAGGATGGCCGGCGGCACCATCAGCCGCCGGGTGGCCATCGCCGCGTAGATCACCCCGTCGACCTGCCGGTCGAGCATGGCCTCGATGGCGTACTGCTCGAACGTGGCGTCGCCCTGCGTCTCGGTGATGAGCAGCACGTGGTCGCGTTCCCGGGCCGCGTCCAGCGCGCCGCGGATGAGACCGCCGGCGAAGCGGGTGGTGGCGACGATGTCGGAGACGAACGCGATGGTCGCGGTCTTGCGGGTACGGAGGCTGCGCGCCGCGAGGTTCGGCCGGTAGCCCAGCTCCTCGGCGGCGGCGAACACGCGCTGGTGTGCCTCGGCCGAGAGCCGCGTGCCCTCTCTGCCGTTGAGCACCATCGACGCGGCGGTCTTGGACAGCCCTGCTCGCCGCGCGACGTCGGCCAGGGTTGCTCTGTTGCGGCCCATCAGTCCTCCGAATCAGGCGCGGTGCCACGGGCTCCGCTCCTGCTCATCATGATGCGTCGGCACCCGGAGCCCGGCCCCCGGTCGGGTCGGGCGCGGTGTGAACCCGATGTTTCCGGACCGTTGCCAGGTTGTCCTTGACAGCCTCCAGTGTCACGCGCATGCTCTGCTAAATCAGTTTAGCGACCACTTTTGGCGCGTCGGGAGACACTGCCGGTCGCCGCGCTGAACGTCCGTACACGTGCGCGGCGGCGCGACGGTCGCGGCCCTGGTGTCGTGGTCTCTCGCCCGGCGCGAGGGCCCCGGTGGAGCCGTCGCGCGGCCATGGGCCGCCCGACGCGCGGAGGAACATAGGAGTCATGACATGGCAGAAACCCTGACGACATTCCCGCGACGCGGCGCGCTGGTCCTCGCGCCGCTGCTGGTGCTCGGGCTCGCCGCGACGGCGTGCAGCGCGCCGGGGGCCGACCGTTCGTCGACCGCCGGGCCCGACGCCGCCGTCAAGACGGACCTGGGCACCGGGCCGGTCACCCTCCAGATGTACGCGGAGACCGGTTTCCCCCTGGCCAAGGCGCTGGCCGACGAGTTCTCCAAGCAGCACCCGAACGTCACGTTCACCATCCGCGAGGACCAGTTCACGGTCATCGTGGAGAACGCGCCGCGCGTGATGGCCTCGGACAACGCGCCTGACATCATCCGGCTCCCCACGATGGTCGACCTCGTGAAGGACGACCTGCTCAAGAACCTCGACCCGTACGTCACCGCGTACGGCTGGGACAGGTTCCCCGCGTCGCAGCTCGTGCAGTTGCGCGTCGGCGACCAGAAGACCCGGGGGACCGGATCGCTCTACGGCATGGGGCTCGGTTACAGCGTCACCGGCGTGTTCTACAACAAGAAGCTGGCCAGCCAGGTCGGCATGACCCAGCCGCCGGCCACGGTCGCGGAGTTCGAGCAGTTGCTCGCGAAGGCGAAGACCAGCGGGATCCAGCCGATCATGCAGTTCAACAAGAACACCGCCGGCATCAACTTCCCGCACCAGGCGCTGCAGAACCAGTTCGGCGACCCGGCCCAGGTCGCCGACTGGATCTTCCAGAAGCCGGGTGCCACCTTCGACACGCCGGCCGCGCTGAAGGCCACCCAGACCATCCAGAAGTGGGCCCAGGCCGGCTACTTCACCAAGGACGCCAACGCCCTGGACTACGCGGGCATGGTGGGGCAGTTCCAGAAGGGCAACGGCCTGTTCATGTTCAACGGCGACTGGGAGTCGGCCAATCTCGACAAGGCGATGCCCGGCAACGTGGGCTTCTTCCTGTTCCCCGGGGAGGCCGCCGGCGCCAAGCACGTCGCGATGTCCGCCCCCAACACCTTCGGTGTATCCGCGAAGGCCAAGAACCCGGACGCCGCCGCCTTCTTCCTGAACTGGGTCCACACCGACGCCAAGGCGCGGGAGATCGCCGTGACGGTCGGCGGCTCCAGCCCGGGCGGCCCGAGTGACCTCCCGGTGCCGGCCGCCGCGCCGAACACCGTGCTGGCCGAGACCCTCAAGGCGGCGCAGCAGCTCGGGGCCGAGAACGGCGCGGTGGACTTCACCGCGAACGCGACCGGTGGCATCTTCGCCGCCGCGATCACGCCGGAGATGCAGAAGCTGGTCGCCGGCCAGCAGACGCCCGAGGGGTACGTGAAGGCGGTCCAGGCCGAGTACGAGAAGGAACTGTCCCGATGACGTCTGCCCTCGGCAGCGCACCACCCGGGCGGGACGGCCAGGTTGCTCCTGCGGGTCGTACCGCCCGTTCCGCCTCCGCGCGGGCCCACCGACGCCGGTGGGCCCGCGCGGCCGGAACCGGCTGGTTGTACGTCCTGCCCGCCTTCGTGATGTACGCGGTCTTCGTCCTACGTCCCCTCGCCCTGACCGTCCAGTACTCGCTCTACGACTGGAACGGGATCGGCGTGGCCCGCTGGGCGGGCCTGGACAACTACGTCACGGTGTTCACCGACAGCGACCTGCTGAAGATCATCTCCAACGCGATCATCCTGATCGTCTTCTTCAGCCTCATCCCGGTCGCGCTCGGGCTGCTGGTGGCGAGCCTGGTCCGTCGGATCACCACCGGCGCGTTCGGGACCGTGGTCCGGACGATCCTGTTCCTGCCCCAGGTCATTCCCCTGGTGGCGGCCGGCATCGCGTGGAGCTGGCTCCTGTCGACAAACGGGTTGGTCAACCAGGTGCTGCGCGCCCTCGGGCTGGGTGGGGTGGCCCGCGCGTGGTTGGGCGACTTCGACACGGCGCTGCCCGCTGTCGGAGTGATCGGGGCCTGGGTCCTGCTGGGTCTCTGCACGATCCTGCTGGTGACCGGCATGAGCAAGATCGACCCGGCGCTCTACGAGGCCGCCCGTCTGGACGGCGCGGGGCCGGTCCGGGAGTTCCTCGCGGTGACCCTGCCCAGCCTGCGCCAGGAGATCGGGGTCTGCCTCACCGTGACGATCATCGCCGCGCTGGCCAGCTTCGACATCGTCTACATCTCCACCAGCGGTGGTCCGGGCCTGCAGACCACGGTTCCCGGCCTGGAGATCTACCGGCTCGCCTTCTCGCAGCGTCAGGTGGGGCTCGCCTCGGCGCTCGCCGTCGTGCTGATGCTGCTGGTGCTGGCGTTCGTGCTGCCCATCCAGCGACTGACCCGGGGGGAGAAGCCGTGAACCTGAGCCGACGTGAGCAGGTGACCGGGCGGGTGTTCCTGATCGCCCTGATCCTCGTCACCCTGCTGCCGTTCGTGAGCATGCTCTCGGCCGCCCTGCAACCGCGGGGCACCGTGCCCGACGGTCTGGCCTGGCCGTCGGACCCGCAGTGGGGGAACTTCGCGGACGCGTTCACCGCCGCCAACATGGGCGCCCTGCTGCGCTCCAGCCTGCTCATCGTGGCCGGCGTCGTGCCGGTCTCCGTGCTCATCGCCACCATGGCCGGCTTCGGGCTGGGCCAGCTGCGGGTACCCGGTGGCCGGCTCGTCTTCGGCCTGCTGCTGCTCGGCCTCACGCTGCCCTTCGAGGCAGTGGTCACCCCGCTCTACTACCAGATGCAGGACCTCGGCCTCCTCAACACCCGATGGGCCATCATCCTGCCGCTGATCGGCCTCTACATGCCGTTCGCGGTGTTCTGGATGCGTGCCCACTTCACCAACGTGCCGGTCGAGCTGTCCGAGGCGGCCCGTGTGGACGGCAGCAGCACCTGGCAGCTGTTCTGGCGGGTCCAGGTGCCGCTGGCCCGCCCGGCCATCGCCTCGCTGACGATCCTGATGTTCCTGTGGACGTGGAACCAGTTCCTGCTCGCGATCGTCCTCGTCGACGACGCCACCAAACGGACGATGGCCGGGGCGCTCGGCGCGTTCCAGGGCCAGTGGGGCACCGACCTGGTGCTGCTGTGCGCTGGCTCGCTGCTGATCCTCACACCTACCCTGATCGTCTTCCTGATCTTCCAGCGACAGTTCATCAAGGCCCTGATCCAGGGCTCACTGAAGGGATAGGCAGTGGCCACGCAGCCGCAGATCCACGGCGACGTCGACGAGCGCTACGGGCGCGTCGCCGACGCCTTCCGCGACAACTTCACCTCCGGCGGTGAGGTCGGCGCCGCGGTCGCCCTCTACGTGCGGGGCCGCAAGGTCGTCGACCTGTACGGCGGGCTGGCCGACACCCGCACCGGACGCCCCTGGACCGCGCACACGCCGGCCGTCGTCTTCTCCTGCACCAAGGGGATCCTGGCGATCTGCGCGTACCTGCTGGCGCAGCAGGGACGCCTCGACCTCGACGCGCCCGTGACGCGCTACTGGCCGGAGTTCGGCCAGCACGGCAAGGCCGACATCCCCGTGCGGTGGCTGCTCACCCACCAGGCCGGTCTGCCGGCCCTGGACCGGCCCCTGACCCTCGCCGAGGTGCTCGCGTGGGACCCGGTCATCGCGGCGATCGAGGCGCAGACGCCGCTGTGGCAGCCGGGCACGGCACACAGCTACCACTCGATGACGTACGGCTGGCTCGTCGGCGAGGTCATCCGCCGCGTCACCGGTCAGCTCCCCGGCGCGTACCTCCGTGACAGCGTCGCGGGCCCGCTGGGGCTGCGTACCTGGCTCGGGCTGCCCGCCGCCGAGCGCGACAGCGTCGCCTGGGATCTGGCTTCGCCGCCGGACGCCGACCCCTTCGTCGACGCGGTCGCCGAGCGGGGCATCACCATGGGCGGCGCGTACGCCTTCCCCGCGGACGCCGACGGGCTGGTCAGCTTCAACGACCCCGTCATCCAGGCCGCCGGCATCCCGGGCGCGGGCGCGGTGAGCACCGCCGAGGGCCTGGCGCGTCTCTACGCCGCCTGCGTGTCCGACGTGGGCGGCGGACCCCTGCTCACCGGGGCGTCGGTCGACGACGCGGTCGTCGTCCGCGCGCGGGGCCAACAGCGGCACGGTCCGCCCGACACCGGCCAGCGCTGGGGCACCGGCTTCCTGCTGCACTCTGAGCCGGCCCGGCCGCTGCTGGGGGAGCGCAGCTTCGGCCACGACGGCGCCGGCGGCAACCTGGCCTTCGCCGACGCGTACCACGAGGTGGGGTTCGGTTACGTCGTGAACCAGATGTACGGCGCGGGCGACGAGCGCGCCAACCGTCTCACCGCCGCCGTCCGCGCCTGCCTCGACGGCTGACGTAGGCCGCCCCGGTCGGACGGCGAACACCCCCGGGGCGCGCGGTGTCCGCGACGCCCCGGGGGTGCCCAGGGGGTGAGCTGAGCGGGGACGGGTCAGCTCGCGGTGCAGGTGGGGGTGCCGGACGGACCGTTGCCGGTGCCCTGGAAACCGAACTCGGTGCTACCGCCCGCGCCGATCTGGCCGTTGTAGTCGACGTTGCGGAAGTCCACGGTGCCGGACGTGCCGCTGGCCTGCGTGCTCCAGCTGTTGGTGACGGCGGCGCCCGAGGGCAGGGTGATCCGGACCGTCCAACCCTGTACTGCCGTCGAGCCCGCGTTGACCTTGACAGTGGCGACGAAGCCACCGTTCCAGGAGTTCAGCGACACCGAGGCGCTGCAACCGCTACCGGTGGGCGGCGGGGTGGTCGGCGGCGGCGTCGTGGGCGGCGGGGTCGTGGGCGGCGGCGTGGTCGGCGGAGGCGTGGTCGGCGGCGGCGTCGTGGGCGGCGGCGTGGTCGGGGTGCCGCTGCCCGCGTTGAGGGCGTTCAGGACCGAGGTGTACGCCGCCTTCTTGTTGCCCGAACGGTCGAACAGCAGCGGGTTGTCGTTACCGCGCCACGAGTCGCTGTCCCGTACGCCCCACACCGTGATGCCGGTGCAGCGGGGGATGGCCATGCAGGCCCGGGTGACCTGGGCGTACGCGTTGGCCTGGTTCGAGCCCTGGGTGATGTCCAGTTCGGTGATCTGCACGTCGACGCCCAGGTCGGCGAAGCGTTGCAGGTTGGCCTGGTAGTCGCCCGGCACCGAGGTGCCCAGGTGGGACTGGAAGCCGACGCAGTCGATCGGTACACCGCGGGACTTGAAGTCGCGGACCATGTTGTAGATGCCGGTGGACTTCGCGTTGATGCC